>WLWL01000080.1 GCA_012103605.1 Candidatus Nanopelagicales bacterium
TGCTGTGGCCGATCAAGGCGAAGTACGGCCGCAAGCTGTCCTGGGGTGACCTGTTCATCCTGACCGGCAATGTGGCCATGGAGTCCATGGGATTCCAGACCTTCGGGTTCGGTGGCGGTCGCGCTGACGTCTACGAGCCGGACATCACCTACTGGGGCTCGGAAGCCCAGTGGTTGGCCGACGAGCGCTACACCGGTGACCGCGACCTGGAGAACCCGCTCGCCGCGGTTCAGATGGGCTTGATCTACGTCAACCCCGAAGGGCCCAACGGTGTTCCCGATCCGATGGCCGCCGCGCGCGACATCCGCGAAACCTTCGGCCGGATGGCGATGAACGATCACGAGACGGTCGCCCTGATCGCGGGCGGTCACACATTCGGTAAGGCGCATGGCGCCGGCGACCCGAACGCGTACGTCGGTCCCGAACCCGAGGCTGCCCCGCTGCAAGACATGGGGCTGGGCTGGATGAACTCCATGGGTTCGGGCAGCGGTGACGACACCATCAGTTCCGGACTCGAGGGAGCCTGGACTGCGACCCCCACGGCGTGGGACATGTCCTACTTCGAGACGCTTTTTGCACACGAGTGGGAGATGACCAAGAGCCCGGCAGGAGCCACGCAGTGGATCCCGGTGGGTGGCGCGTCAGCCGACACCGTTCCCGATGCTCACGATTCGAGCACCCGCCACGCACCGATCATGTTCACCACGGATCTCGCGCTGCGGACCGATCCGATCTACGAGCCGATCTCCCGACACTTCCTGGAGAACCCGGAGGAGTTCGCGGACGCGTTCGCTCGCGCCTGGTTCAAGTTGACCCACCGAGACATGGGACCCAAGGTGCGATATCTCGGGTCCGAGGTTCCTGAGGAGAACCTGATCTGGCAGGACCCGGTTCCTGCTCCAGACGCGCAACTGATTACGGACGCAGACGCGGCCACGCTAAAGGGCATGATCAACGCCTCTGGCCTGACCGCGGCCGACCTCGTGCAGACGGCCTGGGCGTCGGCTTCCACGTTCCGCGGAACCGACAAGCGCGGTGGAGCGAACGGTGCTCGCATTCGACTCGAACCGCAAAACCAGTGGGCCGTGAACAACCCGGACCACCTCGCCCAGGTGCTCAGCACCTTGGAAGGTGTCCAGGCGGAGTTCAACGCGGCTGGTAGCGCGAAGGTCTCCATGGCAGACCTCATCGTGCTCGCAGGTGCCGCCGGTATCGAGAGCGCGGCGGCAGCGGCTGGTCACACAGTCACGGTGCCGTTCACTCCCGGACGTACCGACGCGACCCAGGAGATGACGGACGTCGAGTCCTTCGCAGCCCTGGAGCCGGCCGCTGATGGCATGCGCAACTACGTAGCCAAGGGTCAGGTTCGGCCCACCGAGCAGTTGATGGTCGACAAGGCCAACTTGCTCGGCTTGTCTGCCCCGGAGATGTCCGTGCTGGTGGCGGGGATGCGCGTTATCGGCACCAATGTCGATGGTTCCGACGTCGGGGTCTTGACCGAACGCAAGGGTCAACTGACCAACGACTACTTCGTCAACATGCTGGACATGAGCACCACGTGGGAGCCCACGGACGACACCGAGACCCTGTTCGAGGGCAAGGATCGATCCTCTGGTGATGTCCGGTGGACGGCGAGCCGGATAGACCTGGTGTTCGGCTCGAACTCCCAACTCCGTGCGGTTGCCGAGGTATACGGCTGCGCCGACGCGCACGAGAAGTTCGTGACCGACTTCGTCACCGCGTGGGACAAGGTGATGATGCTTGATCGCTTCGAGGTGAAGCGGTAACGAGGCTGTCATAGACGAAGGGCCGGGTGGTGTGCACCCGGCCCTTCGTCTATGCGGGAACTACCGTTCGAGCGACGATCGTCGAATCGCCCACCAAGAGATCAGTCCCGACAGCGCGGCGATTACGCCAAGGATGATGAGCCAGGACAGCACCGGAAGGCGATCATCGGTCTTTGAAACGACGGCCGTCTCACCGATCGCCAGCGTCGCCCGCACACCGACGTGATCGGTGGGCAGGCATAAGGCGCGTGGCAGCTCAACACCCATCATGGTGGCGGCGAGGTCGGCGTTCTCCACCTGCTGCGCATCGGTGCACTCCCACAACCCTTCGGGGGTGGGCCAGGTCGCAGACACGAGTGAGGATTCGACTACCTCGATACCGGCGGATGTGAACACGTAATCCAGGCGATCGGTGTACCCGTACGGGTTGTTCGGTGCTTGCACGAGACGATCAGGGTCGGGTCCGGCAAGGAGCGCGCTAGAACCCCACGTGGCGTTCAACGGATCGAGCGCGTCGGGCCCCGCATCGCGGAAACCGGCACGCACCATCGTCCAGTATGGGCTGCACTCGGCTCGCGCCGTCGCCTCCGCCGGGTTCTCGACTTGCGCTTGGCATTCGGTGGTCGTGTCTGGCTGCAGTCCCGGATTCGGTGCTGCCATCGGCCGTGGATCACGTGGATCACTGTTGAAGTCGCCCATCACCACCGATGGCACTCCCCACCCGTCCACGACCTCCACAAGTTCCAGCGCCTGCTCCGCATTGACCGGCGTCGCTCCTTCACTCCACAGCGATTCCAAGTGGGTGGTCACGAAGCGAACCTCGCCTGCGCCGACCGCGAGATCGATCCACACATAGCCGCGATCGATCTCAAAAAGCACCGGAACAATCGAGTAGATGGTCGAGTAGTCACCCTGACCGACGTCCCGCACGTCGTCCGCGCGATCCGCCCGCACCAGCAGCGCATCACCGATGGTGAACCCACATGCCGCGGAGTCCGTTCCAAACAACGGCTGGAAAGTCATCGGGTCGCGGACGGTTGTCAGATACGGAAGAACCGGGATGGAGTAGCCAGGATTCATGGCTGTCTGATCACCGGTGGATGCGAGGACGTACTCCACTCCCGTGTCCTGAGTCGCTTCCAGCAATTGGGCAAGAAAATCGAAAACAACCGTGGACGATCCGAACAATGTCGGTCGGCACTCCCAGGTCGTTGCTTCCTGAATAGCGACCACATCGGGAGCATCCGCCGCCAGCTCCGCCGCCAGCAGGGGTGCTCGACGTGAGAAGTCGGTGGCCGCCACCTGCTCCCACATCAGTTGCGCCGCTGCAGGCATATCGGGCAGCAACTCCAAAGCCGAGCCGACATCGGCGCCGAGGTAGATGTTTCGACTGACGACCGTCACCGTGGCGTCTGCGTCGGCTTGCGTGGGCATCTCGTGAGCGAACGCCATCCGCGCGCTAGCTGCCTGTGCGCTGGTTTCTGGCGGGCTAGTCGTGTGCGCGATACCAGTGATTACAAGCACCAGCCCCAGCGCGAGCAGGCGGATACACCAACGCTTGTCGATCAACGGAAATGCGAGGCTCGATCGGCAGCAACTGCCACGTCATCACCTCCTAGGTCAGCAGGCTACGCCCGAGGTCTGGATCAACGATGAGCACGTCGATAAGTCCTCCATGGATGGCGGCCCGCACTGCCGCTGTCTTTCCCTTGCCGTGGGCGATAGTCGCGATCGTCGGAATGCGCCGCACGTCGGCGAGATCGAGCGACACCAAACGTTGGTGGATTGCGAGGTCCACCTGTTCACCGTTGGCGTCGTAGAAGCGACCGGCAAACTGCCCCACGACCTTCTTCTTCTTGGCTTCGCTCACTTCCGCCTTTGTCGCTCCTGCAAGATCAAGAAATGTTCGTGTGGTGTCTGTGGGAAACGATCCGATGCCGAGAAAGGCCACGTTGGCCTGACGGGCGAACTCCAACGACCGTGTCACTTCGGGAGTCGATAAGAGCGCGTCCGCTTCCTCGGCGCTGGCGGCGACCGCGGGGGCGTTGAAGTAGGAGTACCGGCCGCCCATCTTGTCCGCGAGATCACGCACCAGGTTGTGGCCCGACAGTCCGGGATCAACGCTCCACTCTCCGGCGAGCTGCACAACGTGGGCGTCGATCCTGCGATCGAAGCGGGCCACGTCCACCATGGCCTTCACGGTCGTTCCCCAGAAGAGAGCCAGGGTGTCGTGGTCCACGACGTTGTCTTGGATCCACTCGGCTCCGGATCTGGCGAGGCTCAACACTCCCGCTTGGCTCTCCGCTGGAGCCTGGGTGTCCGAGAACGCCTGTGACACGACAACATCACGGACTCCGAATTCTTCGAATGCCGACCGCAACTCATCTTCCAAGTCCAGCTCGCGGTGAATCGGGTAGGAGATGTCGAACGTCACGACCCCGTGCTCGCGGGCCGACCTCATGAGCCGAGACACATTCGATTGGCTCGTGCCCAGGCGCCGCGCGACTTCCTTTTGACTCAAGTCTTGGACGTAATACCAGTAGGCGGCCTTGGCCAAGGTCTCCATGCTTACCCGTGGTGCCACCGCGTCTCCCCTGCCGCCTTCTTCCTCAATGTATCTGCCATACGGCACCCTTCCCGCGTACGCACAGGTACGCGGGCGCGCGCTACGCAAGCAGCAATGCCGGATTCTCCATCAGTGTTGTGAGTCTCTTCAGCCACGTCGCCGCTACCACCCCATCGACACCTCGATGATCGGCCGAAAGGGTGACCGTGAGGACCGAGCCAACGCCAAGTGAACCGTTGGTGACCACGGGTTCCTCCCGTACGGCACCCACCGCGAGGATCCCGGCCTGCGGCGGATTGATGATGGCCGCGAATCTCTCCACCGCATACATGCCCAAGTTCGACACCGAGAAGGATCCGCCCTCTAGTTCGCCCTGCTTCAACTGCCCGCTCCCGGCCCTGCCGACGACGTCTCGGACGTGACCGGAAATCTGGGACAGACTCATGGATTCGACCGATCGCAGGACGGGAGTCACCAAGCCGTGATCACCGCCAACAGCCACCGATACGTCGGCTGTCGAGAAACGGCGCACCGCGTCGTCCGTCCACACGACATTCATCTCCGGCACGTCCATCAACGCTTTGCCCACCGCCTTCAGCACGAAGTCGTTGATGGATATCCGTACCGGCGAGTCATTGTTAATCGTTTGGCGCATCTCAAGCAGCGATTCGACCCGACAGGTGGATTCCAGATAGAAGTGGGGGACGTTTTGCTTACTCGCCGTCAACGCACGCGCAATCGCACGCCGCATTCCCGAGTGCGGAATGTCCACAAACTGCGCGGCACCGACAGCCTGGCTCCCTATCGCTTCACGTGGCTGACTGGCAGTCGGCTGCGGTGCATGATCCTTGACTCGATCTGCTGCCGCTAGGTCGATGTCTCGGCGGACGATGCGCCCACTAGGCCCCGTGCCCACCACGCTGTCCAATGCGATGTCGTTGTCCCGCGCCAACTTGCGCGCCAGCGGAGATGCGAAGAGTCGGCCGCTGGCCTGTGGTGTGTCGACCCCGATTTCTGTTGCGGGACTAGGGGCAGTCGCTTCGGCCGGTGTCGGTGTGGGTGTCGCTGTGGGTGTCGCTGTCGCGTCGCGTTCTTCCACGTTGTCGTGATCAGCAACGTGGTGTTCGGTAGCATCGGCGGCGCTTATGGTCGCGAGACCCAACGCGTCCAAGACGCTGCCTTCATCCGACACGTCTTCCCCAACGCCGGCCAGCACGGCGATCGGCGCACCCACGGCGACCGCATCACCGGGTTTGATCAAGGTCCGCCACAGAACGGCCTCTTCTTCGGCTTCGATGTCGACATTCGCCTTCTCCGTTTCCACCGTGGCGATGGCCGCGCCCGCGGCGACGGTGCTGCCCACCGTTGAACACCATTCGAGGAAGACGACTTCTTCGGCATCGGCGGAGATGCCGGGCATACGCAATAGGCGCGGCATCTATCGACTCCCGTGCGGTGTCGCGAAGTGGTCGACGAGCGCTTGGGCGACGGTGTCCTCGTTCGGCAGGGCCGCCTTCTCCAACACCGCACTAATGGTGGGCGCAGATTCCGCACCGGAAACCCGCTGGATCGGTGAATCGAGCCAATCGAAGTAACGACGTTGAATTTCGTCGGTCAGCCATCCTCCGTACGAGGTGCCCCGGCTCCCTTGCTCGACGATCATGACGTTGTTGGTCTTGCGGATGCTCTCTCCGATGGTGTCCCAGTCGACACTTGCTGCGTCTAGCCATCGCAGGTCGATGACTTCAGCGTCCACCCCACTGGATTCGGCTGCATCGAGGGACTGCTGCACCATGGATAGGTAGGTCAGAACCGTCACAGCGCTGCCCTGTCGACGAATTGCGGCCCGACCGACAGGGATGTGGAAATCAAGATCGGATTCGGGCGTCTGTCCCGAGGTCTTATACAGATCGGCGTCGTGTTCGAGAACAACCACGGGATCCTTGCACCGCAGGGCGCTGTTCATCATGCCGATGTAGTCCAGCGGCGTCGATGGCGCGGCGATGCGCC
>WLWL01000081.1 GCA_012103605.1 Candidatus Nanopelagicales bacterium
ACGACATCACGGGCTGGGAAAACACGCACCGGCACGTCGTCGACAACGATGCTTCCGTCTTCGCCGACCACCTGACAGGCGCCCAGCGCCGTGCACGCTTCCGCACCCTCGGGCAACCCGGTCACCTGACCCTCACCAACGTCCGCCCACAGCAACTCACTGACCTCGCCGTCTTTGCGCACCACGCAGGTGTTGACCAAGCCGGAGATTTCGCACCCGCCCCACTCGCCGCCGACCAGCCAGTCCGAGACCACCCGCAGCCCCGCCGCGGCTCCGGAATCGTTGGTCATCTGCATCCCGAGCAGCTCATATGGCTCGGGGGTCCAGATATAGAAATACGTGCGACCAACCCCGAAGCGCATCGAGTCCAGATACGTCCGCACCACCCAGCTGGTTGCTTGGTCACCAACAATTTCACCGCGCGGCACATCTCCTGGACCGGCGAGCCCGTAGTTCAACTCCGTGTCCCACACCGGCAACGCCGGAGCGTCCAGCCGATCGAGCGTCTGTCGCACCAAGCGAAGGTTGCGCGCTCGATCCAGCGGCCCTTGGGCCCCGCTGGGGTAGGAGTGCACCGCCAACGCATCAACCGGCCAATCCCTGGCAGCCAATTCCTCCACATACGCCGGGAAGAACCGTTCGAAGGCTCCGAGCAGCCGCACCGTCGTGCTCGCCCCCACCACCAGCGCCGACGGGTCCTTGTCCTTGATGATCCGATACGCACGGTCGGTCAGATCAGCCATCTGCTCCGGGCTTCCCTGCCAGAACATCTTCAACGACGCCTCGTTCCAGATCTGATACGCCGTGATCTGTCCCGCGTATCGATCCACCACCGCCGCAACAAAATCATCCCACGCCTGCAGGGACTTCGGCTCGGACGCCGCCCCCGGCACCGGATACTGAGTGCCCTTCAGCGAACTCGCGTTCCATACCGGCGTGGGCCCGAGCACCATCAACACGTCGGTCACCCCCGCATCCGCGGCAGTCTCCAGCGCCGTGTCCAGCGAGCCCCACTCGTAACGACCACGCGTCGCCTCGATCTGCAACCACGACGTCCCGGTATCCCACAACCGCAACGACTCCACCGGCACCGCATCGGATGGCCAATCACCCTCTTGCGCCCCCGCCACATGCATCCCCAGCATCCCCGGATCCACCGGTGCGAATGTCACCTCGCGAGCAGGCTCTTGGGTTGACGACGGCGTGGGTTCCGGACTGGGAGCCGTGGAAGGTGACGTGGTCTCCGATGGCTCGACTGACGGTGATGGAGATGGCTCCGGGGTGGCCTCTTCAGACGAGCAGGCGGCAAGCACGAGACCTGACATGCACACCGCGGTGAGAACGACTCGAGGACTACGCATATCGGGACCATGAAAGCACACAAAAGGGGACCGTTTCACGGGGCAAATAGTGGTGGGGCGGGTCGGGCTCGAACCGACGACTAAAAAGGAGTCTGTCCAGACGTCCCGCCGATGGGCTTTTGACTCTTCGACCGTAACACTCGAAATACATCGACTACTGGAACAGAGGTCCGTGGCTTTAGGTGACGCAGAAGACCGAAGCGGCCGCCCCGAGGGTGTGGGGCGACCGCTCCGCATCTGGCGCCCGGCACTCTCCCCCGCGGGGGGCCGGGCAGTTCGGCTTACTTCTTGGCGATGAACGTGTACTTGCCTTCTTCTTCGGACTTTTTGTCCATCCAAATGACGGTGCACTTGCCTTCGCCGTTGAACTTGGCTTTCACGGCGCCCTTCTTGGTCTCATACACCGCGCACACGTCATCGGACTTTTCGGAGACGCTCCATTCGTAGCGGTCCTCCAAGTACGAGCGGGCCTGGTTCGGGTCCGTAATGACGTAGGTGTCGCGTACGTCGACAGCCTTCTTCTTGAGGGCCTTCGCATAGGCGGCGGGGTCATACTCCAATACGTACGTGCGCGCCTCAACGGTGTCGATGTAAGCATTCGCACCCGATAGACCTGAGAACAGCACACCGCTGGCGGTGAACTCCTTCATCCCCTCGGCCTGGGGAATGAACCGCCACTCCGCGACACCATCCTTGAACTCCACACCCGAGTAGTCCTCACCATCCACACGAATAACCGCGGTGCCGTTCGTCGGCTCAGCAGGCGAGTTAGCGTCAGGACGCCACGACGCGTACGCGTACATCGTCACGGGAACACCAACCATCGCGTACTTCGGAGCCGTAAACCTCAACGCGCCACCCACAGGGCAGTTATTGATAGTCGCGTCCCAGCACGGCGGGGGCGGCGGGGTCTTCTGCATCGGCTCCGACCCCTGAGTTCCTCCATCGGACGAGGGGTCTTCGTCACTGGCCGTAGTTTCCAGCGCCGTCCACGAACGGTCAACGCCGCCATGACGTGAACATGCACCCTGCGTGCCTGGCTCTGTCTGGGAGAACGTTCCATCGTTGCACTTTTGGACACCCTGCGCGGGTGCGGCGACCCCCACCAAGCCACCCGCCAGCAACGCCACCGAACCAACGGCCGCCCCAAGGCGACCCCAAGACTTCTTCCTCACCAGCACTCACTCCCTGGATGTATTGACAGTTACCCCGCTTGAGGGAACCTACGTCGCCAACGGCTGCTTGTGGCGCAGTAACGCGAGAGTGAAACAAAGTCATGCGTTTTGTCGCACCACCAGCGTCTCTTTTGTCCGTTCCAGTACCCGCCTCATACGTCTCCCCTATGAAGTGGGGCGGGTCGGGCTCGAACCAACGACTACCAGATTATGAGTCCGGGGCTCACCCGCTAGCTCTCCTCAGCCCGCTTCCTGGCCAACCACGCCTGGAAGTCGGCTTCTTGTTGCTCACGCCAGGTCTCGATGCTGTCGCTGAGTTCACCGAGTGCGATGGCGCGCAGGGCGTCGTACTTGTCCATTTGGGCGAGAAAGAGTTGACCGGTGATGGTGGCGTCGGCGGTGGCGCCGTGCCAACTGTCTTCGGAGAGTTGTAGTCCGTAGCGTTCGATCGTAGGCATCAGTCGGCGTTGGTTGCGTCCCTTGACGTACTTGTCGAAGTGCTTGTCCAGAACGTACGGACAGATGACCGGAATCTCGGTGATCGTGGGAATGCCATGGCGGGCGAGGTTGGCGTTCAGCATGTTCACGTCGAAGGTGGCGTTGAAGGCCACGATGGGCACCGCCCGCGAGGTGAGTTGCTCGTGGATCTCGACGAGTGCTTCGCGTTCTTGTTGACCGTGCGCCTGGGAGTGCTCATCGGTGATTCCGTGGACCTGTGTGCTGGCCGGCGGGATCGGGATGTCGAGCTTGAGCAGCCATTCGTGCTCACTGGTCACCTCACCGTTCGCGAAGTTCACCATCGCAGCGGTCACGATCCGATCCGATGCTGGGTCCACTCCCGTGGTCTCGGTGTCGAAGGCAATGAAGCCCGGATCAAGCCACCAGGGGGCGGGGGTGTTCGTTTCCGGGGTCACGCTTCTATCCAACACGAGTGAGGGTTGGATAGAGGCTCAAACGGGGCTTTGGGAGGTTGCTGTGACGAACGCTTTCGGGGTGCACGCCCTGGTGTGGACGGGGGGATGGGAACCCGAGCAGGCCGAATTCGCGATCTCGCGCACCGCCGCCGCCGGATACGACCTCATCGAGATCCCCGCACTGGATCCCTCCGCGATCGACGTGGACGACACGCGTGCCCGCCTCGAGGCGCACGGCTTGTCGGCGACCATGACGTTGGGGCTGACGTTCGCGACTGACATCAACAGCGAGGACACGGCGTTGGTGGCGGCCGGGCGCGAGACGTTGATGTCCGCTTTGCAGGTGGCTCGTGGTGTCGGTGCCACCCACCTCGGCGGGGTGATCTTCAGCGCCATGGATAAGTACCCCGGTCCGGGGACGGCCGCCGCCCGCGCGAACAGCGTCGCGGTCATCAAGGAACTCGCTCAAGAGTCAGCGCGCTCGGGCATCACCATCACCTTGGAGTTCGTCAACCGTTACGAAAGCAACCTGCTGAACACCGTGCAGCAGACGCTGGACTACATGGACGATGTCGATGAGGACAACGTGGTGGTGCACGCGGACGTGTATCACATGAACATCGAGGAACGGGGCTTTCGCGCTCCCCTGCTCCTGGCCGGCGATCGCTTGGGTTACGTGCACATCGGAGAATCGAATCGCGGGTACTTAGGGCAAGGAACCATCAACTTCGAGGAAGTCTTCGGCGCCCTGGCCGACATGAACTACGAAGGGCCGATCACCTTCGAGTCGTTCTCCTCGGCCGTTGTCGACCCGCACCTGTCCAACACGTTGGCGGTGTGGCGGAACCTGTGGGAGGACAGCATGGACCTCGGCACACACGCGCGGGAGTTCATGGCTACGGGCATGGAGAACGCTCGCGCCACCGTCGGGTCGCGCTAGGTCAACAGATCTGACCCCACAGCCCCCGCAGGTCGTCTTTGGCGTCTTGCTCGGCTTGTTGGAACAGCTGCTGGTAGGTGTAGGGGTCGTCGTAGGTGTATTCCTCCGCGAGGCCGGCGTCGATCATCGCCAGGTTGACCATCAGGTCGTCCTCGAGCCACACGTAGGCGAGGATCCGGTTGTAGTTGTCGTAGGTGCCTTGGCTCGCGTCGAGTTCAAGGTAGACGTCCTCGCCGGACATCAACTGCTCCGCATACACGCTGGCCTCCGGGCCCGCGCACTCCACCGGGCGATTCGGGGCCACCGTTTCGGGGGTGTCGATGCCGATCAGTCGCACGGCGGTGTCCTGCCCTTCGATCAGCACGCGCACGGTGTCACCGTCGACCACGCGGGTCACCGGGAACGGGCCCTCGACCGCACTGGGCATGGACAGGCCCGGCTCGGGCTGCGCTTCGATCGGAACGAAGTCGGCGTCACCGCCGCACGCCACGAGCAGTGCACCGGTAAGTGCGGTGGCAAGAGCGGTGGCAAGGGCGCCGGCCGGCAGGAATTTCCCCAAGATCACCAGGCAACGGTAGTTCGGCGGCGCATGCCGCGATACTGAGCCAATGCGTGCTGTGGTCTATGACCAACCGGGGTCCTTCACCGTGCGAGACGTGCCGACGCCCGAGCCGGGATCTGGCGACGTGCTCGTGCGGACGACGGCCGCCGGGATGTGCGGGACCGATCTGCACTTGCATGAGGGACAGTTCCTGGCGAACTTCCCGCTCACCCCCGGCCACGAGACCGTCGGCGAGGTCGCCGCGGTGGGCGCCGACGCCACCGACGGCGACGGTGGAGCACTGTCGGTGGGCCAACAGGTCGTGATCAACCCCAACTCGAGTTGTCGAGCGTGCGCCTACTGCACCGAGGAGCGTCCCTGGCTGTGTGAATCGTTCGCGGGAATCGGGTCATCGACGCCGGGAGGCTTCGCCGACTACGTTCTCGTGCCCGGCGCGCAGTTGTTCGATGCGACCGGCATCGATCTCGACCTGGCCGTCTTCGCCGAACCGTCGGCCTGCATCGCGCATTTGATGGATCGACTCCATCCCCTTACCGGGTGCTCGGTGGTTGTCTTCGGTGCGGGGCCGACCGGTGTGCTGCTGACGCAGTTTCTGCGCATGGCCGGGGCGTCGAGCGTCGTGTTGGCCGATCCCAACGAGTTCAAGTTGTCGGTGGCGGCGTTGTTGTCGCCCATCGGCACCTTCGTGATGAACCGCCACGACGTGCCCGGGTCGATGGCAGCGCTGGTCGAGAAGTTCGGTGCCTTCGACGTGGTCATCGATGCCACCGGGAAGGCCGCGGTGGTGGAGTCCCTACCTCAGGTTGCCCGCAACGGCGGTCGCATCGTGTATTACGGGGTGACCGACGAGTCCGACCTCGTGTCGATCTCGCCGTTCGAGATCTTCCGGCGGGAGTTGACGATCATGGGCTCGTTCACCGAGGTGGACTCTTTTCCGGACGCGCTTGCCGCTTTTCGCAGCGGGGCGATCCGCACGGACGGATTGATCACCCATCGGTATCCGGTGCAGGACTACGGGGACGCGCTCGAGGCGCTCCGGGGCGATCGCACCGCACACAAGATCGTCATTACTCCGTGAGTGGCGTAAGGCTGTCCACCGCATTCAGATCATCAACGACAAGGAGGTCTGCAACACCGGCCCATGACGGTCTGGTCATTCGGGTCTGAAGACCCGCCCCATCGGGGTTAGCGAAGTGTGCCGCCGGCAGAGCCCGCCGCTCGGGCGATGATGCTCGCGACGTCCTCAATCCGATCTTCGTCGTCCGGCAGACGACCCGTCGTCAC
>WLWL01000082.1 GCA_012103605.1 Candidatus Nanopelagicales bacterium
GCGCTCCCAGTGCTACAGCCGCCAGCGCATCCGCGCCGTCGGTAATGCCACCGTCGACGTACACCTCGCAGTCCTCGGGAACCGCTGCGACCACATCGGGGAGCACCTCCATCGGAACCGGCGCACGATCCAGTTGGCGTCCGCCGTGGTTGGACAAGACGATTGCGTCGACGCCGGCGGCCGACAATTCCTTCGACGTGGTGACGGACTGGACCCCCTTGACGACGAGTTTCCCCGGCCACCGGTCTCGAAGCCATGAGACGTCATCGATCGTCAACGATGCATCGAAAACTCGGCTGAGCAGTTCCCCGACGGTGCCCTCCGAATTCTTCAAGGATGCGAATTCCAACGGCTCATGCGTCAAGGCGTTCCACACCCACGTGGGATGCAGCGCCATGTCGAGGGCGGTGGACACGGTGAGTTTCGGAGGAACGGTCAGACCGTTGCGAATGTCTCGGCGACGAATACCACCCACGGGAGTGTCGATCGTGAGTTCGATCGTGCTGTAGCCGGCCGACTCGACCCTGTCGAGCAAGTCGTGGGTGATGGAACGGTCTTTCGATATGTACAACTGGAACCAATTGTTCCCCCCGGCAGCAACCCTTTGCAGGTCTTCCGGGCTGGTGGTGCCGAGTGTGGAGAGAACAAACGCGAGGTTGTTATCGCGTGCGACGGACGCAGTGGCTTCCTCTCCAGCGTGGTGCATCATGCGCGTGAAACCTGTGGGACCAAAACCGATGGGAAGATCCACCGGCTTGCCGAGGAACGTCGTCGAAGGGTCGACGTTCGAAACGTCGACCAGAGCGGTGGGACGGAATTCGACGGAGCGGAAAAGTTGGCGCTGACGCAATAGAGCGAGTTCTTCTCCGGCGGAGCCGTCGGTGTAGTCGAACACCGCCCGTGGAGTGAACCTCTTCGCGATGGCGCGGATATCGCTCAAGCTCGCCGCTCTCGCGAGCGCCCGCTCTCGCGAGTTCAGATTGGGGGGTTCGAACTGCGCGAGTTCTCGGATTTCCGACCATCGGGGAATGCGCACAGCCCTCAGGATAGCGGCTGACACTTCAGTGCCCGAGCGTCACCGCGTGCGTAGCAACACGAACTGAAAGCGTCCTTCGACGAAATATGTCTGGCTGTATGCGACGGGGGTTCCGTCACGGTCGAAGTGCACTTGGTCGAGAAGGAGGTACAGACCGTTATCGGGACGGTCATCGCCCCAGCCGATGTCGGCCGAGTGGACGGCGTGCAACTCCGCGAGAGCCCTGACCGAGACCAAGCCGATCCGATCCATGGACGCGAACATGGAGCCGTCACCGAAACTGTTCTCGACTTCGGTCGTCATGTCACCCGCGGGCAGAACGTCGTACGAGTACGCCACGACTTCACTGTCGGCGGTGATGGCGCGCTGGAGTTCGAGAACGTCTGCACCACTGTCGAGGTGAAGCCGGCTTGATTCGTTGCGTGATCCGGGGCGGCGTGAGATCGAGTGGTACTCCACACCCGGCTCGAGGCCCATCTCGGCAATCGTTTCGGTGATCGATCGAAGTTCTTGAACTCCGGAGCGGATCTGGCCACCGAAGTCGACCACAAACATGCCTGATCCGTGACGAATGTCGACGAGGCCTTGGGATTCGAGGGCCTTGGCGGCGGTACGAATAGTCACGCGGGAAACTCGGTAGGCGGCGGCTAGATCGGTCTCGCTGGGAAGCCTCGCCCCGGGAGGGAACTCACCCCCGACGATTCTCCGGCGTAGGTCTTCAGCGATTTCTCGACCGAGAGGTATCCGCGAGGTTCCTCGCGTCGTATCGGTTCTAGTCACGTCGGTTCCGCTCACAGTTACCCCCTCAGTGCGCTAGCCTAGCCGCCACTTGTAGGACAACTGCTCAATTGGAGATCTCGTGGATGACATTCGTGCGGTCCAGTGGTCGAACCGAGCCTTGGTCCTGATCGACCAGACCGAGCTGCCGACGACGGAAACGTATGTCACGTGTAGCCGAGTGGACGATGTGGTCGACGCGATTATCCGGCTCGTCGTGCGTGGCGCCCCGGCGTTGGGTGCCGTGGGTGGCTATGGAGTGGCCGTCGCGATGTTGCAGGGTGAACGGGAAAACTGGGATGCCGCTCGCCTCGAATCGGAGATCACTCGGATCCGCGATGCACGACCGACGGCGGTCAACCTCGCCTGGGGTGTGGACCGTGTGCGGCCCATGGTCGCCGGTGGCGTCGACGCAGTCCTAGCCGAAGCGGATCGGATCGCCGAAGAAGACGAGGCAGCCAATCGCGAACTGTCGCGACAAGGAGCGGATTGGATTCTGGCCAACACCACGACCCGACCGCTGCGCATCCTCACGCACTGCAATACGGGCTCTTTGGCGACGACCGCATGGGGGACAGCCCTGGGGATCATTCGAGAGTTGCACCTCCGCGGCGACGTCGAGCAGGTCTACGCCGACGAAACTCGTCCCCTGCTGCAGGGCTCGCGGCTGACGTCGTGGGAGTTGACTCAGGATCAAATCCCGCACGTCATCCAATCCGACGGCGCCGCCGCCTCGACGATTCTGCGCTCACTGGTAGACGTGGCGATCATTGGAGCGGATCGCATCGCGCGGAACGGAGATACGGCGAACAAGATCGGATCGGTCTCCGTCGCCCTTGCCTGCCACGCGGCCGGTATCCCCTTCGTTGTCGCCGCTCCGTCGTCGACGGTCGACCTATCAACTGCTTCCGGTGACGAGATCGAAATCGAACTTCGTGATGGATCGGAAGTCACGTCCATCGGGGGTATTCAGGTCGCACCTGCCGGGGCTCGAGGATTCAACCCCGCCTTCGACGTCACCCCGGCTCGATTCATCTCCGCCATCGTTACCGAACATGCTGTCGTGCAGCCGAGTGCTGAATCGACGGTCGACGCTCTGGTGCATCAGGAGGCACAGTGAACGACCAACTGACCCCGCTTCGACAGCTCGTTGACCGTTCGAATCGCATTGGTGATGACGCGTCACTCGTCGTGTACGGCGGGGGCAACACGTCGGCCAAGGGGACTGTCGTTGATCACCTCGGGCGAGAGCAGCAGGTGATGTGGGTCAAGGGCTCCGGTGCCGACATGCGCGGGTCGATCGAAACGGACTACCCGGCGTTGCGTCTTGCGGAACTGACAGCGCTGCGTGATCGCGGTGAGATGACCGACGAAGAGATGACCGATCTTGTGACCCGGGCTCTGATGGATCCCGGCGCGCGGCGCCCCTCTATCGAGACCCTCTTGCATGCCTTCTTGCCGTTCACCCACATCGACCACGTGCACGCGGATGCCATCTGCGCGCTGACGAACCACGCTGAAGGGGAACGCGTCACACGTGAAGCCCTGGGAGACGGGTTTGCCTACGTGGACTGGATTCGTCCGGGCTTCGAGCTGAGCAAGATCGTCGGCGACTTGGCTCACTACGAGGGGGTCGTGCTCGCCCACCATGGCCTGGTGACGTGGGCAGAGGACTCAAGCGAGTGCTACCAGCGGACGATCGATGTGGTTGACACCGCACGTGCGTTCGTTGCGGAGCACTCCATCAACCCTGGGCCACCACCCCGTCACGACGATATGCCGGACGAGGAATTAGAGACTCTTCTGCTGCACCTGCGCGGAGTTCTCTCTCACACCCGTCACCGAGTGCTGCGTGTCGATGATCGACTGCGAGAAGTTGCCGACCATCCGCAACTCGACACCATCGTCGCCGGCGGAGTCTCGAGCGCGGACCACATGTTGCGCATCAAGCCACTATCTGTTGCCCTGTCCGATACGGGCCCTGAGGAAGTTGCGCGGGCCGTCGAGGAATACGCGAGCGCGTACGAGTCGTACGTGGAGCGCAACGCCGATTCGATGCCCGAGGGGTATTCGGGACATGACCCGATGCCTCGCGTTGCTCTCGTCCCGGGAGTCGGCGTCATCACCACCGGTCAGAACACCGCAGACGCGAAAGTCGCGGCCGACATCGCGGTCCACACCCACGGTGTCGCGCGGACGGTTCTCGACTCCTTCGGTGAACCGGAGCCGTTGAGTGACGTGGAGACGTTCCGCTTCGACTACTGGCCGATGGAGCTATACAAGTTGAGCCTGAAACCGGCACCGGCTGAGTTTGCGGGACGCGTCGCGATCGTCACCGGAGCAGCCGCGGGAATAGGTCGGGGCATTGCGCTGTCTCTCGCGCGGTCGGGCTGCTCGCTAGTCCTCGCTGACCTCGATGCCTCAGGGCTCGACGAGGTCGCCTCGACGATCATCGACGCCGGAGGGCCCGAACCGGTCACCCTCGCGGGAGATCAGTCGGATTCCAGCGTGGTGCGCTCCACTGTTGCAACGGCTATCCGACACTTCGGTGGACTTGATGGTGTGGTCATGAACGCCGGCATCGGCGTGACCGGCTCGCTGGCGGAACTCACGGACGAGAAGTGGCGTGCGGCCCTCGACATCAACCTGACCAGCGCCTTCGCGTTGACCCGCGAGTCCATGCGCGCGCTCCAGGTGCAGGGAATCGGTGGTTCCTTGGTGTTCGTGGCGAGCAAGAACTCCTTCAGTCCGGGAGCGGACTTTGGTGCCTACTCGGTGAGCAAAGCGGGAATGGTCCAGTTGATGCGTATCGCAGCGCTGGAAGGCGGGAAGTTTGGCATCCGGTCGAACGCGGTGAATCCAGATGCGGTCTTTGACAATTCACGCTTGTGGGATAGCGGTCTGCGAGAAGAGCGTGCGGCTGCCCATGGGATTGCCCCGGACCAACTGGAAGATTTTTACGCGTCGAGGAACATTCTGAAACGTCGGGTGACGACCGCCGATGTCGCAGCATCGGTGGAGTTTCTTCTTTCGGACCGTTCGTCCCGAACGACAGGATCGGTGATGACCGTCGACGGTGGAGTAGCCGGAGCGTTCCCGCGCTAGATCAACGAGGCCGTCTAGACCGACTAAACCGTCTGCACCGATTGCACGAGTTGGCGAGCGTTCTCGGCCAGGACGCCCCGATGAAGCGCTCCACCGACGAGGAGTGCGACGTCGATGCCGTAGAAGTCGGTGAGTTCGTTGATTCGATCGAGCGTCATGCCGCCTCCGGGGCTCGGCCAGGCCGACGCAAGCGAGCCGAGCGGAGCCAGACATGCCGCTTGAATCGCCGAGCATTGCTGGGGTGAGAAGCTGAAACGCCCACCGTGGTTGGGGAAGATCGAGATGTCGGCCCCCGCCAATCGCATTAGTGTCCCGAAAATGATCCCGTGGTCGATTCCCTGGTCCGGATTCACCACATTGGATCCCAGGAACGAGGGGTGAGCCATGATGGGGAGAGCCAATTCGTCGTCATCGGCAAGTGAGCGCATCGCGTCGAAACCAGAGATGCCGGGCAGGACTAGCAACGCTCTGGCCCCTGCTTCCTTCGCGAAGAAGGCCGCCTCCCGCAAAGAGTCCGCAGGGACATTCAGGCTCGGCATGTATGCGGACGGGTGGCCGGTCTCGGACGCTGCTTCGTTCACCGCTTGGGCGATGGTCGTGACGCGGTCGCGCCACGTGGCCCAGGGTTGATCGGCGAGTCCGTGATCGTCCTTGATGATGTCGAATCCGGCGGTTGCGATGGTCCGAGCCATGGCCGCCAGCGTCTGCGGGCTGGACCCCATTGGCTTCACCGCCGTACACACCAAGGGGCGATCGGAAGCGCCGAAGAGAGATCTAAGGCCCGGAATTCCGAAACGGGGACCGCGGAAATCATCGAGGATCGAGTCGGGTAAGCGCAGGCCGCAGACCCGGACCCCGGGGAACAGCGAGACGTTGCCCCACAACAAGTTGAGCACTTGCACCAGGCCACCGCCGGCTACGCCGGGGTCGTATCCAATGGTGATGTCATGGGTGTCATCGTTGAGTACCTGACCGACCACGTCTTGTTGAATCCACTGTGGCGCGAGGTCGAAGGGAAACTCGATGGTCTGCTCGACGCGGATAGCGTCGGCGATTGTGCGGGGGTTATCGGCGGTGATTCGGTAGTCGATTTCGATGAGATCGCCGGATGCGGCTGCGGTCACAGCGCTTCGACCTTCGCGTT
>WLWL01000083.1 GCA_012103605.1 Candidatus Nanopelagicales bacterium
TAACACGTGTCGGGGAAACATGACGGCTACGGGCTCGCCGAAAATGTTGGTCCCCCGCATGCAGGAGCGAGTGAGAGACTCTTCGCCGTCATTGAGTCCAGCCTTCAGCCCGTGGGTTCCCCATCCTTGAAAAATGACGTGGCCCTGCGCATCGATGATGTCGCGTTGAGCCAAGGCCATGACTGCCGTTGAATGTTCATGGAGGTCCTGAATCTGAGTTTCCATGGCCTGCGGGTGCAGAACGTCGTCCTGGCATAAAAGTTTGACGAATGCCCCCCGAGCCTGGCGACTGGCTTCCGTCCAATTGTCTGCAGCCGTGGCTCCAGAAGTGAGGTGTCCTATGCGGATACGAGGATCGGTGAGAGTTTGCATCCAGGCCCACGAGTCATCGGTGGAGCCACCGTCGACGAGAACGATCTCAAGGTTTGAATGGGTTTGGTCGAGGGCTGACTGGACTGTGGCCGGTAGGTACGGCATGCCGTTGAACACCGGCACCACGATGGATGCCAGTTCCGTCATGCGCGCAGTCTGCCACCTGGCCACCGCGCTTCTAGACTGACGACATGTCGGCGAGCGTGACGAGCGGTTCCCGATCAGCTCGTGATGAACGGTGGGTAGCGGGGCTGGCCCTGATAACCGTCGCCGTCATATCGATCTTCACCATCGGTGTCGGCTCCCGTGCGTCGGAGGATCCAGCAGGGCCAGGACCGGTGATCGCCTCCCTCGGCATGACGGCTGCGGTGATTCTCGCCATGGCATTCGTGATTCCGACAGCGTTCACGTGGGTGGATGTGCGAGTTACCCGAGGGTGGCCGTACATCGTCGGGGGAGTTTCAGCCTTGATCGGTCTCATGGGCTGGTTGTTGGTTGTGGTCTCGCCAGCCACGGGGGCGGCCTTCTACAGAGCCATCCGTCTTCCCCAGGGAGTGGTGCAGTTCTGGGATCTTCGATTGACGCTGGAGACAGTGGATTGCGCTCGATGGGGCTTCAATGTTTTTGAGACCAACAACGGTTGCCTGGCTGATCCTTCGATCTACGGCCCCGGCATTACATGGTGGAGATTCACGTTCGGTCTGCTGACAGAATCAAACACGACGGTATGGGGGCTATTGGTAATCGTCGGCGCCAGTATTGCCCTCGCCTGGGTCGCCAAGCAAAGTTTTGGTCTGGCCGCCGTCGTGCTACTCGCCGCGGCGGTAGGTGCCCCATGGCAACTGCTACTCGAGCGGGCAAATGTTGACGCTGTGGTCCTGATGATCGCAGTTTTCGCGGTCTGGCTGACTCGTCGCTGGAACTCCTATTGGGCCTGGTCGATCGCAGCCTTGGCAATCTGGCTGGCAGGGACGTGGAAGTACTACCCCTTTGTTCTGGCGGTCCTTCTGTTGCCGGTGGTAGGACTGCGACGAGGGTGGATTGTGCTGGCCGGATTCGCCGCAGCCACGGTCGCATTCTTTGTCCTCACGTGGGACAACGTCTTGTTGAGCCTCGCTGCGAGTTCGGGAATGGCGGAACTCGGAGACTTTGTTGTTTTGGGGCGCATTCCTGTCGTTGCCAGGCTGCCGGAAACGTGGAGCACGGGTGATGTTCTTCTTGTGGCTATCTGCCTTGTCGCGATTGCCTGGGGTTGGTTTCTTGGTCGGACCAAGTATCTGAACGCACCATCCCAGCGGGTTCCGGTGTGGGTCTTGCTCGCACTCGCCGGCGGGTTGCTCTACCTGTCCAGCGTCGCTCTCACCGGATTCGCCTACGGATACAAAGCAGCCTTCCTGGTTCTACTTGTTCCCGGGCTTCGTGTTCGCAACCACTGGCCACGGATCGCCGTGTGGAGCACCTTGGTGGCGATCGCCCTGGTACTGATCTCGTTCGTGGTGGTGTGGAACACGGTCCTCGCGACGTTAGCCGGTGTCGTTGTGGCAAGCCTTGTCGTGGGGCAGGCGACGTATGTGCTGTTCCGGTGGTGCCGCGCCCTGCTATCGCCTGAAAATCCGTCGATACCAGCGGGACAGAGTCAGTAGGCGCGAGTAATCACGATGGAAAGTTTCAGCGTCGACATCGGACTGATGAACGAGTTCAGAGGATTGCGCCGTGCCCACACCAGGGAAATGGTGTTCGTAATCAACCTCGCAACTGACGATGCCCGCATAGTCGCGCCGGGCCCGTATGTCTAGATCGTTGTCCCCGTACCACCACACGTAACGAGAATCGGGGCGCAGGTCAGTTGTTGCATCGACCATCCATAGACAACCCCAAATCACCGGTTCGTACGGAATCAGTCGGCGCTTGTGAAGTCCACGCTCAAGCCCAGGTCGACTCGGTGTTGCCACAGTGGCTCCGGTGGCAAGGAGTTGGTCGTGAAGTTTCTCGAGGGTGTCCGGCTCGATTCCTAGATCGTCGTTCAGTACGGCTACGGCCGTTGCCCCTCGGGCTACTGACTCGTCGATCCCACGTTTCCACCAACGCTGAATGTTGGGTGGATCAAAATCATCAACGACGATGCAACCGCTAGGCAAGTCAACGTTTGGCTTGGTGCGAATAATTACGATTCGCTCTGGCGGCAAACCTGAGGATGTGATGATGCCCGTGAGGAGGTCTGGATGACCACCAGCGGTTGGGATGGTGGCGAACAGAACCCCTTTTGTGGCGGGGGCGCTCATGGACATGCGAGCAGACTATTGCGACGAGGGCGCTTAGCTTTGTCTGGCGTAAAGTATCGAAGTCAGTCCAGGTGACGAGGTTCCGTCAATGGAAATCTCGCGTCCGACATGAAAGTAAGCCTCGCGACCGTTTGCTGGAGTCATGCCCGTGACCCGCTCGGCGACTAGCGGCCCTAACGAGTTGATTGCCATACCAAGAACCCCTGTTGCGATTCGAGGGGAAAGAACCCTTCCCGCGGGCCAGGCTTCCACTGGGAATCGCACCCCGAGTAGGTGATCAAGGTTGAGATGCCTGCTTCCTGGGCTGCAGCAGAATCGAAAACGCCTTCGTCGCGAGCCAGTTTGAATCGCTGGAGCGCGAGCGCATCAGTGGGCCACGCCAGGCCGAGGTTGTAGTACCCGATGGGAGTGGAAGTGAGCAGACCCAGCTCTTGTGGGTCGATACACGGATCAGTGGCTATGAGGCCCTCGAGGTCCTGGGTGAGGGACTGCAGAACGGCCTGATCAGATCCGGGGTCGGTAGAGAGAGTGATCGTCCCTTGCCTCGAGGCGTAGTCCCAGAAGCCGAACAGATCACCCAAGCCCGCCACGTAGAGAGAGCTGGCCACGGTGAGGATCAGGTAGGCCGCGGGCAAGCGACGTGGGTAGTGGCGCCGGCGCCGGTACCACTGCACGAAGACTGCCGGGACCACAACGCTCAGCAGTAGAAGCGACAGGATGTTCATCTGCATCCAGAAGCGGTAGGGCTCTTGATTGAAACCCCAGTAATTGTTCAGCACGAGAATGCTGGCAGCGACCGGCAAAGCCACCAGGGGTGCCCGAAGGTGGCGATCCATGCGCGGGGCTATCCAGGCAGCGAGCCATAGAAGAATCGGTATTGCGGCCGCCGCGAGTCCTGCCACCAGGGGAACCGCGAGACTCTCGGTGCTGGTCGATCGATACGCCAGGAAGGGATCATTCGACAGCAGGCCCATGGCTGTGCGAAGTAGTTGAGGTGAGGCGGCCACCGCAAGTGGTACAAGCAGAACGAGCAAAGGTTGAGGCCGATACCTGAGTTGGTACACAGCAGCGGGAAGAGCCGCGAACATGACGCAAACGAATGTGGCGAGCTCACCCACCAAAGCGGCAACTATGGGGCCGCTGAGGAGGGCGACGGCGAGAACAATGGACGTGGAAACAACGAGTCTTTTGGAGCGTTCTCGCAGCAGGACGAGCACTGTTCCCCAGGTCGCAAGGAGGAAAAAGCTGGTCAGGAATGTGTACGTCTGAATGTTGGCCGTGATCCCGATCAGCAGTCCTGCAGTGAGCAGTAGCGGTAGTGGCCGAATGGGATTCGGCAGTGAGGCGAGCAGGAAAGCGAGTAGCCCAAGGGCAGCGAGGCTGAGGGCGGCCACCTCAGCGTTGAGTGTGAACAGGGTCGCAAAGGGTCCCCACAAGACGGCGTGATGATCGAGCCTGGTCTGCCAGAAGCCTTCGAAGCTCGGACCCTGAAGGAGGGACGAACTTGTCCCTGCGGTGATGGCAAGAGCGGGTGTGATGGTGGCCCACCAGCGCCCGCTGAGTTTCCATGCGGTGATTGCGAAGAGCGCGATCGTGACGGAGACGAGTCCGACTCCGAGCAGCGTCCAGCCGGTAGGAACGGAGAGACCTGTCGCGGCACTGAACAAGCCGATGGTGAAGTACCACAGTGATGGGTAGTAGCTCGTTCCAGTGTGCGTGAAGGGCTCACTGAACCATGGACCGCCATTCGCAACATTCGTGGCTATTCGCGCGTAGCTCAACTGATCGTTGGCGAAATACAGACGGAAACCGGTCCATGGATCCGACCCCATGATCGGTCCCATCAGAATCCACCACACCACGACGAGTGAAGTCGCGATTCCGACGAAGGGAGCGACGCGCACAAGCGCGTGACGGAGCCCGGGAGAGGTGTGCATCGGCCGTTAGACTCAGGTCTCGTCGTGAGCGTGGGTCTCCCCTCGCCGCGGAACCGGTGCGGTGAGGAGCGTGATGGGGAATATCGCTTTTTTGATCGCGTTCATCGTGATCCCCATCATCGCACTGTGGCGGCTGAAGTCGGTCACGTGGACGCTGGTCGTCACCTTCCTGTCGGTCGGTTTCGTGGGGGCCTTCGTTCAGGTGAGCGCTGCGTTCGGAACCAGGTGGACCATGGTCGGTCTGCAGTGGGCCCTGACCGCGGCCATGCTCGTTGTTCTTGTCGTAGTTGTTGTGGGGCGCAACCCGCGTCCTGTGCCATGGCGGATTCAAGTGTCGTCCTTGTTGGTGCCATCGGCTGCGGTCTTGGGGTTCTTGATCTTCAGCCGAGTGCTGGCGCCTGCTGCCGGACCGTTTGCCGATGTCGGCTACTTCGTCTTGAACCGGGGAGCGGAGGACAACGCTGACTGGTTGGACTTCGCAGGTCGGCTAGCGAGCGGAGGGCCCGTCGACCAGATCTCCATCCTCGGTGGGCCCCTTCAGTTGTTGCTCGTCTTCACTGCGACTCTTGCGGCAACCCTGTCCTTACTTGCGTTTGGCGGGATTAATCAGGTCCTTGTCGCAGCCGACTCCGTCCTGTATGCACAATTCTTTCTCGCCGCGCTTGCGCCCCTGGCTGTTGCCCCCGTGGCAGAGCGAGCCCTTGCGAGCCGCTGGTCCGACAAACGAAAGACCGTGGTGTCACCGGTTGCGGTGTGGAGCGGTGCGTTGGTGCTCAGTGTCATGAGCATCGCGGCCATGGGATTCGGCCACCTGTCTATGCAATTCACGTTTGTCACGGTCACCTTGTGGTTTGGCGCGTTTTGGATCACCTTCCCGATGCCGAGGATCCGGGTGGTGACTACTGCGATCTTCGCACTCACTTCCTTGGTCTGGTTCCCGCTCGCACCCGTCGCATTCATCGCATTGGCGGCCTACGGTGCAAAGTTCCTGGTCGATCTGCTGCAACGCAGGCGGATCGATTGGGTGTCGGTGATTTTGTGGGCGACGGCTGTCTTGTTGGTCGCGCAGCCGATGCGCAGGGCGTTGATGTACATCTTCCTCACCACAAGCACCGCGTTGCCAACCTCACTCCTGGGCGGAGGCTTCGGGCGAAGTGTGGTGTCGGCCATGCGAACGCCCGCTCTCATTCTTCTCGAGAGTCAAGGCGGGACGGAGATTGTCGGTCCGATTCTGGGCGTCATGTCGGCCGCCGCCGTGCTGGGTGGGAGCGCGGTATTGCTCGGCTCGCGAAAACAGGCAGGTTGGGCCCGCTACGTGCCGGTCGCTCCCATGGCACTTCTGCTCGGATACGGAATTGCGATCGCCACCTTCGGCACCTGGTACGCAGGCAGTGGCCCCAACTACGGAGCCGTCA
>WLWL01000084.1 GCA_012103605.1 Candidatus Nanopelagicales bacterium
TCGTGCTCAACGAACTTTGGGGGGTGGCGAACGGTGACGCATCGATCGATGAGGAAGTTGCAGCCGGTCGGGGAATGCGCTCGGAAGACGTCGCGGATGCATTTATGTACATGCTCCAAACACCACGCCACATAACAATTCGTGACCTCGTCATGCTCCCGACCAATCAAGAAATCTGAGGTCTTCGCCAAAGGCGCCGCAGGGATCCTGATAACCTTTTGCGTCCCGGCCAGGTAGCTCAGTTGGTACGAGCGTCCGACTGAAAATCGGAAGGTCGACGGTTCGATCCCGTCCCTGGCCACCGTTTTCCTTCCTGGAATGGGCCCAAAAGTTGGTTTGTTGTGGCCTGATGTGGTTGTGCTAACCCTGTGCTAAATCGTGGTTTGTGCTAATTCTGTGCTAATTCGCGAGCCCTCTTTGGCTTCTCGCCACGATAAGACTGACTTCTTCGATCGTGCCCATTCGTGAAGTTCATCTAACGATCGTGAGTGCTCTCGGTGGCGGGTCCCGGGTCTTCACCGGTAGTTAAGGCGGTTCTTGCGGTCCTGTGGGTCGCGCTGCGTGACTTGCGCGCCTGGTTTCCGCACCTTGAGTGTGAGAGCCTGAAGGGGGACCGATTAAGTTAAAGGTCTCGGCGGTAAACGGGGGGACCACGTGAGAAGCATCGCGGCGTTAGCGCTCGTCGTGGGGTTACTGAGTGTTGGCGCGCCAGCGGGCGCGGTTGAGAGCACGACGAAAGGCGCTCCGCGTTTCGCGATCACTGGGAGCGGTGACGCGCTAGTAAATGTGCCGCGCACTTACAAGCCGGTCATCGTGAGCGCAACGCATCAAGGCAAATCGAACTTCATCATCTCCGGGATCGGGCGGGATGGTGAGTCGGAGAGCTGGCTGGTGAACGAGATCGGTCCTTACTCAGGGACGGTTCTGGTGGACACGGCTTCTTTCTCGGGGTTCTCGCAGAAGAACCCGATTGTGGCTTTGGAGATCAAGGCGGACGGGGAGTGGACGGTTCGCACCCGCCCGCTGGCGGCTGCGCCGAGAGCGCGGCAGGGCACAGGGGTCGGCGATCAGGTGGTGAAGCTTCGTATGACAGTGGGGGGTTTGAAGAAGATCACCCTTGAGCATTCGGGGGCCGGTAACTTCATTGTGGAGGCGGTTGACCGTAAGGGCGGCACTGACCTGTTGGTGAACGAGATTGGTGAGTACTCGGGTGGCGCGAGGGTCCCGGCGGGTACGAGGTTCTTGAGCGTGCGAGCGGACGGGGAGTGGAGTTTCTCGATCATTTAGAACCCGCCAAGCTTTTCCTCGGGGGTGCCACCGACCACCTCTTCCTTATCAGGGAATACGAGGCACGCGGTGTTTAGTTGGGCGAGGGGTGAGTCAAGCCTCGACATCCGAGGTCTGCACAACACGCACAGCCGTGCCGAGAGCAACTGCTCAAGTACTCCGAAATGAAGCCGCGCCGCTACCTTCTGACTCCTTCACCGCGACCGTCAAGCCCACGAATACAGCTTTGGGTGAGATGGATGAGATTTCTTGCGGTTGCCGCATGTCGGTCTCCTAACTGACAGTCTGCCTTTTGACGACGTTGGACTGTTGGAGGTCTTTACCGTATACCGTTGTTGTCGTGGATTCAGGGCTTCATCTCTAGCGTAGGTCCAGAGCCTTCAACTGCGCCGGACGAAGGGCTATCCGCTGAGCCTGGGTGAGTTTGCGCACCTGCTTGGACTTGAGGCGCTTGAGCTGGCTTACTGACATAGCTGAGATTGCAGCCGGACTGAGTTGGCGTAATGCGACTGCGGACATGCGGCGCAGTGCCCTCGGTCGGATGGCTGAAGCCTGCTCAGGCGTCAGTTCCCGGACCGCGGCGGGACGAAGCGCTGCCACCATCTTGGGTTTCAACTGCGACACGAACAGGGGTGTCACGCTTGCGAGGCTCGACGGCGAGATCGCACGGACCTGCTTGGGGCTGAGCCGGCGAACCGTGGCAGAGCGCAAGCCGTTGAGCTGCTCACCGGACATCGCGGCAACGGCCGCGGGCGCCAGAGCAGCTATGCGAGCCGGGCGAATCGTGCTGATGAGGTGCACCGGCAGCCCTGCCACTTGAGCGGGCGACATGGCTTTGAACACCTCGGGCTTGAGTTCCTTGAACTGATTTGCGGGGATAGTGGCCACCTGCTCGGCTGTGAGCGCTGCGATCTGTGAGCCGGAAACCTGCCCGGGATTGGCGAATACGACGGGCTGGGTGGCTGTCACCGGGACTGGTGTTGCTGGAGCGGTAACGGAGGTTTCCGCTGACGTCGGGGACGGTGCGGGTGTTTCCAAGCCACTGCCGGATCCGCCGCCGGACCCGGGTGCTGACGGGGGACGCAGGGAGAACATGGGAGCGGAATACCCAAAGGGATCCAGCGAGGCCACCAGACCATCGGAGTCCCCGCACGTTCCGGTGGCGAACGAGTTGGAGATCGTGGCTCCATCGCGAGTGCCTACCCATGAGGTCGAGGCCGCTGCCGGAGTGGTGGTGAAGTACGTGGACAGGAAGTCCGATGGGACGCACACGTAGTAGAAACCGCTTGAGCTGCGGGAGGCACCGGATGCCGTGTACGACGGACCCGCGACGGCGAACTGGAAGCTCGTGCCTGCCAAGGTCTCCGCGCCGAACTCGACGCCCTGCGCGTTTGTGGAAACCAGTCCACCGGCAATGGACTGCCCGACAGCGTTATTGAGGACGTTCAACGAGACCTCGCCGGGAATCGCAGAGATGACCATGTAGTTGTCGCTGACAGCTCCGGTCATTCCCTCACCGCAGCCGGTCGTCGAGACGGAGCTGCCCGAGATCGTCAGGGAGCAACTCTCATACCAGGTGCTGCGGCTGATGGCCTTCGAGGTCTCCTTGGCGAGTCCACGAATGGTGAGAATATTCCGGCCGCCTGTCTGGACCATGTCCCAACGATTAGTTGCACTCGATGACGAGGTGGAACGGGGGTCGACGAGGAGTGGAGTCTCGGCGTTGGCCTGCATGAAGTCGAACGTGTCGAAGTCCAACGCCCCGGCGCTGCCCGTGGTGGGCAGGCTGAGGGACACGCCCACGCGGGAGTCCTCGGCGATCAGGAAACCGTCACCCACGCTGGCCGTGAAGGCCACGGTGGCATCCAACTCGGCCATGTCGCTGCCGTCAGCCGCAGCCGTGGACGTTACCGAGAATTGAGAGGCCGTGCCCACCCGGGCTGTGCCAGCGTTGTTGAAGACCCCGGTGTCATCCGCGACATAACAGGGGGGGTCGGATGTCGAAGGACTCGAGCAAGCTGACAAAAGCATTTCATTGTCCAGCCAGGGGCGGCTCACGACGTCCACCACGACCGCGACGTCATCAGTCGCGTCATCGATGGTCCCGTCTCCACCCATGTCGAGGACGAGGGCCATGGCGACGGAGTTCCCGATCGCCCCAGAGCCATCGATCATTGGCACGTAGATGTCGAAGGAGACAGATGTCGCAGTGGTGTCGTTGACCACGTAGCCCGCGCTGGTGCGCGCCGTGAGTCCCGAGCCGAGGACAAAGGTGCCTGCTGAAGCCGAGACGCCGGAGGCACCGGCAAGCCACGGAGTGCTGCCGTCGCAAAGAGTCTCCAGGCTGCCTGTCTCGAAGATGCGCTTGCTGTAAATGGTCACCGGGCCGGTGACCGTATCCGTGTTGTTCGCGCTGAGAGTGAGGACGTTGCTAGCGACGCCCGTGACCTTTGCGCCCGGTGCGATTCCATCACCGCCGACATGCTCCCCCACGTTTGCGGTGCTTCCAGAGGTGAGCGTGATCGTGTTCGCCCCACTGACGCCCGATGCCCCAATCTGGGTTCCCTGGTCGCTCCAGTAGGAACTGGGGTCAGAGTCACCTACGGTCGGGTCCAGGAGGGCGGTGACGTCCTTGGTTCCGGCGGGCAGGTCGGCGAAGGTCACCTGGGCTCGTCGGTAGTACGTATCCGGGGAACAGGACTGGACCACCACGCCGCCGCGGGCCTCGAAACTCACATAGTCTCCACCGTTCGAGGGGAACATCTCCGTAAGTTCGCCGGTGCCTACCGTGCCGCCACTAGCGGGGGTCTCTCCGCCCCCAAACACCCCGGTCTTGGTCGTCCCCTGGTCATCCGCGCTGTTGGCAACCGATGCCGATACACCGTCAACGGAGACGGTGACACTGGAGGACTTGGTTGGCTCAAACGCGGCCTGTGCCTGCGGGACTACCAAAAGACTTGCACCCAGTGCGGCGACCGTCGCTACGGTGAGTACCAATACGAAGGCGAGTGGGCGCGTAATCCCCCGCACGGGTGTTGAATTCGACATACGTGGCTCCTCAGACCAAAGATAACCCAAACTGACGCGAATAAGAAAGGATCTTCTAATCCGAGCGCTCTCACTAGGCCCAACGACCCGCGCTGAATCTGTGCTTACCCTTCGTCGCAGTGCCTGATCGCAACCCGCAGAGATAGCCGGAAGGGAAAAGCCGCCCGAGCGACTACCGCTAGCCGGGCGAGGAGAAGTCCGCAGCTAGCCCACACAAAACCACGTTCAATCCGTAGTCGAACTCATTGCTGTAGTTATATCCAGGCATGAGACTGACTTCTTCGATCGTGCCCATCCGTGAAGTTCATCTAACGATCGTGAGTGCTCTCGGTGGCCGGTCCCGGGTCTTCATCGGTAGGTGTGGCGGTTGCGTCGGGGCTAGGAGCGGCGGATTCGGCTAACTCGGGTTGGGCCGGCGGGGCTGGCTGGGTCACGGGTGCTGGTCCGTACTTGGAGTCCAGCGGGGAGGAGGACTTCACGAGGAGTACGAGCAGGAAGATCCCGAAACCAAGAGCGATGAGGCTGGCTGACCAGATCAACCCGAGGCCGATGAACACCATCGCCTCGTTCGCGGCGAAAAGGGCCCCAAGAAGCAAGAAGAAGCCCACACCGATGATCGGCCACACCAGTAGAGAAACGCCAAGCCCCACCCATGCCCACACGGGTGATGAGCCTGCATCGTGCAGGCGGCGAACAGTGATGCTCACCGAGGGCACGACGAGCGCGATGGATACGAGGAAGACGACGAAAGAGAACGGCCCGAAACCGATGAGCGCTACGAAGGGCAGGTCGAGTACGAAGGCGATGAGCTGAGCGACACTGGAGAAGATCACTACGGCGAGGACGAAGAACCAGAACTGCGGGCGGGTGGCGCGGGCCGCGAGTACGTTCCAGTCGCGCAGGCCGAGGTAGATGGCGTTCACGAACGGGTTACGTGAGTTCTTCATCTTCATCCACATAGGGACATACATTATTTCTGGGTTTGTTTAGAGTGCGGGACAGTCCGTCGTAGGGCGATCCGACCAAGCGAGTGGGTCGCCTGCTTGTTCCTTGATCTCCCCTGGCATCTCTGGATGGCTTTGATCAACACCAGATGATGGGTCTGCAAAGCCCTCCGGCATTCGTGGACTGAGGGTCCCCGTCGTGGACTGCTTCCCGCGTGGAATCACCAATCCACAGGGTGAGAGAGGACACGTGAGGACAGGTCTAAACCGCCTCAGAACGTCGTCCCCGTTCGCCAAAGAGCCGGAGAGGCCGTCGGGGCTTGGTGCGCGCAACTTCCACTGGATAATCGTTAAGGCTAGAGTCCGGGGCGTTTTGAAGTCTTCGGTTGGAGGTTGCCAGTCATGACCGTTGCGCGCGCAGTGCCGTGGCCGATCGATCCGGTAGAGGCGAACGAGCCGGGTTTTTGCCCCTACGGTCCCACCGGAAAATTGGCGTACTGGGACGGTCACGCGTGGAGCGGTGTGCGCGCTGATGATGCTGCGGTCACTGAAATTCCGCACTTACGCACTTTTCTGCCGTTCCTGCGTCACCTGTGGTTCTGGCTGGCGGCGAGCGGGGTCTTGCTGGTTTATCTGGTCAACTATGTGAGCGACACCAACGGCCTGAAGCCCCTCGCATGGTTCTCCGTTCTGGGTTACGCGTTGGTGATGAGCGCGGCGG
>WLWL01000014.1 GCA_012103605.1 Candidatus Nanopelagicales bacterium
AGGTAAACAGAGGCTGGAAAGCCATGCTCCCGGCCTTATCGAAGTCGGCCTCGACGGTGACTTCCGCGACGGCGCACGCGGGGTATTCACGCAATTCGTAGCCGTCACTGGCACGAAGGACGGTGTATTGCTGCTGCTCGGTCACCCATGGACGGTACCTATGCGCGCGAGGAACGGCGAGAGGGAGTAGCGGCTGCGGCACATCTTTCGCTGAGAGCAGACCGATGCGCGGCAAACCGTGTCCTCGGCGCTTCACAAACGGTTCCGTATCCGTCCACATTCGTGCGAGGTTCGCCTGGTTGGTTGGGTACCGGTCGGTTATCCTGTGGTTATGCAGACCAATAACCCCGTCCTCTCGCGCTACGAGAAGGCCGACGCCCCGGGATTCGCGTATGACGAAGGTCGATCGGCCTACACGCAGGCCGCCGGCCAGGCCCCCACGGCAACGCCGGCCGCTCCGTCTACGCCATCCACCGCGACTCCCGACCCATCCGGCACGCCACCGACCAGCACCGACGCCGAATTCCAGGCGGTCACCGCTGGAGGAGGGGTGCGGGTCACCTTGAACGACGTCGTCGTCAAGTCCGCGATCATGTTCGGATTGGTGGTGCTGTTCGCCTTCGTCGGTTGGAACGTGATCACCGCGGCGCCCGGGTTGATGTTCCCGATCTTCATCGTCGCGATCGTGCTCGGTTTCGTTAATGCGCTGAAGAAGAACGTGTCGCCCGTGCTGATGATGGTCTTCGCTGTCGCCGAAGGTTTGATGCTCGGCGGTATCAGCAATTGGTATAACTCCTACGCCGTCTCGAATGGCTGGGACAGCGGCATTGTCATCCAGGCGGTCGTGGCCACCATGACGACGTTCGGTGTCATGTTGACCCTGTATCTGACCGGAATCATCAAGGTGACCAAGCGTTTTACCCAGGTCCTGATGGTCGCTGCGGTCTCCTACATCGTTCTCGCCTTGGCGTCGTTCGTCGCCGCGATTTTCGGTGTCGGCGGCGGCTGGGGTTTCTACGGTGTCGGCGGACTGGGCATCATCATCTGCCTCGCGGGCGTGGGAATCGCGGCCTTCTTCTTGGTTCTCGACTTCGAGGCCATCAAGCAGGGAGTGGCCATGGGGCTGCCGGAGCGGGAGTCCTGGCGGATGTCCTTCGGCCTGCTGGTCACGCTGGTGTGGATCTACCTTGAGTTCCTGCGACTCTTCGCGATCTTGTCGGGTCGCGACTAGCGGCCACACGAGCGACTACGGCAACGACCTTCGAAGGTCGATCAAGTACTGCGCAACAGCGGCGTCATCCGACGCCGCTGTTGTTGTTTCCCAGTAGTCGCGCACCACAACGGTGAGTTGCGCGGCGAGCGCTGAAGATTCGACCCGGGGCAGAACGGCCGTAGCGGGCCGATCTGTGCCCTGCGTCAGCGCCACTATCTGCTGAGCCGTCGCATGAACCCGGTCGATCACGTCCTCGTGGATGCGTGACGCTGGCATCGTCTCGAGCCGATTCGCAAGGCGCTCGAGCTCACGTTCCAACTGCTCACGACCCACGTGATGTCTCCCTTTGGCTGCGAAGGTGCGGTGCCGACACGCGTTTACTGTAGGCCGCCTAGAGTTGTGCTGTGCACTACGTGGATTCGGTTATCGAGCTGATCGGAAATACGCCTCTCGTCCGCCTGAACAAGGTCACCGAGGGCATCGTGCCGAAGGACGGCCCCATCGTTCTGGCCAAAGTCGAGTACCTGAACCCGGGTGGTTCGATCAAGGATCGCATTGCGGTTCGGATGATCGATGCCGCCGAAGAGGAAGGTCTGCTTAAGCCCGGCGGAACCATCGTTGAGCCGACGAGCGGCAACACCGGTGTCGGCCTGGCGATGGTGGCCCAGCAGCGCGGCTACCACTGCATCTTCGTCTGCCCGGACAAGGTAAGCGAGGACAAGCGCAATGTGCTCCGGGCGTACGGGGCCGACGTGGTGGTCTGCCCGACGGCAGTAGATCCGGAAGATCCCCGCTCGTACTACTCGGTCAGCGACCGCCTGGCTCGGGAGACCCCGGGGGGCTGGAAGCCCGATCAATATTCCAATCCGCACAATCCTCGTTCCCACTACGAGGTGACGGGTCCGGAAGTCTGGGATCAAACGCAAGGTCGGATCACGCATTTCGTGGCGGGAGTGGGAACCGGTGGCACGATTACCGGGACGGGCAGGTATCTAAAAGAAGTCAGCGACGGTGCGGTGAAGATCATTGGGGCGGACCCGGAGGGATCGGTCTACTCGGGCGGGACCGGCCGTCCCTACCTGGTGGAAGGTGTCGGTGAAGACTTCTGGCCAACCACGTACGACCAGGAGATCTGCGACGAGATCATCGCGGTGTCCGACGCTGAGTCGTTCGAGATGACCCGGCGTTTGGCGCGGGAAGAAGGGCTTTTGGTGGGTGGCTCCTGCGGAATGGCCGCCGTCGCGGCCTTGCGGGTGGCCAGTACAGCCGAACCCGGCGACGTCATCGTCGTGGTACTTCCCGACTCGGGTCGCGGATACCTCAGCAAAGTCTTCAACGATGACTGGTTGGCGTCCTACGGATTCCTGCCACCGAGCACAGACTCGACCGTCGGCGATGTGCTGCACGGCAAGTCCGAGGACCTACCCCCGTTGGTGCACACCCACCCCACCGAGTCGGTCGCGGACGCGATCGCGATTCTGCGCGAATACGGGGTGTCGCAGGTTCCGGTTGTGCGGGCGGAACCTCCGGTCATGGCCGCCGAGGTCGTCGGATCCGTGGTCGAGCGCGATTTGCTTGACGCCCTCTTCTCCGGCGCAGCGAAACTGTCCGACACAGTTGATTCGCACATGTCTGCTGCGCTTCCGATCGTGGGTGCTGGAGAGTCAGTGCAGTCGGCGATCTCTGCGTTGCAATCGAGCGATGGAGTGATCGTGATCGAGGACGGGCGCCCGGTGGGGGTCCTGACCCGCCAAGACCTGCTGGGGTACCTAGCCGACTGATAGGGCTGGCAGAGCGAGTCCGGTGTTCGCGTGGCACCGGTATCCGTTCGGAACCTTGTATAGGTACTGCTGGTGGTAGTCCTCGGCCGGGTAGTAGGTCGCGTCGGCTGCCGGAACGATCTCGGTGGTGATTTCCGGGTAGCCGCGTTCGGCTATGACCCGTGCGTAGGAGTCCCGCGTTGCGGCAGCTACTGATGCCTGCTCGGCGGTCGTGTAGAAGATCGCGCTCCGGTATTGCGTCCCCACGTCGTTGCCTTGCCGGTAGCCCTGGGTGGGATCATGGTTCTCCCAGAAAACTTTCAGGATGTCGAAGGTGGAGACCTCCGCGGGGCGATACGCAACGAAGACGGTTTCGGTGTGCCCGGTCATTCCGGTACACACCTCCTCGTAAGTGGGGTGCGCGGTGAAGCCGCCCATGTAACCAACACTCGTCGCGGCGACGCCCGGCAACTGCCAGTACAACTCCTCCGCACCCCAAAAGCACCCCATGGCGAGGTAGATGCGCTCGAGGTCGGCATCCTCCGGGTGCAGGGGTGAGCCGAGGACCGCATGGCTGGTGGGCACGGTGAAGATCTCTCGGTCACGACCAGGAAGAGCCGACGCCGAGTCCACCATCGTTGCTTTGGATCCGAATCCGAACACGGCAGTAGGCTAACGGTTGTGGACGGTTTCAACACTCGAGCGATTCACGCCGGACAAGAGCCGGACCCGTTGACGGGGGCCGTGGTCCCGCCGATCTACCAAGTCTCGACGTACGCGCAGGACGGCGTGGGGGGCCTACGCAACGGATACGAGTACTCCAGGAGCGCAAACCCCACGCGCACCGCACTCCAGGAATGCCTTGCGGCGCTCGAGGCGCCTGAGGACCCCGATGCCCGCGGCCTAGCTTTCGCCTCTGGACTCGCCGCCGAGGACACCTTGATGCGCACTGTCTTGGCCCCGGGTACTCACGCGGTTATCCCCGACGACGCCTATGGCGGGACCTATCGCCTCTTCGCAAAGGTGGCAGCACCCTGGGGAGTCGACCACACGCCCGCCGCCGTGACCGACCTCGATGCCATCGCCGCGGCCATACAGCCGGGCCGAACGCGGCTGGTCTGGATCGAAACCCCGACCAATCCGTTGTTGAACGTCGCGGATATCGCCGCGATCGCTGACATCGCTCACGACGCCGGAGCTCTCCTGGTCGTCGACAACACATTCGCCTCTTCCTACCTTCAGCAACCGCTGCTGCTGGGTGCAGACGTGGTGGTGCACTCGACGACCAAGTACCTCGGCGGGCATAGTGACGTCATCGGCGGTGCGCTCGTCGTGCGCGATCTCGAACTTGCCGAGCGACTTGCCTTCCACCAGAACTCCATGGGCGCGGTGCCGGGTCCTCTTGATTCATGGCTGGTGCTGCGAGGCATCAAGACTCTGGGTGTACGAATGGACCGGCACAGCGCAAACGCGCGGGCGGTGGTGGATTTCCTGACCGGACATTCGGCCGTCAGTCAGGTGCTCTACCCAGGATTGGAATCTCACCCGGGTCACGAGGTTGCCGCACGGCAGATGCGCGACTTCGGCGGCATGGTCTCCTTCCGGGCGGCCGGTGGCGAGCAAGCGGCCGTCGACCTGTGTGCTCGCACCGAGGTCTTCACTCTCGGCGAGTCTCTTGGTGGCGTGGAGTCGCTGATCGAGCACCCCGGGCGAATGACCCATGCGTCGGCGGCTGGCAGTCCTCTGGAGGTGCCTGCTGATCTCGTTCGACTCAGTGTGGGTATCGAAGATGTCGAAGACCTTGTCACCGATCTGGACAAGGCCCTTCGCTAACGCGTCAGCCCGCTGCTTGTGGTAGCGGGTCGGTGATGGCCAGAGCGTCCGCTTCCCGACAGGACTGACCCGAGCACGCGTCGAGCTGAGAAAGTTGGGCGCTGAGGGTGGCGACAAACCCTGGATCGACGGCGTCGACGATGTTGCGAAGCTCGTATGGATCGGTCCTTTGGTCGTAGAGAGCGGTGCTCCCGTCGTCGTATTCGACGTAGAGCCAATGCTCGGAGCGCAGGGCGGAGAAGGGTGGGGGGATGTAGGGCAGGTAGTCCGGATCACTGGCATTCGTCTCACCGATGGATTCCGAGAGCGTCGCGCTGCGCCAGCCCTGTGGTGTTTGACCGTCGGTAAGGAACGGCACCAAAGAGCGCCCATCCACCCAGTCCGGAGAGGTTCCGGAGAGAACCTCGGTGAACGTCGGCGCGAGGTCGATCGTGGACGTCATCGCGGACACCTCTACGCCGGCGGGAACACCAGGGCCGATGGCGATCATCGGTACGACGGTGTCCGCCGCGTAAGGAGTCCGCTTGCCTTTGGGGACTCGATACTCGCCGACGTGGTACCCGTTGTCACTTGTGACGATCACCAAGGTGTCCTTATCGCGCCCGGTGGCCTTCAGCTCGGCGAGTACCGCGTCGACAGAGTCGGCGACGGTTTCGGCGGATCGGGCGCGCTTCCTCCACACCTTGTCTAGTTCGGACAGTTTCCAATCGCTCAGCTGAGGGAATTGGCGAAGCCACGCCGGCTCGTTCTCTCCGAAGGAGTTGTACGCCGGGGTGCGCGGCGCGACCGTTCCTGCGTGCGCAGACAGGTGCCGAGGGGCCGTGGCGAACGGCTTGTGTGGGGTGTAGGTGGAGAGATAGAGGAAGAAGGGTTCCGGTGTCGAGCCGATGAAGTTCCGGGCTTTGTCGTTGAGGACATCGCCCAGGAAGTCCGTCGGTTTCGTCCCATACCGGACAAGTTCTCCGTTGTCGTTCAAGGTGTAGCTGTAGCCCGAGTACGAATCACCGCGGGAGATCGGTACTGCCCATTCATTCCATCCCGGTGGCACGTAGCGAATACCGTCCGGTCGCGTGGGGTACTCGTTGAGGTACTTGCCGTAGAGGGCGGTGGTAACGCCTGCATCGTTGAGCCAGACCGGAAGACAATCCTCATCCGCGTCGAGCCGTTGAAAGGTCGGCCAGCCACCCCCGGTTGCTTCGATATTCGACACGACCCCGTGATTGTGAATGTACTGACCGCGCATGATCGTGACGCGCGATGGGCAACACAAGGAGTCGACGACAGTGTGATTGGTGAACGTCGTTCCGCGTTCTTTAAGCGCGTTCAGTCGAGGGATCTGGTCGAAAAGTTTCCAATCCAGATCATCGGCAAGGATCATCACCACGTTGCGAAAAGCAGGAGCTTCGGGTTGCTCGCTGGCTGAAGCGGTCACGGGGAGGGGATCGGCCATCAGGTCTTGAGTCCCGGCGTCTGTCGTGGATGTGTCAGCCGCCGACGCGGCGGTCGGTCCGGAGGAGTACTCGCTGATGCCGAAGACGCCAATGGTGACGGCGGCGATGGTGGCGACGCTGGTGATGGTGACGGTGTTTCGACGCCGGCGTGAGGCTCGGTGATCGTTGGGCGTCACGGTGCTTGTTCCGTACGGACGAGGGTTTCGCGCATGCGGAGAACGAGGAAGATCGGAAGGATCGCCAACGCTGCGCCAGCGGCGAACGCCCAGTCATAGTCGAAGGCGTCCACGAGCAGTCCGGCAACCAGCGGTCCCACAATCGCCCCCACATCCGACATCATCTGGAACGTCGCGATAACGACGCCGCCCTTGCGTCCTCCCATGATGTCACCGACGAGGGCGGATGGAGCGGACCCCATGAAGGCGCCGCCGAACCCCTGAACCGCCATGGCGATTAGAAAGAGGGTGACGCCTGCGAGTCCTGCCGTGCCGAGAGTGTTGGCGGCAACGTCGGAGAGAGCGAGCAGGGCCATCCCGCCGGCACTCGCGATAGTGCCGAACAGGAGGGCGGGGCGGCGACCGCGGTTGTCCGCCATCCGTCCAGCAGGGAGAAGGAAGATCGCTTGGACTCCTGCCGCGATGAGGAATCCGATGCCCGACACGGACGCGCCGCGCTGCAAACCCTCGACGACGAAGAGGGGAACGATCGAAGCGCGAAGGCCGAAGATGACGAAGCCGGTGATGAGGTTGCTGCCAATGGCCGCTTGATAGGCGGGGTCCTTGAGCGCTGTCCAAAGTTCCTCGCGCTTATTGGTGTTGCTTCCGGCGTCTGCCTCTTCTCGCTCGTGCAGTCGAACCCGGGACAAGAAGATCAGCGAGACGGCGGTGGCGACGAGCAGCGTGATGGCGTAGACAAAGAACGGGGCGCGGATGGACCAGGCGACAACGAGTCCGCCGACGGCGGGTCCCGCAACACCGCCGAAGAGAAAGCCGCCGTGGAATGCGCTCGACGCACGACCTCGCTGCTCGGAGGACGTCACTCGAAGCAAGAGGGCCATCGCGGACACGGTGAACATCGATGAGCCGAGGCCCCCGGCGCCTCGCAGAACCAAGAGCTGTCCGTAGGACTGCGAGAAACCGGCCACCAGGCTAGACAAGGCGACGATCAGCAATCCGCTGCTGAGGACGATGCGCTCTCCCCAGCGATTGACCAGGATGCCGGCGAGCGGCGAGGTCACGAAGCGAACCAGGGCGAAAGCAGAGATCACCAGTCCGGCCTGGAACGCATTGACGCCGAAGGTGCTGGCGAAAATCGGAAGAGAGGGAATCAGGATTCCGAAACCGAGTGCGACGAAGAACGCGATGGTCGCCAAGACAGCGACCTCGCGGGGAAGATCGGCAAGAAGAGGGGTGCGCCGGATGGCGCGTCCAAGGCGGCGCATCCTTACGAAACAGCTCCACCTTCGGCGCTCGATCGAGAAGCGGCGGCGAACACCCGGTGACCTCCGACGGCCTCTGCGACCGTGGCGGTCGCGAACCGATCGCCAAGTGCTCCGGCGCGTTCGGCGAGGAAGCTCGCCCACATCTGCAAGAGCGCATCGGCAAACCCGAACTCGAAGATCGCGCCGCTCACCATCGGCCATGCGGAGACATTGCCCGGCTGAACCTGCTCCCACACCTGCTCTGAGCCGTCGCGACGGAAGCGCTCGAAGTAGGCCGGGGTGCGGGTGCTGAATCGCACGCCAGCGTCCATTCCCACGGCCTCGAAGGACCAGGTGTTCATGTTTCCCGGAGCGATGCGTTTGGTTTCCCAGAGCATGGGGAAGGCCCGCTGCGGGTGATCCTGGGAGGTACCGCGCATGGTGATCAATGCGTTGTCCCACGTCTCGCACCGAGTTGTTTCCGTCGCCCCAGCGCTGATCGGCCGTTCAGTCACGATGTCGTCGAGGAGCGCGTAGACAGCACTGGGCTGGTAGCCCAGTCGCAGCGGGACGTGTGCAACGTGCATACCGAGGTCTCCCATCACCCCGATGTCACCGCAGGTCTCGACCCGACGCTTCCAGTTGATGGGTTTGGATCGATCGATATCGGACGAGTGCAGAAAGCGTGAGCGCACCTCGATTAGTTCACCGAGAGCCCCACTGCGGGCGTACTCGTAGGCTCGCAGGGCACCGGGAAAGAACGGCATCTCACTGCTGACCCGAACGAACACTCCGGCCTCGTCGATCGCGGCCGCGATGCGTTCCGATGCCCCGAGGTCGATGCCGAAAGGCTTTTCCGCGAGAAAGTCGCGGCCGGCCCGTGCGGCAGCGGTGTAAATCTCCTCGTGGAGATTATGCGGGACCGCGATATACAAAACATCCAGAGAGTCGTCGTCGACGAGATCACGCCACGAATCGGTCAGGGTCTCCAAAGTTGGAACCTGCCGGAACCACTCCCGAGCTGCAGGATCGAGGTCGGCGACGGCGACGATGGACGGGCGCACCGGGTGGTCGACGAGATGAAGCCAGCGTCCACACACAGCGGCGAGCTCGCGGCCCATCAGCCCGCCGCCGATGATGCCGATGCGCACATCGCTCATGCGATCAGTTTCTCCGCTTCGTCGACCGAGGCGTTTTCGTGGAGCATCGCCATCAGCGCTCGGGTGATGCCAGCAGGGTTGGGGTGTTGGACGATGTTGCGCCCGTAGACGATGCCGGCCGCTCCCTGTGCCAATACGGCATCTGTACGTTCGAGCAGTTCGCGATCTGGCACGCGACCGCCACCACGAACGAGAACCGGAATATCGCCGGCGATCTGAACCACCTGGTGATAATCGCTCGGGTCGTCGCTCGGGTCGGCCTTGATGACGTCCGCGCCGAGCTCCACGGCCTGACGGACGATGGGCAGAATCAAATCGAGGTCACCGTTGACGGTGTAGCCGGTGGATCCGTCGGGGTCGACGGGCTTCATGACCAGCGGCTCGATCATCAGCGGCATGCCGTACTTCTCGCAATCGGCTTTTGCATCCAGGACGTTCTGCACGCAGGCTTCGCGCACTTCCGGGCGGCCGGGAAGGTCCAGCAGATTGACCACGATGATGGCGGCGTCCAACTGAACTCCGCGCTTAGCGGGCTCGGGGATCATCAGCGAGAACATGTGATCAGGCAGGGGCGCCCCATAAACGTTGGCCACATCGGTGCGCATTACCAGTGCAGGGCGCTCTTTTCCGCGATGGGCTTGGAGTTTGGGCGCCTGCCCCTGGGTGAGTTGGATGGCGTCGGGAGCGGCCGCGACGAGTGCGTCGATGGCACTACCGAGGTCTTCGATCCCGTTCAGGAAGTGACGCTCGCCGAAGAAGCCGTGATCGATGGCGACGTCGAGGCAGCGGCCGGAGGTGGCGTTGAAGAGGCGGTTGAGGCGGTAACGAACATCGGACACGGTGGTCATCTCTCCTTCTCGAGGCCTAGCGGCGGGGAATGCGGTGTGGTGGTCGGTCGACATGCGAGGTCGATCCAGGACCTTTCCTCGCAGTTGTTCCCGAGATTCCCGTATGGTCCCGAGATTCCAGCACGCAGCCTATCCTCGCGAGAGGGTGAGTTCCGGGGGTAGGCAGGAGGAATCGTGGCGCAGGACCTGGTGGTGGGAATCGACGCAGGAACCACGCGCGTCAAGGCGCTGGCTGTGGATCTGTCGGGCCGGGTCGTCGCGCAGGCGGCGGAACCGACTCCGTGGGTCCGTTCGGGTGCCGAGGCCCAGATGGATCCCGACGAGTTGATGGAGGTTGTCGGCAGCGTTCTGACTCAGCTCACCGAGGACAGCGCCTGGACCACGCAGACCCGGGTCATCGGTATCGGTGTCACCAGCATGGCCGAGGCCGGCGTCCTTGTCGGCTCCGACGGCTCGGCCGTGGCTCCAGCGATCGCCTTCCATGACCCTCGCGGACGGGTGGATCTCGTCAAGGCGGCGATCGATCGCGAGACTTTCCATGGTCACGTGGGCATGAGACTGAACAACAAGCCCTCGGTAGCCAAGATTCTGTGGTTGCAGGAAAACGTTGCGTCGTCAACAAGAGCGACGATGTATCTGAACATCGCCGAGTGGATCGTGCACCGTCTCGGTGGTGATCCGGTAGCCGAACTCTCGCTCGTCTCGCGTACCGGCCTGTTCGACGTCGTCGATCGCGTCCCCTGGCAGGCGACCCTCGATCTCGTCGGCGATCTGTTGCCCGATCGCATCACGGTCGCGGGTGAGGCCTGTGGCATGGCAACTCGAGTTCCGAGTTCCATGCAAGGTGCGGTCCTCACGGCGACCGGGATGGACCATCAATCGGCAGCGTTCGCGTGCGGTGCGGCCACCACCGGCTCGCTGTTCGATTCGATGGGGACCGCGGAGGCCTTCTTGCGTTTCACGCCCGGTCCTTTGTCGCGTGAGGAACTCATTCGTCTGTCAGAGCGTGATGTCGCTGTCCTGTGGAGCGTTATTCCTGACCACGTGTGCGTACTCGGTGCGCTGGTGACCGGGCTTTCGCTGGAGCGCGTGCGGCGACTTCTGGGAATCGAGTCCTTTGGTGACCGCGCCGCGTTGGCTGAACAAGCAGTGGCTGCCGATCGCGGGCAGTTGCGTGTGCACGAGGTTGACCACACCGGGCTGTCATTGGTGGGCGTCGACGACGACGCGAGCCCGGCGGCTTTGTGGAGAGCCAGCGTGATGGACCTCGTCGCCGCGGGCAGTGACCTTCTGGCGTTCATCGAGGCCAGCAGCGGCCCGCGACGTCGAACGGTGCTTGCGGGTGGTTGGGTGCACGACGCGATGGTTGTGCACGCCAAACGGGAAGCCATCGGGGACTTCGAGGTCAGTGAGGTCGACGAAGCTGGCGCCCTGGGAGCGTCGATGTTCGCCGCGATTGCCGCGGGAGCAATGGCGCGACCGGCAGCCGATGCGCGTCCTGTGTGGCCCGATGCGTCATGACGATGCAGAACCGAGACGTTCACCGCAGTGCTGTGTATCGGGCCGAGGACCAGTGGTCGGCAACACTCGATCGAGGCGGTGTCGTTGACTTCTTCGGTTCGGTGATCGACGTGCCAGAGCAGTTGCGTTTCGGTGCGCTCGAGGCGGTGCAGACGTATGTGGACGATGTCGTGGCGCACCTGGAAGTGCCACCGGTGCGGGTTCGACATCGCCGAGGGGGAACGCGTGCGCACTACAGCGAGGGTGAGATAGCGATTCCCACTACCCACGGGTGGGCGATGCGCGAAAGTGTGGTGCTGCACGAGGTGGCTCACCACGTGTGTGTGACCGGCCGCAGCAGTGGCGCGCACGATCGGTACTTCACGGCGACGATGCTGGAGTTGGCCGACATTCGTTTTGGTCCGGGTGCGGCACTCTTGCTTCGCACGGGTTATCAGGCCGCGGGTGTTCCGGTGGAGGAGACGGTGTGAGCAGCGCGATCGAGCGCATCAGCGCCCTGCTGATCAAGGCCGAGCGGACCGATAACCCGCATGAAGCGGATGCGTACCTAATGAAGGCCCAAGCTCTCGCGACGATGGCGAGTATCGACATCGCGGCTGCGCGTGCTCGGAAACTCGCCCACGAGAAGCCGACGAGCCCGGTCACCCGAACGGTCTCTATCGGAGACAAGGGAAAGAGAGCCAACACTCACCTGATCTCCCTTTTCGTGGCTATCGCCCACAACAATTTCTCAATCGTCGACGTCGCCTCCGACTCAACCTACGTTGTGGCCTACGGCATGCCTCAAGATCTCGACGCAACGCAGACGCTTTTCGCGTCACTGTCGGTGCAGATGGCAACCAGCGCACAGCGCTATCTCGAAAAGGACGAGTGGAAGTCGGACACCTATCGAACGCGCTCCCGAAGAACCGGTCTGCCGGTAAAGAAGCCGTTCACCCGCCAAACCGCGAGGGCTGCGTTCTACCGCGCCTACGTTGCCCGGATCGACGAGCGTTTGCAGCAGGCCCGCGAGACCGCGGTGCGAAGTCGAGATGAGAGCCGTGGAAACGAACCGTCGGCAGCGCTGGTGCTGCGAGAAAGCGAGGCCGAGGTACGCGCTTTCCATCGTGACAACTCCGATGCCCGTGGTCGCTGGGGTGGCTATCGAGGTGCCGCGACGGGACGATCCGGGTCCGCCGCCGGGGCCGGGCGAACGGCTGCATCACACGCGCGCCTGCGGTCATCGGACGAATTGCCGGAGGGGCGTCGCGCGCTGCCGTAGGCAAGTGCCACGATGCGTCGATGGAATTGAGTGACGTCCACGGCGCAGCGGACCGTATCGACGGCATTGTGCGCTCGTTGCCGGTCCAAGGTGCTCGATGGTTGACCGAGCAGGTGGGTGGGCCCGTATATCTGGTCCCGGAGAATCTGCAGCGTGCCGGCTCGTTCAAAATTCGCGGTGCCTACAACCGCATCGCTCAGTTGTCGGATGACGAGCGTCGCCAGGGAGTAGTCGCTGCGAGCGCCGGTAACCACGCGCAAGGGGTGGCGCTCGCAGGTCAGTTGCTCGACGTGGCTGTGACCGTCTTCATGCCGGTCGACGCCTCTATCCCGAAGATCGAGGCGACGCGCGGGTATGGCGCGGATGTCCGGTTCCACGGCGCCACCGTGGATGAGGCTTTGGTCGAGGCTCGCGCTTTCGCCGATGAGACGGGTGCCGTGCTGATCCACCCCTTCGACCACGAGCACGTCGTGGCGGGGCAAGGAACTCTCGGCTTGGAGATCCTGGACAAGATCCCGGACGTCAAGACCGTCGTCGTGTGCACCGGCGGTGGTGGGCTGCTCGCCGGCGTTGCGTTCGCGATCAAGCAGGTGAAGCCGGACGTGAAAGTCGTTGGGGTGCAGGCCGAAGGAGCATCCACGTACCCGGCGAGCCTAGAAGCAGGAGAGCCGGTAAGTCGCGAACAGATGAACACGATGGCCGATGGCATCGCGATCGCCCGCCCCGGCGATGTTCCCTTCGAACTCGTGCAACAGTACGTCGACGAGTTCCGAACGGTGAGCGAGGACGAACTGTCGCGGGCGGTGCTGCTTCTTCTGGAGAGAGCAAAACTCGTCGTCGAGCCGAGTGGTGCGGCGGCGACGGCGGCTGTGATGCAAGCCCCCCCGGACTTCGAGCCACCGGTCGCCATCACGATCTCCGGTGGAAATGTCGATTCGCTCGTTCTCCTGCGGATCATCCGCCACGGTATGGCGGCAGCCGGCCGCTACCTGTCCATCAGTGTGCACACCGCAGACTTTCCCGGCTCACTGGCCGACCTACTCGATGTCTTAAAGGGACATAAGGCGAACGTCGTCGACGTCTTTCATGATCGCACCGACCCGAGAGTCTCGATCGGCGATGTCCGCATCGACATTCAGATGGAAACGCGAAGTGCCGAGCAGCGAGACCAGATTCTGTCCGCCCTGCAGGATCGGGGCTATCACGTGGAGGTGCTCGACGGCTGAGCCCGATGAGGCGACAAGAGTCCCCGGGCGTAACGTTCGTGCCTGTGACCGAATATGCCGTTCAAGCCGAGGGCTTGGTCAAGGAATTCGGGGACGTCAAGGCGCTGAACGGAATCGACCTCGTTGTTCCGCGGGGGAAGGTCGTTGGACTCCTCGGGCCGAACGGATCCGGCAAAACGACCACTGTCCGCATCCTGGCGACGTTGCTGAAGGCGACGAGTGGCTCCGCCCAGGTCAACGGATTCGACGTGCAGCGACAGGCGGACGATGTGCGACGCTCTATTGGCTTGACTGGTCAGTACGCAGCCGTCGATGAATTCCTGACCGGCCGAGAGAACCTCACGATGTTCGGTGGGTTGTTCCACCTAGAGAAGAAGTATGTGGCGTCTCGTAGCGATGAGTTGCTGCACAAATTCGACCTTGCCGATGCCGCCGACCGTCCTGCAAAGACGTATTCCGGCGGCATGCGTCGACGATTGGATCTAGCGGCGAGCCTGATCGCCAAGCCGGGAATCCTGTTCTTGGACGAACCCACTACGGGCTTGGACCCGCGCTCGCGGATCGGCCTGTGGGACGTCATCTCTGAGTTGGTTTCCGAGGGAACGACCGTCCTGCTCACCACCCAATATCTCGATGAAGCGGATCAACTAGCCGATGACATCGTCGTGATCGATCACGGTCAGGTGATCGCGCACGGCACGTCGAGCGAATTGAAGGATCAAATCGGTGGTGACCGTATCGAGATCACCCTCGATGACGAGCAGGCCGCCGCGCGCGCTGTCGACGCTCTGTCCGGTGTCGTGTCGGGGGAGCCGACAACCGAGGGCGCCCAATATTCAGCACCGGTTGCCGGAGGTTCGTCGATCTTGATCGACGCCGTGCGTGCCCTCGACGCGCGTGACGTGGGTGTTGCCGATATCGCTCTGCGACGCCCGACCCTGGACGACGTCTTCTTGACCCTGACCGGACACGGTGCCGAAGATGAGCAGCCCGAACAGCCCGAACCCTCTCGTCGGGGCCGTCGGGGAGGTCGTCGATGAGTACAACCGGTATGCAGAGTCGACGCCCGGTGCTCGGGTGGACGATTCACGACTCGTTGATTATTGCCCGGTCGACGATCACGGCGTCTTTCCGCATTCCCGAAGCGTTGTTCTTCCAGCTTATTCAGCCGGTGATCTTCGTTCTGCTGTTCGCCTTCGTCTTCGGTGGAGCCATTCCGATCCCGGGCGCCGAACCAGGGTCGGAGGCCGATCCATCGCTCTACCGCGAGTACCTGATGCCCGGCATCTTCGGCCAAACGGTTGCCTTCGCCGCTGCCGCGAGCACCGTCGGTCTAGCAGAAGCCATGCAGCGGGGGATCATTGATCGATATCGAGCACTCCCGATGTCTCAGCCTGCGGTGTTAATCGGAAACACCTTCGCAAACGCTTTGCGTCAGGTGCTCGTGCTGACTGTCTTGTCGATCACCGGATACATCGTCGGATGGCGGATCAATGACGGCATCGTGAACGCCATCCTCGCGTACCTTTTGTTGCTGCTCTTCGCGTACACGGTCACCTGGGTCGGTGCCTTTGTCGGGTTGTCGGTCCCGAATACCGAGACGGCCAATACGGCCGGCCTTATCTGGATCTTCCCGTTGACATTTCTGTCGAACGCGTTCGTCCCGATCACCGCTCTTCCGCAGTGGTTGCAGTACTTCGCGGCGTTCAATCCCATTTCCGCGCTCGTGCAAGCAACCCGGGAACTATTCGGCAATCCGACGGGTGCACCCACGGATTACTGGACGTTGAACAACGCGGCGCTCTACACCGTTATTTCCTGCGTTGTCATCATCGCGATCTTCGCGCCGCTGGCCGTGCGTAAGTATCGGACTGCGGCTCGTAAGTAGCGATCGCGCGCTAGTTGGTGTACGCCTCGACCTTCATAATCTCGACGCTCATCTGCTTGCCGTTGGCCAATTCGTAGGTTGCGACCTCGCCGACCTTCTTGCCGTCGACGGCGGACCCGAGAGGCGATGTCGGCGAATACACCTCAATGGACGCGTGTGCGGCCTCTTCCCGGGAGCCCAGGAAGAACGTTTCTTCATCATCGAACTCGATGAACTTGATGGTGACCACCCTGCCGGCGGCCACCTCGTCGTCGGCAGCGTCGGGAGCCCCGATCTGCGCCGATTCCAGGAGCTGCTTCAGTTGACGGATGCGGGCCTCGTTCTTGCCCTGCTCCTCTTTCGCAGCGTGGTAGCCGCCGTTTTCCTTGAGGTCGCCTTCTTCTCGCGCAGCCTCGATTCGTTTGGTGATCTCCACCCGAGTTGGTCCCTCACGCTCAGCCAATTCCTTCACCAAGCGGTCGTGGGCCTGTTGCGTCAACCACGTCACATCTGTCATAGCCGACAACTGTAGATCTCGAGCGGCGCCTGGCCAATTCGACGCCGTTTCTCCCCTAGGGGCTGGTCCACGGTTGTTCGGGAACGGCAATTCCTGGGGGAAATTGTGGCCCCGGCGTACGAAGTTCATCCGGTCGTGCGCAGGTGAGCACTTCTACCGTGTAGGCCGGAGCAACCGTGCGCAGCGAGTAGTTCACGAGGGTGTAGTCCTCACCCGGAGGAATATCGATCTCCACATAGCCGACATCGATTCTCTTGGAGTCCTGCGCGCGAAGTACACAGACCACAGCGTCGGCACCATCGCGGCGGACCTCGAAGGTCGCATCAGCGCGATCATCCTGGACTACCGTCCAGCGCAGCAAGAGGAACTGAATATCACCGCGAAGCAGCATCGCTCCGACGTACGCCATCGCTCCCAGGAACGCAACGACCGCGACGATTGCAATGACGACCGTCGTTGAGCGGCGCTTGTCCATTCCGTAGCGCTCCCGCATCTCGGGTGAGAGTTGGTCCCGCGAGAAAGGTGAGCCCATAGGTGGGAGACTAGGGCCGTGCCCGAATCCCTTCGCCTGATGGCGGTTCACGCGCACCCCGATGATGAGTCCAGCAAGGGGGCCGCGACGACCGCTAAGTACGTCGATGAGGGGGTAGACGTCATGGTCGTGACCTGCACGGGCGGGGAGCGCGGCGACATCCTGAACCCCGCGATGCGCGAGGTGGTCGAGAACGAGGGCATTGACGCGGTTCGGCAACGAGAGATGGCCGAGGCGGCTCGCATCCTGAAGGTGAGCCACGCGTGGCTGGGCTTCGAGGATTCGGGCTTTCCGGAGGGTGACCCACCGCCTCCGCTGCCGCCGGAATCGTTCGCGGCACGACCACTCGAGGAAGTCACTCCAGCGCTGGTGCAAGCGCTGCGTGAATTCCGGCCGCACGTTGTGACGACGTACGACGAGAAGGGCGGCTATCCCCACCCCGACCACGTGCGCACCCACGAAATCACCATGGCCGCAGTCCGAGAAGCAGCCGAAACCGACTACCACCCAGAACTTGGGGAACCACATCAAGTGTCAAAGATCTACTACAACCAGCAGTTTTCAAAAACGCGCGTTGCCACCTTGCACGAAGCGATGCTCGATGCTGGCTTGGAATCTCCGTACGCCGAGTGGTTGGAGAATTGGAAGGATCGAGACGACAACTTCCAGCGCGTGACGACCCGGGTTCACGCTGCGGAGTACTTCCCTATTCGTGACGAAGCTCTGCGGGCTCACGCGACGCAGATCGACCCGGACGGCCCATGGTTCGCGGTTCCGCTACCCATGCAGCAGGAGGTGTGGCCTACCGAAGATTTCGAACTCGCGTGGTCCATCGTCGATGCGCGAGCCCCGGAAAGCGACCTATTCGCCGGCTTGCGATGAATACGCGGGTGAGAGGAGAGGAATCATGAACAGCAATGTCAGTCAGGTTATTGATGGAGCGGGTCCCATCACGGGTCTGTTCGTCCTCCTGCTCGGGGTTGCCGTGTTCTTTATCTGGCGCTCACTGAACAAGCAGATGAAGAAAGTCGATGCGACGCTCCCCGGCGGACCGGAAGACACCGAACAAACGGGCACCGAAGTGATCGGCACTGAACCGTTGAACGACGATCGTGTCCCTAACTCAGCGAAGACGCGTGGCGAGGATGACTCCACCGAACACGAGTGAACGTGGCTCGGAGCGGCTGTGGCGCACAGCTCTGACTCCACGATGGCTCGCCGCATTGCTAGCCCTGGTCGTGCTGGTTGCGGCCTTCATCGTCCTCGGACGGTGGCAGTGGGATCGCACCCAGGACATCCTTGCGGCCGAGCGCTCGGCCGCGGCCGAACCGATCGACCTGGCCGATCTCGTTGATGATCAGGGGTCGTGGAACAACGCGGACATTGGTCGGACAGTCAATCTCCAGGGCACCTTCACCGGTGATGAGTTGCTCCTTGCCAATCGTGAACTCGATGGGCTGGCGGGTGTGTGGATCGTTACTCGCTTCGAACTGGACGGCGGTCAGACGGTGGCGGTGGTCCGCGGTTGGCTGCCCGACGACGCCTCTCCCTCGTCACTGTCGCGGCAGAGCGTGAACATCCAGGGTGTGTTGCACCCCGACGAAGAGTTCTACGAGGGCGCCAATGCGACCCGAGTGGTGACTATTGACGCAGACGCCCTGGCCGATGCGTGGGGCGAAGACGTGATCGACGGTTACGTCATGCTGGGCGGAGACCAAGGAGACGCTGCTCGGGGAGTCCCCGTGCCGGTCCCACCGACCGTTCAGGTGGGAGATGTTGCTTTTCCGCTGCAGAACTTCTTCTACGCCATCCAATGGTGGGTCTTCGCACTATTTGCCGTGGTGGTCTACGCCCGCTGGCTGTATCTGGATGCGAAGAAGTAGGTTTCCGCACGTGATCACCGTGATGGGCGAAGCCCTCATCGACATCATCGTCGATGGCGAGGGTGAGGTGGCCGCCGCGGCCATCGGTGGGGCCCCCTTGAACACTGCGCGGACTCTCGCTCGTCTCAATGTCCCGGTCTCATTTCTCGGCGGAATGTCCACCGACGCTTTCGGTCGCCGAATCGCCCGAATGCTCGAAGACGATGGTGTCGGCTACGCACTCGGCTCGGCGATGGATGCTCCGACCACGCTCGCTATTGCGGAGATCGATAGCGAGGGAGCGGCGACGTATCGATTCGTCTTCGACGGGACATCCGCCACGCTTGTCACACCCGAGCAGGCCATCTCGGCTGTCGGAGAGGACTGCCGCGTGCTGCACGTAGGCACCCTGGCCCTGGTGATGGAACCGCTGGCCGACGCAACCCGCGCGGTCGTGCAGGCTGCTGGGCCGGAGCGCATCGTCATGGTGGATCCGAATTGCCGCCCGGCCGTGATGGCTGGATCACGAGTATTCGAATCGACGTTGGAGGCCGTGATGACGCGCGCCGATGTCGTGAAGGTCAGTGGCGACGATCTCGCTTTCCTCTACCCGGGTGAGCGACCGTCGACCGCGGCCGAGCAGATACATATGCGCAGCGGAGCAACGGTGCTGTTCACCGATGGCGCGAATTCGGTCGAGGTGATGTGTGCTGGGGGCAAAGAGGTGCTTCCGGTTCCCTCGGTGGCTGTTGTCGACACGGTCGGCGCCGGTGATTCCTTCAGCGGTGGCTTCCTGGCCTATTGGGTTCAGCACGCCTGGGGACGCGAAGAGTTGAGCGATGTGGGCAGGGTGATCGCTGCGGCCGAGTTCGGCATCACCGTTGCGGGCATCACGTGTCAGCGGGCCGGGGCGGATCCGCCCTTCACTTCGGAAGTGTCGTGATAGACGTCGTGGTCTAGGTTCGGAGCATGGAGAAACTGCCCGGCGCACTACTGCGCTTTCGAGTTATGGCGTACGTCACCGGTGTGGTGCTCGGCGCGCTGACTGTGTGGCTCGTGATCGGGTACGGATTCCTCGACTACGCCAACACCGACGTCAAGCCCGATCTCTACCGATGGTTGTGGACGGCGCACGGATGGCTGTATGTGGTGTACCTCGTTGCGGGTGTGGATCTGTGTTTCCGCATCAAGTTGTCGGTGATTCGAACACTGGCGGTGCTCCTCGCCGGAACCATTCCCTTTATGAGTTTCGTCGCCGACTATCAACTACACAAGTACGTACGGACCCGCGGCTTAGGCCCGAGCGAGTAGACACCAGGTTCATCGCTTCTTCGGGAGTGCGCGGGAATGCGCGGGTGCGAGTGACGCACAAGAAGTGTTCTACGGAAGCGACCAATCGATTGGTTCGGCTCCCAAGTCCTCGAGCATCTCGTTCGCACGGCTGAAGGGCCGTGATCCGAAGAACCCGCGATCGGCCGACATCGGGCTGGGGTGCCGGCTGGCGATGACGGGGGCGTCGTCGAGTAGTTCGGTCGCGGTTTGTGCGTCCTTGCCCCACAGGATCGCCACCACTGGCTGATCGGGCCGTGCCGCGATCGCGCGAATCGCCGCAGCGGTGAACTCTTCCCAGCCCATGCCGCGGTGGCTACCCGGTTGCCCCTGCTGAACCGTCAAGACTCTGTTGAGAAGTAGCACGCCCTGCTCGGTCCACGGCGTGAGGTCGCCGTTGCTGGGTTGGGCGATTCCCAGATCGCTGGTGAGTTCCTTGTAGATGTTGGCGAGGCTGCGCGGGATCGGCCGCACGTCGGGGGCAACCGAAAAGGACAGTCCGACGGCGTGACCGGGGGTCGGGTAGGGGTCCTGTCCCACGATTAGCACTCGGACGTCGTCGAGGGGTTGGGTGAGAGCTTTCAGGATGTTGCTTCCGTTCGGTGCCCACGGCCGACCGGCCGCGCTCTCGGCGCGAAGGAAGTTTCCGAGTTGGGTGAGGTTCTCTCGCTGGCCTGCAAGGTCGGGAATCCAGGACTCGTGCACGAGTTCTTCTAAGTGCTGCGCCATAGGCCGACTCTGGCACGTAAGGCTGGCGGCATCGATCGTGGGGTTGATGTCTTGATGGTATGATGATGTGATGCGAACGACGATCGACATTGACGACGAGGTTCTTGCTGTGGCCCGTGTTCTCAGCAGCGAATCGGGAATGTCTCTAGGAGCGGCAGTGTCCGAGCTCGCTCGTCGCGGTCTACGGCCCCGGGTTGTGGACAACGGTTTTCCTATGTTTGAAGTCAGCCCGGATACTCCACCCATGACACCTGAAGTTGTTCGCGAAGTGCTCGACGAATGACGTATCTGCTCGACGTCAACGTGCTGCTCGCACTCGCCTGGCCCATGCACGTTCATCATGGTCCGGCGCAAGCATGGTTTGCGAATCATCACCGATCTGGTTGGGCGACGTGCGGCGTGACCGAGTCTGGCTTCATTCGAGTCTCGAGCAATCGTCGGGCTACCCCAGAGGCCAGATCGCCCGGGGAAGCCGCTCACTTGCTTCAGCGGATCTGTCAGTTAGACGGCCATGTCTTTCTCGATGACGCTGTTCAGCTCTCAACTCAGGCAGAGAAGATCACTGCTCATGTCCACGGCAGTAGCCAGGTCACTGACGCCTATCTGATTTTGCTTGCTCGAGCATCGAGGACCTCTGTCGTGACCTTCGATAGAGGTGTGGCCCAGTTGGCACCCCTTCTGGGAGCGGAAACGACATTGCTATCCAGTGAGGTCTTATAGCTTTCAGTCAGGCGGGGTGCACGTCAGTGTCTGTTGCTTTGAGGCTCATCCAGACCCGTTGGCCGGGCACCAGTTTCAGGTCTGCTACTGCCGCATGAGTGACGGCGGCGGTCAACTCTGGAGGGCCACTCAACGCGACGCGAACTTGATCGTGGTGGGTTTCGATTCCCAGCACGGTGCTCTCCCATACGTTGCGCGCGCTTCCTTCTGGTTTTTTGGCGTGCAACGTGATCGCCTGCGGCCGAATGACGACGACGGCAGGACCCTCAAGGTCGGTGCTGACAACGAGGGAGCCTCCGCCATCGGGTGTCATCACGCCCTCGTAGACGTCTCCCCGGAGCAGGTTCACGCCAAGGACCTTGGCGAGGTAATCCGTGCGCGGTTGGCTGGCGACTTCCGCCGTGGGCCCCTGCTGGGTGACGCGGCCGTCCTCGACAACGACGATCCGATCGGCGAGAACCAGAGCGTCGAGCGGATCGTGCGTCACGAGGATCGTTCCGTGCTCGAAGTCCGTCAGGAAGTGTCGGAGTTGGCCACGCACCTCCTGTTTGGTCGCGGCATCGAGGGCGGCCAGCGGCTCATCAAGAAGCAGTGCACGCGGATTGGTGGCGAGGGCCCTCGCGATGGCCACGCGTTGCGATTGTCCGCCGGATAACTGCGCCGGTTTGCGCTCAAGAAGTTCAGTCAAGTCCAGCCGTTCGATCCAGGGTTGCGTTGTGCCGGTGACCTTCAGATTGCGTGGCCCGAACTCGATGTTCTGTCGGACGCTCATGTGGGGGAAGAGCAGATAGTCCTGGAAGACCACGCCGACGCGCCGGTGCTCAGGTGGGATGAACGTCGTGCTCGCAGGTTCATCGACCGGCGTTGAGTCGATGCGGATGCATCCGCGTTCGATGGGTTGGAGTCCGGCGATCGCCTTGACGATCATGCTTTTTCCGGCGCCGTTGGGGCCCAAGAGTGCGACGGTCTCGCCGGGTGCGCATGCGAGTTGGGCATCGAGGTGGAAGTCGCCGACGCTGGTGACGATGCGGGCGGTGACGCTCATGACCGGCTCCCGAGGAATCGGCCGCGTAGCGAGACGAGCACTGTCAACGAAACGGCGAGCAGGACGAGGCTCAGCGCGATGGCTTCCTCCCGGCTCACTTCTAGCGCTGAGTAGACGGCAAGTGGGAGCGTTTGGGTGACGCCGGGGAAGTTGCCGGCGAAGGTGATGGTCGCGCCGAATTCGCCGAGTGCTCGAGCCCAGGCGAGCACGATTCCCGCGATGAGCGATGCCGAGATCATCGGCAGCGTGACCCGGAAGAGGACGGTGCGTGGAGAGGCGCCGAGGGTTCGGGCGGCTTGCTCGAAGCGGGTGTCGATGCTGCGTAAGGCGCCTTCAACGGTGATCACGAGGAATGGCATGGCAACGAACGCTTCTGCCATCACCACTCCGGCGGTGCTGAACGGCAGTTGGATGCCAAACCAGTCGTAGAGGTATTGGCCGACCAAGCCGCGTCGACCGAAGGCGGTGAGAAGAGTGACGCCGCCCACCACGGGTGGGAGGACCAGTGGGAGAAGAACTATCCCGCGCATGATTCGCTGCCCGGTGAATTGCTTGCGGGCGAGCACCCAGGCGAGCGGGACGCCCAGGACGGTTGCGACTGCTGCCGCAAGCATCGAGGTAATGAGGGACAAGCGCAGCGCCTCGATTGCGGTGGGTGTGGTGAGGAGTTCGGGTAGTTGCCCCCACGGAGTTTCCACGAAGAGCCCGACGAGCGGGATGATCAGGAAGGCGAGCGCGATGGCGGCGAGCACCATGACAATCGGTGGCGCCTTGGTGCTGGCTTGTCCGACACTGCGCTTGACGGTGGTCATGGTCGGCCGAATCCCCAGGATTGAAGGATCCGCTGACCGTCGTTGCCTGTGACGAACTCGACGAAGCTTCGCGCATCTGGCTTTGCATCCGTGGTTACAGTGATCGGATACTCGTTAATCACGTTGACTTCATCGCGGATCTGGATTCCCTTCACTTCGCCAACAACTGCGTTCAGGTCCGTGCGGTAGACGATTCCGGCGTCTGCCTCGTCGACGACGACTTTCGTCAGGACTGCGCGAACGTCGGGTTCCAGGCTTGCGGGTTTGATGGCGAGGTTGTTCTTGGCGAAAAGCTCCCCGGCCGCGGCGCCGCAGGGAACGGGAGAATCGCAGACAATAAGCGTGACGGCAGGGTCCGCGAGGTCCGTCAGGTCTGAAATATCTGCGGGATTTTGAAGTGGGACGGCGATCGCGAGCGAGTTAGTAGCGAACGCCCGTGGTGATTCGACCGAATCAGCGTCGACGGCTCTTTGCATAGCAGCAGTTGATGCTGAAGCGAAGACGTCGACCGGCGCACCGGAATTGATCTGCTCAGCAAGTCTCGAGCTGCCTGCGAAGTTGAAGCGGATGCTTGTGCCGGGATTCTGTTCTTCGAAGGCAGCACCGATCTCGGTGAACGCGTCGGTGAGCGATGAAGCAGCGGAGACGGTGATGGTGGAGGCGTCGTCGTTCGCGCATCCAGCGAAGGGAAGCGATGCAGCGATGAGGGATACCACCAGAAGTCTCACGCGATGTCCACGATCACATTCGTCGACTTGACACTGGCGGCCGCGCGAACACCCGGTTCGATTCCGAGGTCCTCGACCGCCTCCCTGCTCAGCAGTGAGATGACACGGTGCGGGCCGGACTGGATCTCGACAAGTGCCATCACACCGTCTTTCTCTACCCGGGTGACAATGCCGGGGAACCGGTTGCGGACGGACACGTTGAGGTGAGGAAGTTCCGGTGCGGCTTCGCGCATCAGGCGTGCGACGTCAGACCCGAGGACGGTGGCCGGCCCGGCGTCCGACGTGGATGTGAGGCGACCGGAGTCGATCCACCGGCGAACGGTGTCGTCACTCACGCCCAGGAGTGCGGCTGCTTCACTAATCCGTAATTGCGTCATAAAATAATAGATTAATCCGAAAATGAATCTTGTTCAAGGCAAATTTATTGATTATGAGGATTTCAGAGCATGTGGCTCATCCTCGACGGGTGGATGCGCTCATTCGCGGTTAATCTGTGGGAGGAAGGGAGTGAGGAGATGTCTGCAGCCGCCATTTGGGCGATTGTCGCGGCGGTCGCGCTGGGTATCGAGATTTTCACTCTCGACCTCACCTTCGGCCTCATCGCCGTCGGTGCGCTCGCAGGCGCAGGAGTCAGCCTTATCGGAGCTCCGCTGTGGGCCTCTATCGTCGCGGCGGCGGTGGTCTCACTTGCAGGGATCGTGTTCGTCCGACCGGTCGCGCTGCGTCACCTGCGTCGCATGCCCAAGGGGGCCCGAACCGGAGTCGACGCTCTGCCGGGGGTCGAAGGCTATGCCTTGACGGAAATCACCGACCGCGACGGACGGATGAAGTTGCGCGGTGAGGAATGGACAGCGCGACTGGATCCGGACATCACCCTTGAGCCTGTCGGATCTGGAACCAAACTTGTCGTCACCCGCATCGACGGGGCAACCGCCCTTGTCCACCCCATCGACTAACGAACAAACGGCCGTCAACAGACGACCGTCAGCAGACCAACGGTCAAAAGGAGAAGAAATCAGATGATCGCATTCATCAGCGGTGTCGTCTTCGCACTCATCGTCGTCGCCCTCTTGCTGTGGCGGACGATCGTGATCGTCAATCAGGCCAGCTCCGCCATCATCGAACGCTTCGGTCGCTACCAACGCACCCTGACGCCAGGTCTGAGCATCCTGGTGCCGTTCGTGGATCGGATTCGCGAGCGAGTGGATATGCGTGAGCAAGTCGCCTCATTCCCCCCGCAGCCGGTGATCACCGAGGACAACCTGGTTGTCTCCATCGACACCGTCGTGTACTTCCAGGTCACCGACCCGAAGGCGGCCACCTACGAAATCTCCAGCTACATCGTCGGTATCGAGCAATTGACCGTGACGACCCTTCGTAATGTCATCGGGTCGATGGATCTGGAAGAGACTTTGACTTCGCGCGACGCGATCAACGGTCAACTCCGGGGAGTCCTCGACGAAGCCACGGGTCGCTGGGGCATCCGCGTGAACCGAGTCGAACTGAAGGCCATTGATCCGCCGCCGTCCGTCCAAGAGTCGATGGAGAAGCAACTGAAAGCCGAGCGTGAACGACGTGCGGCGATCTTGACCGCGGAGGGTGAGAAGCAGTCAGCCATCTTGACGGCAGAAGGTGCCAAGCAGTCCGCCGTCCTAACCGCGCAAGGACAGGCCGAAGCAGAGGTTCTCCGCGCAGAGGCGGACGCGAAGGCGCAGGTCATTCGAGCCGATGGTGAAGCTGCTGCGGTCGAGAAGGTCTACAGCGCCCTGCACGAGGCAGATCCCACGTCGTCCGCTCTCGCGCACCGATATCTCGAGACGCTCCCGGAGATCGCGAACGGTGAGGCGAGCAAGGTGTGGGTCGTGCCGAGCGAACTGACGTCCGTCGTCCAGGGCCTGAAAGAAGGATTCACAAAGTAGGTGACGAGCGCCAGCAGCGCGTGATCACGGGGGCGGCGAGCGCGGCGGCACCGACCGCGAGAATGACGCCAGCCGTCGCCGTGACACCGGCTTCTAAGTTCACATCGGTCTGAGCGCTGATTGCCACCAGGGCGCTGAGGGCACACAGCCCGGCTAGCACGATGAAGTCAGCTCGTCCGATGGGCGTCGGCGAATTCACCCGCATCGCCGTCCTGGCGAGAGCCAGAGCGGCGATCCACACCAAAACGTATGCCACGAAGACTCGTGGCTCACTCAATCCAGTGACGATCGGAATCGCGATGGTCACCAAAGCGAGCAGGACCGAGACGCCTCGACGGACCACTGCGTTGCGTGACCAGGCGCGCACGGTGTCTTCGCTGCGCTGTTGATCGAGATTGGCCAGGGCATTGTTGCGATCCACTGCTTCCTTGGCCATGTACTTGCCGTCGTCGAACATCTAGGTGTCTTTCGTCAGATACGGATCGTGCAGGTACGCGTCGATCAGCTCTCGGGCTGCCGCCTCGGTCGAGTCCTCCCACGGGCCACCGTCGAGAGCGTGGAGGAACTGCTGTGCCCGCTCAGACTGCGCAGGCGCTGCAGAGGTGACGACCTGCCTCAGTTGCTCTCGAAGGTCCACCACCGCAGTCTGTCACTGGCAGGATGATCACGGGCCGATGGCAGCGGACAGCTGCACGGGGTGGCGCGTAGCCGCCCATGGGACAGGGAGTGGGGAGGAATCATGGGTTGGCTTCTCCTGGCCGGGGCAATCGCCTTCGAGGTTTTCGGAACGGTCATGCTGAAGGTCAGCGATGGTTTTTCTAAGTGGCTTCCGTCCACGGGTGTGGTGATCGGATACATCATCTCCTTCGTTCTGTTGGCCTTCGCACTGCGGACGATCGGATTGAGTACGGCCTATGCGATCTGGGCCGGGGTCGGAACCGTGGGCGTCGTGCTTGCGGGGGTCCTGATATTCGGCGAACACTTGTCGGTGATGGCCATCGTCGGAATCGGGTTGATCGTGATCGGCGTTGTTCTATTGAACCTCGCCGTGCCGCACTAGCAAGCCAGTGGCGGGAGAGCATCCGCTACGAAAGAATCACAAGGTGAGCAATCGTCTGAGTGATGCAAGTTCTCCGTACCTGCTGCAGCACGCGCAGAATCCAGTGGACTGGTGGGAGTGGGGAGAGGATGCTTTCGACGAAGCGCGACGCCGTGATGTTCCGATCTTCTTGTCCATCGGGTATTCGGCCTGTCACTGGTGTCACGTCATGGCGCATGAATCCTTCGAGGACGAGACCATCGCGGCGCAGGTGAACGAAAACTTCGTTGCGATCAAGGTCGACCGTGAAGAGCGTCCGGACATCGACGCTGTCTACATGGATGCCACAGTGGCGATGACCGGGCATGGTGGATGGCCGATGACTGTCTTCCTCGATCACGACGCCAGGCCCTTTTTCGCCGGCACGTATTTCCCACCAGCCCCTCGGCACCAAATGCCGTCGTTCCCGCAGGTGTTGCAGGCGATCATCGACACCTGGACGACTCGCCGCACAGAGGTGGAAGAGTCGAGTCAGCGCATCGTGGAGGTGCTGTCGAAACGGCAGTGGGACCTCGGTGACGCAGCAGTGCCAACCCTGGAACATCTCGATGCCGCGGTTGCTTCCTTACTCAATGATTTCGATGACGCTCACGGTGGATTCGGTTCAGCACCGAAGTTCCCGCCATCGATGGTGCTGGAGTTCCTGATCGGGTACCAAGCTCTGCCGGGAGCAGCCCACGGTGAGAGCGCCCACCGCATGGTGGAGCGGACCTTGACGGCGATGGCGCGGGGTGGCATGTATGACCAGCTCGGTGGTGGCTTCGCCCGGTACAGCGTCGACGAACAGTGGACGGTGCCTCATTTCGAGAAGATGCTGTACGACAACGCACTTCTGCTTCGCGTGTATCTGCATTGGTGGCGCTTGGCCGGATCCTCGTTGGCCGAACGGGTAGTGCGCGAGACTGCCGAGTTTCTCCTGCGCGACTTGCGAACGCCCGAGGGCGGCTTCGCATCCGCCTTGGATGCCGACAGCGAGGGCGTGGAGGGCAAGTTCTATGCGTGGACTCCTCGGCAGTTAGTCGATTGTCTAGGCGAAACGGATGGTGCGTGGGCCGCACAGGTGTTGTCCGTCACCGACACGGGCACCTTCGAACACGGCACTTCGACACTCCAGTTGCTCGACGATCCGGACGATCTGGCTCGGTGGGAATCTGTTCGCGAACGACTCTGGCGTGAGCGGGAAAACCGCGTTCATCCTGGTCGCGACGACAAGATCGTGGCGGCGTGGAACGGCATGGCGATCGCCGCGCTTGCCGAGGCCGGCCAATTGCTCGATGAGCCGACATGGGTCGAGGCCGCCACCGCGGCCGGCGACCTGCTCATCGCGGTCCACCTCGGTGCCACCGGCAACGATCGCCTCTGCAGGACGTCACGAGCGGGGAGACCCGGAAGCAACCTCGGTGTCCTTAGCGACTACGCCGGTGTGGCGGAGGGACTTCTCGTTCTGCACCAGGTGACGGGGGAGGCAGCCTGGCTGGACCTGGCAGGAACGTTGCTCGATGTGGCAGTGCGGCACTTCGGCGACGCAGAGGGAGGCTTCTTCGACACAGCGGATGACGCCCCCGCGCTGGTACGTCGGCCCAAGGATCCAGCGGACGGTGCCGAGCCGTCGGGATGGCTCGCTGCGGCACACACGCTGATCGGGTACGCGGCCCTGACGGGATCAGGTGGACACCGGGAGGTCGCCGAACGCTCACTCGGGATCGTCGCGGACCTTTCCGAGCGTGCCCCCCGTGCCGTTGGGTGGGGTTTGGCTGCCGCATCGGCGATCATCGCCGGTCCGCTGGAGGTAGCGGTTGTCGACGCTGGAGACGGCGGTGGCAAGGCTTTGGTTGATGTGGCGTGGAGGTCCGTCTTGCCGGGCACCGTGGTGGTGTGGGGAGCGGGCGATGACGAGCAGCCGCTGCTGCGAGATCGGTCGATGGTAGATGGTGTTCCGACGGCGTACGTGTGTCGAGACTTCGTGTGTGATGCACCGGTAACCCATGTAACGGATTTGGCTCTAGCCGTCCGTGCGGAGAATCCCCCCGCGTCGTGACCTTGGGGGGTAGCCTGAGCGGGCGCCGATGAGCCGGGCGCGGAAAGGATCCACGGTGGGCGTGTCCGATCTCGTCTATGGCGCGTACGAGCGACGACTGAATGCGCAGTTGAAAGACGCCTTCGCGGCGGGCCGGACCCCCAAGCACGTCGGCGTCATCCTCGATGGGAATCGGCGGTGGGCGACAGCGCAGGGTTCGTCTTCCTCTGCCGGTCATGCCGCCGGGGCTGCCAAGATCGTCGACTTCCTTGGCTGGTGCGATGACGCGGACGTCGAGGTGGTCACGCTGTGGCTGCTGTCCACGGACAACCTGGCCCGGCCCGAACCGGAGTTGGAGGCGCTGCTCGCGATCATCGAGGAAACGGTCGCCGGCCTCGTCGGTCAAGGACGGTGGCGATTGCATCCGGTGGGCGCCCTGGACCTGCTCCCCGATCACACTGCGCGGGTGTTGAAGGAAGCACAGGAAGCAACCGCAGGTATCGACGGATCGCTTGTCAACGTTGCGGTGGGGTACGGCGGTCGTCGTGAAGTTGTGGACGCTGTTCGATCGCTGCTGAACGAGCACGCGGGTCAAGGAACGTCTCTCGACGAGCTCGCCCAACTATTGGACGTCGAGCACATCTCCGATCACCTTTACACCAAGGGACAACCCGACCCGGATCTCGTTATTCGAACCTCGGGAGAACAGCGTCTCTCCGGATTCCTGATGTGGCAGAGCGCTCACTCAGAGTTCTATTTCTGCGAAGCGTTCTGGCCGGATTTTCGTCGAGTTGATTTTCTGCGTGCGCTGCGCGCTTTCGCAGAACGGCAGCGACGCTTCGGCGTATGACTAATCGAGGTGTGCCCGGACCTGAGGGGCCGAATGCCGATGTGGCTCGGCGGGTAGACCCCAACGCGCAGCCGCTCTTCAAGCGTCCCCTTCTGGTGGTGCTTGTGCTCGCGGGCGTCGGCGGCATGCTCGACGCTGACGACTACCTGACCTACGGAGTCTTCACGGCAAACCAGGCAGGCAACATGGTGTTGCTGTGGCTCAACATCCTCGAAGAGCCCGGTGTCGCGCTGCTGTCCTTGAGTTCGATCGTGGGGTGCGCCCTCGGCATCGCCTCCGTCGTGTTCATCAGAAGCCGATCGTGGTGGCCGATCGGGGACCGTGGTTCACGGCTCCTGCTGTTCACCGCGGCGATCGTCCTCGCGGTGACCTCGGTCATCGGTGGACGCGTGTTCGATCCAAGAGCCGAACTGACCGCTCACGAGTTAGACCTCTGGGTAGCGGACTGGTGGGGGGCAATCCTGTCCATCTCCTTGTCCGCGTTCTCATTGGGCCTACTCGCCACGATCTTTGTGTGGGCCGGTCAGCACAAGACCGCTGTGATCGCGGCGACCGGTCCGTTCCTCGACGCGGCTCGGTACGCGACCGCAAGCGCGATCCACAAGATGCCGGAGTATCGATTCAAGTGGCGGGCACTGATTGCCTTTCCCATTGCGTGGAGCCTCGGTGCGATGGTCGTGGGACTGACGTCGCTGGACCGTCCGGTCATCACATTGATCGCTGTCGTGATCATCGCGTTGACAGGTGCTCTGGCGCGGCGTGTCGACTCCGACAACTCCACGCCGTCCCCCTAGCGTTTTGATTGCAGGCCGGACAATGTCCGTGAGCTCCGTTCCCGTCTGGCGAGGAGAGTGTGTGCAGTCGAACTCCCGGAGGACCTTCGTCCTCGACACGTCCGTGCTTTTGTCCGACCCACGAGCTCTGGTGAGGTTCGACGAACACGATGTAGTGGTCCCCGTTGTTGTCGTCACCGAGTTGGAAGCCAAACGCAGCCACC
>WLWL01000085.1 GCA_012103605.1 Candidatus Nanopelagicales bacterium
GCTCGTTCCTGTTCATTGAAGTCGGCCTCGAGTCGTTCACCCCGGCAGGTGTCGCGTTCACACGCATCGCCTTCGGAGCGATCGCACTGATCATCATCAGCCTGATCACCCGAACACCGATCCTTCCCCGATGGTCATGGAAGTACGTGTTCGTTGCGTCGATGCTGTGGGCGTCGATTCCGTGGATGCTCTTCAGTTTCGCTCAGCAGTACGTCACCAGTGCGCTGGCCGGAATCATCAACGGCACCACTCCGCTGATGACCCTCATCGCCATCATGATCGCCTTCCGCGAGGAGAAGCCGACCAAACAGCGAATCGTCGGACTCTTGATCGGGTTCGTCGGCATGGTGATCGTCGTCGGAGTCTGGAATCTGGTGCAGTCCGAGGAGAGCAGCAGCCTGATCGGTATCGGGGCGCTACTGCTTGCCGTCTGCTGCTACGGAACTGCGTTCCCGTTCGCGCGGCGCTATCTCTCCGGAACGAGCGAGCACGCGGCCCCGAATCCGATCGCCCTCGCCACCGGCTTGATGGTCGGTGGCCTCATCGTTACCGGACCGGTTGTCGCGGTCACCGGGCTCACACGCGAGAGCTCGGTGAGTGGCCCGTCGTTCTGGTCACTCGTCGCCCTCGGAGCACTGGGCAGCGGGATCGCGTACGTGTTGAACTTCATTGTCGTGCAGCGAAGCGACGCGACGACAGCCAGCACCGTGACCTACCTGACCCCACTGGTGGCGATCATCGTCGGTGCGCTCGTGCTCGGGGAGCGCATCACGTGGAACGAACCATTCGGAGGCGTGGTCGTCGTCGTCGGAGCCGCCATTGCTCAAGGGGTCCTGTGGCGTGGACGCCCTGCGCGAGCGGGATAAGGGCTTTGCGGGGAGAATCGGGCTCCCATGAAAACCGATGTTCTTGTTGTAGGAGCGGGCCCCGCGGGGTCGGCGGCGGCCGCTTGGACTGCTCGCGCCGGGCTTAACGTCACCCTCGTCGATGCGGAGACGTTCCCCCGAGACAAGCCGTGCGGTGACGGGCTCACCCCCCGCGCGATCGCCGAACTCGACGCCCTGGGTGCCTCGCAGTGGATCACCACCCGCGCCCGAAATGCAGGTTTACGCGCCGCGGGATTCGGCCAGACCCTCTACTTGCCTTGGCCCGGCGGCTCTCTACCGAACTACGGCTCGGCCGCGCCGAGGCTCCAACTTGATGACGCCATCCGCAAAGTCGCCCTCGAAGCCGGCGTGACGGCCGTCGAAGGCTTGCGCGCCACCGATGTCGATCGCGACGAGCGTGGTCGAGTCGCCGCTGTTGTGTTCACGGATGCAGAGAAGAACACCACGCGAATTCACTGCAACCGGTTGATCGTCGCCGACGGTGTGCGGAGCCAACTTGGACGAGTGCTTGGCCGCGAATGGCACCGCAGCACGGCCTACGGTGTCGCCGCCCGCGCCTACATCTCTTCCGGCCGCAGCGACGACCCCTGGATCTCCAGCCACCTGGAACTTCGCGGCACCCAGAACGAACTTCTCAGCGGCTACGGCTGGATTTTCCCGTTGGGTGACGGTGACGTGAATATCGGCGTGGGCACCCTCGCGACCGCCAAGCACCCGGCCGATGTCAACCTTCGTCAACTCACCAATCACTACACCGATCAGCAGCGCGAGGACTGGGAACTCGACGGCGAACTCCGCGCGACATGGTCGGCGATGCTGCCGATGGGCGGAGCAGTTAGTGGTGTTGCCGGGCCCAACTGGATGCTCGTAGGCGACGCTGCCGGATGCGTCAACCCCCTCAACGGGGAAGGCATCGATTATGGGCTCGAGACCGGCCACCTCGCCGCGCAACTTCTGACGGACCCGTCGATGACGGATTTCACGACGCTCTGGCCAACGATCTTGCGCGAGAAATATGGCCTCGCGTTCTCCATCGCTCGCCGGCTTGCCGGATTACTGACCGTTCCCGGGTTTCTCACCACATTGGGACCGGTGGGTATGCGTTCGCACTTCTTGATGTCGGTAGCCCTGCGTGTCATGGGCAACCTCATCACCGAAGAGGACAAGGACTCAATCGCACGCATCTGGCGCACCGCTGGCCGAGCGTCGATCAGGTTCGACGATCGGCCACCCTTTGGGTAGCACTTATCACATCTGATAAAATAGATTTATGAGCCAGTCAATGGATCGAGTGCTGCGTTCGGCGGCCCGCCTGCAGGAACTTGTCCCCGACGCCGTCCTCGTCGGTGGCTCGGCTGCCGTCCTCTACGCGCACCACCGTGAATCTTTTGATCACGACCACGTCTTGACCGACCTGGCCAACTGCTACGAGCAAGTCCTCGACGCTGTTGAAGCGTCAGATGGCTGGGCCACATCGGTCCGAGCATCCAAGCCACCCATGACCATTCTGGGCTCGTTGGATGGAGTGGAGGCAGGCCTCCGACAGTTGCGACGCTCGAAACCACTCGAGACCACAGAGTTCGAGATTGATGCCGATACCCGCGTGGTTGTTCCCACTGTCGAGGAGATGTTGCGAGTGAAGGCCTACCTGGTTGTTCAACGCAACTACGTGCGTGACTATCTCGACGTAGTGGGTCTTGCGGATGTGGTCGGAACTGAGCAAGCAGTATCCGTGCTCGGGCAGATCGATGACTACTACACGGATCGATCCGCGGAATCGGGCTCGGTACTCACCTCCTTGGTTACCCAACTTGCCGATCCCAGGCCCCGCGATACCGATGTCATCGACGAGTTACCTGAGTACAAGGGTCTCGATCCTCAATGGCACGAATGGTCGGCGGTGGTGTCGCGATGCCAGGCACTGTCCCTTGCGCTAGCGGGAGCACAGTGATGGAGCTGCACTTTCGTAACGTCAACGCTTCACCTAGCGATCCCGTTGCCACCTGGCCGTATGAGGCCTTGGTAACGGCGATTGAGCAGGGGCTGGTCCCAGACTGGCGTCCAGTCTTCGACGAGTTGAAGGTCGATCCATGGGGTCCGGTGTCCCGGAAGATCCAGCGGTACCTGGAGTACGCCCCACGCGATGGTGTCAGGGCCTTGTTTCAGCTTGCTATTGATAGAGCACGGGACAACGCCGAGGCTCGCGAGCGTGCTCTGGTTGCAGATCGTGTTCGCCGGGCAATTGAGGCCTCCGGCTTGACCGCGGGGCAGTTCGCAGAGCGCGTCGGTACGTCAGCTTCTCGACTGAGTACGTACGCGCGCGGGACGGTGACTCCGTCGGCCCACATGCTGGTCCGCATCCTTGATACACCGGGACTACTCGAACGCTGGCGCAATGTCCCGGTCGTCGACGGTGATGCGCGTCGCACCGATGTGGATGCATCACTTGATCAAGGCGTCTGACGGCAAGACACTTCGAGTGCCGGAACTGCTATGCGTGGGTTCCTATCGTGGCTGAGCAATGACGGTGACGAGCCCGACGACGATTCACCCAAACCCGAGCGGGGGAAGTTTATCGGCTCCCGCCAGCATCACGAGAAGCCACAGTGCAAAGAACCCTCCGGCTATCCACCAGGCGCGAACGGGAGGGACGTTCCTCAGAACTCCCAGTCCTCACTGAGGACGTCCTCTTGCATGCTCATCCGCAACGGGACGGTGCGCAGCACAGCTGGCGGTGACGCCAAAAGGGGCGGCATCGACTGCATTAACGACTGGAAGCCGTTCGAAGCCCGGTGTTCGTTCTCTGCGTCCTCGTCTTTGAAGATCTCGTACAACCACACGATCGTTTCGTCGTCAGGATCCAAGCTCACAACAAACAGCTCCGTACCGGGTTCTTCACCCAGTCCATCGGCATAGGAGTTCAGCACATCCAGAAGCGCTGGACGCATGCCCCCGTTGCAGGTGAGCCGCACCATCAGGGAGCGGCGCCCAGGCAGCAGCACGCTGCGGGGTGCGAAAACCTCTTCCGCTTCAGCCATGACTCCTCCTTGGTTCACCATCACCCTAAGCCAGATCCGTGTCTCGTGAGCGTCCTGGAACGACCTCGGCCTACTACCGTGCGTGCGTGCGGTATCTAGCGATCGACATCGGTGGAAGCAAGACCGCAGTGGCCGTGGTGTCTGAGGGTGCAATCACGGGCTACACGACCTGGCCGAGCGCCTCTCACGCGAGCGAGTCCCTTGACCGCATCATCTCCACGTGCTTATCCATGATCGACGACATCTCGGCGTGTGGTGTCGCCTTCGGAGGAGTCTTCGACTTCCCACAGCAGACGTGCGTGCGCTCAATGCACGTGTCGGGTTGGGAGGGAACCGATATTTCGAGCGTTTTGCAACACGCCCTGGGTATTCCCGTCGTGACAGACAACGACGCGAACGTCGCTGCCCTGGGTGAGTACTCGCTGCTCGATCAAAATGAAGACCCGCTGCTGTATGTGACGATGTCCACGGGTGTGGGAGCTGCCTTCGTGGCAAACCATCAACTCATTCGCGGTGCTCACAGCATGTTTGGAGAACTCGGGCACCTTCCCCTCGGTCACGATAAGCCGTGCAACTGCGGCCAGATCGGCTGCTTCGAACGAGCGGTGAGCGGCTACTGGCTGGAGACCGACCATGGTCGGCCAGCCGCCGACGTACTCGCCGACCCTGAGATCCACCGGCAGTGGGTAGCCGACATCGCTACCGGGTTGTGGTCCGCCTGCGTTGTTCTCGACCCGGCCATGATCGTTATCGGAGGTGGAATGAGTGCTCAAGGTGAGCGATTACTCGACCCCCTGACGCAGGCCCTCGCGCAGAAGGCGAGCAAATCCGAGCGCCCGCCGCCCGCCGTCCGCTTGGGGGACCCCACGGGTCGTACTGTTCTGGTGGGTGCGGCGGTAATGGCTAGGGAGGCTGAGCGTGGGTCACGTTGAGAACTATCGGGCGCAGTTGAGTGCCGCGATTAATGCCGTGAACGAGGACGCCATCAACGCGTGGATTGAACGGTTGGCTCGTGCTCGTAGTGAGCAGGCGACGATTTTTGTGGCCGGCAACGGTGGCAGCGCAGCAACGGCATCTCATTTCGCCACTGACCTGGGGAAGGGCGCCAGTTACGGCAAAGACGAGCGCTTCCGGGTAGTGGCCTTGACCGATTCCATACCTACGATCACTGCGTACGCCAACGACGTTTCCTACGATGTCGTCTTCGCTGAGCAGCTTCGCAACCTCGGCAAACCCGGGGATGTGTTGGTGACCATCAGCGGTTCTGGTTCTTCACCGAACATCATTAACGTGATTGAGGCGGCGAAGGAACTGCAGATGGATGTGGTGGCGTTGACCGGTTTCCAGGGCGGCAAGTCAGGTCCGATGGCCGATATCCACGTCCATGTGCCATCGGATCACATGGGGCGAATAGAAGACGTGCACATGGCGCTGTGTCACATGACTGCGTTCTACTTCATGGAAAGTGACGACCACACCCGCACTGATATCGACTCCGGCTGCCGTTGCAAGAATCACGCGGCTTCGTAGTTCTCGACATACCAGTCGTAGGTGGAAGCAACACCGTCCCGGAGCTTGATCGTGGGATGCCATCCGAGCGCGTTAATCCGCGAAGTGTCGAGCAACTTGCGCGGCATTCCGTCGGGCTTGGAGGTGTCCCACTCGATTTCGCCGTCGAAGCCAACGACGGACGCAACGGTTTCAGCAAGCTCCTTGATGGGGAGGTCGTCGCCCCAACCCACGTTGATGGTCTCGGGAGAGTCGTACATGTCTATGAGCATGAGGCATGCGTCGGCGAGATCGTCGACGTGCAGGAACTCGCGCCGCGGTGCACCTGTGCCCCAGACCGTTACCTTGTCCCGTCCGTCGCGCTTCGCTTCATGAAAGCGGCGAATGAACGCGGGAAGAACGTGCGAGGACTCGAGGTCAAAGTTGTCATTCGGGCCGTAGAGATTCGTCGGCATTGCGGAGATCCAGCGCTTGCCGTACTGCGTGCGAAAAGCCTCGATGTAGTAAATGCCTGAGATCTTCGCCATGG
>WLWL01000086.1 GCA_012103605.1 Candidatus Nanopelagicales bacterium
GGCGCCGTGACATCAAGAAGCCCGCGGTCAGGAACAGGGCAGCGGTGGACAGACCGTGCGCCACCATGTAAACCACTGAGCCCGATTGACCCGAGCTCGTGAAGACGAAAATGCCGAGCGCGATGAACCCGAAGTGAGACATGGAGGAGTAGGCGAACAAGCGCCGCATGTCCTGGGCGGTGAGGGCTACGTACGCTCCGTAGAAGATGCCGATCAAGGCCATGCCGATCACGACCGGTGCGTAGAACTCGCTGGCTGCCGGGAAGATCGGCAAGCAGTAGCGGATCATTCCGAAAGTTCCTACTTTGTCGAGAACACCGATCAGTAGCACCGACGTGCCGGGCTTGGATTGCGCTGCTGCGTCCGGAAGCCAGGTGTGGAACGGCCACAGGGGAGCCTTGATCGCGAACGCGAAGAAGAAGCCGAGGAAGAGCATCTTCTGCGTGTTGGGGTCCATCTCCAGGCCCACCAAGGACAGGAAGTCGAAAGTTCCACTGCCCAACTCTCGAGCGGAGACCACGTACAGGCCGATCAACGACGCCAACATGAACAGGCCGCCGAGCAGGCTGTAGAGAAGGAACTTGATCGCCGCGTAGGACCTTTGTGGACCGCCGTAGCGACCGATCATGAAGTAGACCGGGATGAGCATCACTTCGAAGAAGACGTAGAACAAGAAGACATCCGTCGCAGCGAAGACGCCGATCATCAAGGCTTCGAGGGCCAAGATCAGCGCGAAGTAACCCTTGACCGAACCCTCGGACTCTTGGTCACCTTCAATATCGCGCCAACCCGCCAGGATCACGATGGGAACGAGCGTTGTGGCCAGCGCGATGAGCACCAGTCCTATCCCGTCCACTCCTACCGAGTACGAGATGCCGAACGACGGGATCCAGGGGTAGGACTCCACGAATTGGAAGGGCTGCGTGGATGCGCCGTCGAACTGCAAGGCCATCGCGATCGTCAATGCCAAAACGGCACCGGAGACCACGAGCGAGACCTGTTTGGCCAGCGTCGGCTTGGACTTCGGAAGAAGGGCGACCACGATGCTGCCGATCAAGGGCAGCAGGCCAAGGGTCGTCAACCAGGGGAAGGCACTCATGACAGCACCACCAAGACGAGTGCGATAGCGACGATGAGGGCGCCTCCCACCATGGACAAGGCGTAGGAACGTGCGAAACCACTCTGGCTTCGCCGCAAGCGACGAGCCAGGTCACCGACGAAGGTTCCAGTCCAATTGACGAAGCCGTCGACAGCTTTGTTGTCGAAGGTGGTAATCATCTCCGCTGCCCGGTAGGTGGGTTGCACGACGAGCACGTCGTTCACGGCATCGCCGTAGAGGTCCTGACGTGCCGCGCGCGTGAGGACGTTGCCCGTGGGAGCCTCGATGGGTACATCCCTCCGGGCGTACATGACCCAACCGATGATGGCGCCGATGATGACCACGATCAGGGTGACGGCGATATAGAAGGACGTGGGCAAGGGGGTGGGGACCGACTCGTATCCCACAACGGGCTTGAGCCAATCCTTGATGTCTCCCCAGAACAGCAGGGCCATACCGAGGAAGGCAGATCCGAGCGCAAGCAATACGAGGGGGATGGTCATCACCGAGGGTGACTCGTGCGGGTGAGCATCGTCTTCCCAACGCTTCTTGCCGAAGAACGTCATGGCGATCATGCGGGTCATGTAGAAGCCGGTGACGCCGGCGGCGAGGATGGCAGCAGCGCCGATAATCCAGTTGCGCTCGAACGCGGCGTGGATGATCTCGTCCTTCGACCAGAATCCAGCGAACGGCGGTATGCCGATGATGGCGAGATATCCGGCCATGAACGTCACGAAGGTGACACCCATGACTCCCCGAAGCGCTCCGTAGCGGCGCATGTTCACGTTGTCGTTCATTCCGTGCATGACGGATCCGGCTCCGAGGAAGAGGCCGGCCTTGAACACACCGTGGGTGAGCAGGTGGAAGATCGCGTAGACGTAACCGATGGGGCCGAGACCGGCGGCGAACACCATGTAGCCGATCTGGCTCATCGTGGATCCTGCCAGCGACTTCTTGATGTCGTCCTTGGCGGAACCAATGATCGCGCCCATGAAGATCGTGATCAGTCCGACAACGACAACGGCCGTCGCGGCCCATGCTGCAGCGTCGTAGATGGCGTTGCTGCGGGCGATCAAGTAGACACCGGCGGTGACCATGGTGGCCGCGTGGATGAGGGCGGACACCGGTGTGGGTCCCTCCATGGCGTCCAACAACCAGGCCTGCAGGGGGAACTGGGCTGACTTGCCGGCAGCGGCAAGGAGCAACAACAGGCCGATGGCCGTCAGGGTTCCCTCACTCGCGTCACTTGCTTGCCCGAAGACGTCCTGGAAGGTGATCGATCCGAAGGTGACGAAGATGAGCATGATGGCTAGCGAAAGACCGACGTCTCCTACTCGGTTGATCACGAATGCCTTCTTCGCTGCTGCCGCGGCACTCGGCTTGTGTTGCCAGAAACCGATCAGCAGGTAACTCGCGAGCCCGACCCCTTCCCAGCCGACGTACAACAGCAGGTAGTTGTTGGCGAGCACCAACACCAGCATCGCGGCGACAAACAGATTCAGGTAGCCGAAAAACTTGCGTCGATCCGGGTCGTGGGACATGTAGCCGAGCGAATAGATGTGAATCAGCGCACCGACGATGGTGATCAGCAAGACGAAGACCATGGACAGCTGATCGAGTTGCAGCGCGAAGGAGGCCTGGAAGGAGCCGACGAACACCCAGTCATACACGTTCTGCACGACCGTGCGCTCTTTCGCGGGTCGCTCCATCAGTGCGAGCAACATCAAGACGCTGATGACGGCAGACGCCACCACGGTGAGCACGCCGAGTATCGGGCCCCACGAATTGGTGCGCCGACCGGCGAACAGCAGGATGGCCGCGCCGGCTGCCGGGAGGGCGATAATCACCCACAGCAGCGCGAAGATCCCCTCGGCGGGGACGATCTCGGTCACGTATCCGTCCTATTCGTTATTCGTTAGTACTTCAGAAGATTGGGTTCGTCGATCGATGCGGAACGTCTGGTGCGGAAGATGGTCACGATGATCGCCAAGCCCACGACCACTTCGGCCGCGGCCACGACCATCACGAAGAACGCGACGACCTGGCCGTCGAGATTTCCATTCATGCGAGCGAACGCGACGAAGGCAAGGTTCGCCGCATTGAGCATCAGTTCCACAGACATAAAGACGATGATCGCGTTGCGACGAACGAGCACCCCGATCGCACCGATGCTGAACAGCAACGCGGAGAGCAGAACGTAGTTGGCTGGATTCATCGGCCGTCATCCTCACCGGACGAATCGGCAGACAGTTGACGCACTTCGTCGATTTCTGCCGGATCGACGTCCCGGATATCGTCACGGACCCTGAGCGGCTCCGGAACGCTGATGTCGCTCGTGCTTCCGTCCGGCAGGAGGGCGGGTGTGTCCACCGCGTTATGCCGCGCGTAGACGCCCGGTGGGGGGAGTTGCCCCGGGTGCGCCCCCGAAGCGAAACGCTCTTGGGACAACTCTCGCTGCGTTCGTTTGGGCATCCACCTTTCGCGGTGCGTGAGGATCATGGCACCCATGGCCGCAGTGATCAGCAACGCGGCGGTTACCTCGAAGGCGATCAGGTAGGGACCGAACATCAGGGCCGCGAGCCCTTCCACATTTCCGCCCTGGGCGGCATTGGCTGCGTCGAGCCCTGTCGAGGACGTTTCCATCAAGCCGTTGCCGATTCCTGCGATCAGCAGAATGGAGAAGCCGACTCCGAGGAGAAAGGCAGCCACCCGCTGGCCCTTGATGGTCTCGATCAGCGAGTCAGAGGAGTCGACTCCGACCACCATGAGAACGAAGAGGAACAGCATCATCACGGCACCGGTGTAAACGATGATCTGGACCATTCCCAAGAAGGGAGCCGAATTCGCAACGTAAAGGATCGCCAGATTGATCATGGTGAGGGCGATGAACAGGGCGCTGTGCACGGCCTTTCTCGAGATCACCATGCCGAGCGCACCGATCACCGCGAGGGTGCCACTGACCCAGAAGACGATCGCTTCCCCGGTTCCCACCGCTCCACCGTTCACACTGCCTCACCTTGGTTCGGTGAGGAGCCAGTCACCTTGTTGGCGTAGTAGTCCTGCTCCGAGGTGCCCGGAACCATGGGATGCGGTGGCGGGACCATGCCGGGGAGCAGCGGTGCCAGGAGTTGATCTTTCTCGTAGATGAGATCGGCGCGACTGCTGTCAGCGAGTTCGTACTCATTGGTCATCGTCAGGGCGCGCGTCGGGCAAGCCTCGATGCACAGGCCACAGAAGATGCAGCGCAGGTAGTTGATTTGGTAGACGCGCCCGTAACGCTCCCCCGGCGAGAATCGCTCCTCGTCGGTGTTATCGGCGCCCTCTACGTAGATGGCATCGGCCGGGCAGGCCCAGGCGCATAGTTCGCACCCGACACACTTCTCCAGACCGTCCGCCCACCTGTTCAACTGGTGTCGACCGTGGAAGCGCGGCTTCGTCGGTTGCTTATCCTCCGGGTACTGCTCGGTGACGACCTTCTTGAACATCGTTGTGAGCGTTACCCCGAACCCACGAACAGCTTGTGGCATCTCAGCCATGGGGGTCCTCCTGGGCATCGGCATCAATGGCCTCCGGCGACGACACCTCGGCCGTCGTCACGGTGGCTCGTCGGGGGGTGTACTCGAATCGTTGGCCAGGTAAAGGGGGCACCGGGTGACCGGTTGCGGCTCCCGTCAAGACCTCGTTGACCCGACGGGCGTTCTCCGCTTCCGCGTCGAGTCGACGCTGCTCCTTCCGATTCGCGCGTGCGCTCAGCAGCCAGGAGCCTCCAAGAAGCGTCGCGATGATGACGGCGCCGATGAACAACAACTCGGTGTTGGATAGCGCCACGTCGTTGCGGAACAGGCGCGCGATCGACACGATTACCACCCACACCAGAGCAGCCGGAATCAACACTTTCCAGCCGAACTTCATGAATTGGTCGTAGCGCAGACGCGGCAGCGTTCCCCGAAGCCAAATAAAGATAAAGATGAACAGCTGCACCTTGATCAGCCACCACACGACCGGCAGCCATCCAGAGTTCGCGCCCTCCCACAGGGAGAGCGGCCACGGAGCCAAGTAACCGCCCAGGAACAACGTGGTCGCTAGAGCGGAAACGGTCACCATGTTGATGTACTCGGCGAGGAAGAACAACGCAAACTTCAGTGAGGAGTACTCCGTGTGGAAGCCACCGACCAACTCCCCCTCGGCTTCTGGAAGATCGAAGGGTGCACGGTTGGTTTCACCGACCATGGATGTTACGTAAATCAGGAAACTCGGGAGCAAGATGACAGCGAACCAAATGGGCTGCTGGGCTGCCACGATCTCCGAGGTGGACATCGATCCTGCGTAGATGAAGACCGCGACAAAGGACAGGCCCATCGCGATCTCGTACGAAATGACCTGTGCTGTGGATCGCAAGCCGCCGAGGAGCGGGTACGTGGACCCCGAGGACCATCCGGCGAGAACCAGCCCGTAGACACCGATCGACGCGATCGCCAGCACGTAGAGAACGGAGACAGGGAAGTCGGTTAACTGGAGTGGTGTTTCTACGCCGAAGACTGAGACGGTGGGACCGAAGGGGATGACCGCGAAGGCAATGAAGGCAGCGGTCGCTGAGATCACCGGTGCAATCCAGTACACCCCGAGGTGGGCAGCCTTGGGGATGATCTCTTCCTTCAACGCCAACTTGAAGCCGTCCATCAAGGACTGCAGCAGTCCTTGCGGCCCCACTCGGTTCGGGCCGACCCGGTTTTGCATGCGGGAGACGACCCTGCGCTCCCACCAGATCGTGAACAGCGTCAACAGCACGAGGAGACCGAAGATGGCGACCGCTTTGCCAATCA
>WLWL01000087.1 GCA_012103605.1 Candidatus Nanopelagicales bacterium
CAGTGACTTCAGTATCGACGGCGTGACGGGCTTCCTGGTGAGCTTGGTGGTGTTCGCCATCCTCTCCGCCCTGTTCACATGGCTGATGTTCCGCACGCTGCTGCGTCACGCGGGGTCGCTGGTGCCATTGACGGGACTGGCGTCGACGTTCTTGGCGTTGGCAGTGACCGCACTGTTCACCGACGGCATCTCCATCAGTGGTTGGGGCTGGCTGTGGGGCACGCTCGTGGTGTGGGTGCTGAGCATGTTCATCTGGGTGCTGCCCGGGCCGTGGCGCCGATACAAGAAGACAGGTTCCGCGGGCCGTCCATCCGACGGGGCGGGCGGCGCCAAGCCGTTCTAGCGTCGCTAGAACAGTTTCGGTAGCGACGCCAAGACGGTCGCCGAGCCGACGAAAACAACGAGTGCGACGCCGATGAGCGTCCACGAACTCAGTGACCTCTTCACGCGGTTAGACACCGCAGCGAAGAACAACACGGTGGCGAACAAGATCGTCAGAACCGTGTAGTTGTCGCTATTGCGGTTACTTGTTAAAGCCTGGGCGGATAGCTGCTCGGCTTGTGCCTGCCTTTCCTCGGCTCTCACAGCGTTGTCGAGCACGTAACTGGGCATACTGAAAGGCGTCTGCGGGGCGGCCTCCGAGTCAACTGCCCGCTCGTCGAGCCAGTCGGATGTGGCAGTCGCCAAGGGCTCTGGGAATGAGTCGCGGAGGAAGACCGCTAAGTCGTCGTTGTCGCTTGTCTGGGCATTGAGCCATTGGGTGAACAGCGCGACCTGGACGGATGCCTGTCGATTCGCGTCGCTTTCGAAGCGTGCGGCGTCGATGCGCGCGGCGGATGCCTGGCTGAAGTTAATCGACATCGCACCACCCCACTTGCTCGCCTGGAAGGCAGTCCACGCGGTGAGGATGGTCGTCACGGAAATGAGAATGACCGCGACGAGTTCACGCCAGTCCGCCGATGACGAGGGCAAGGTCACCGGAAGAGATGAACTGCTGCTCTCCACGGGTTCAGGGGTTTTGTCGGACACGAACTCGCTCTCACCTCTGCGCGATCTGCTTCTCGGATCCCTGCGCTATGCCCAGGGCGCTGCACCACATCGCGTACATGATCTGCACCGTAGCGTCGAAGTCCTCATCGGTCACCTGCGTGGGCCCGCCCCCGAAGTCGTAGTACATGATGCGCTCACCGGCGGCGTTCAACGCGTGCGACACCATGTGGGGCTTGTCGACCCAGGGGTAGGAATTAGAGAGCCGGTGGGCAACCGCCTCGTCCCACATAGCCATCATTTCTCGATAGTGCTGCGAGGTCGCTTTCAGCTCACCCATTTCGGCGTCGGCGACCGCCCGCATCAAGGGACCGTGGTTCAGGTAGGCCCGATAGACGGCCCGAAGGTGCGGTTCCACACGCAGGTTGGCGCCCGAGAGCCACGGGTCACCGGCGGTGACCATTTCGGTGACCACCGACTGGAAGAGTTGGTCGAGGGCGTCGTCCAAGCTGTCGAACTGACGGTAGAAGGTGGACCGAGAAACACCTTGTTGTCGGCACAGTCGCCCCACGGTCACTTCGTCGATAGGGGTCGACCGCAGGAGGTCTTCGAGAGCAGAAAGAAGGGACATCGCCCCGCTAGATTACCCGTTCCTCTGAACCTGGCTGAATGCCGAGGGCACTGCACCACATCCGGTACATGACCTGAAACGTGTCTTCGAAAAGCTCTTCGGAGATCGAGTCGGGTCCTTTGCCGTAGTCGTAATACATCAGCCGCTCATCGGCTGCGTTCAACGCATGGGCGACAAGTGCCGGCTGCTTCACCCAGGGGTAGGACTCTTGGATTCTCACCGTCACGGCCTCATCCCACATAGCCATCATGGACGTGTAGGCCTCGGATGTCGCCTTCAGCTCGCCAACTTCAGCATCGGCAACGGCCCGCAGCAAAGGCCCATGGGTGAGATAAACCTGATGGAGACCCCGTAGTTGCGGCTCCAAGTGAACGTTCGTGCCGGAGATCCAGCCGTCGCTGGCGACCGTCATCTCGGTAATGACGTGATCGAACAGTTGGACCAGGACGTCATCCACGCTGGCGTATTGGCGGTAGAAAGTAGAACGAGAAATACCTGCTTCCCGAGCGAGCCGACCAGAGGTGATCTGCTCGATGGGATAGGACTCCAAGAGCCGCTCGAGCGCGAGAAGGACTTTCACGATGGAATCCCCAAAGGTCGGGTGGAACAGATGGTACCAATTTGTCCCATCTCGATCGATGTGCCTGCCCCGTGGCCCTTCATTGTGAATGATGTCGGCAGACGAGGGCCTCGAAATCGTCTCGCCGGCTCAGGAAGAGGGACCAGTGTTATCCACGTTGAGCGAAACTCTGCCGTTCGCCATCGGTGTCGCCGCGAGTGCGGCTGCCGTCATTGCTCTTGTTCTCATCTTGCAGGGCAGTAGAGCGCTGCCGTCAGGGCTCTCCTTCACCCTGGGGTGGGTCCTCGGTGTCGGTGTCGTGTGCGCTGTGGGGGTCGCGTTCGGCCTGGCCGTTTCGGACGATCCGGCACGGTGGACGCAATGGTTGAAGACCCTTCTCGGTGCGCTGCTACTCGTCGCCGCGGTCCGCAAGTGGCGTCAACGTGTGCCCAGCGGCCAGGAGCCCACGCCGCCGAAGTGGATGTCCGGTCTCCAGGACAGTGCACCCGGTAGGGCCGCGGTCTTGGGGTTCCTCCTCGGCGGCATCAACCCGAAGAACCTGATGCTGACTCTGGGAGCCGCCGCGACCTTGGGAGCGGCCGACCTTTCATCGAGCGAACTGTGGATCACCGGGATCGCCTACGTGATCGTCGCGAGTGTGACGGTGCTGGTGCCGATGGGCATCTACGTTCTGATGCGCTCTAAAGCCGATGAACTACTCGCGAACCTCGGCGAGTGGATGAAGTCCAACAGTGATGCCATCACCATCGTGGTGCTGGTGATCTTCGGCGTGAAACTGCTCCTGGGTGGTCTCGCCGGTCTCACCTGACGGTGAGACGTGGGGGATAACGGGGAAGCGTCGGTCGATAGCGCTGGCAGGTAGATAGTGCTGGTGAGTCGACAGCGCTCGCGGGTCGATGGAGTGGGCAGCGTGGGCCGGCTATTCCCAGCGTGCGCCGACGACGACGCCGTCGTCGATATCCATCGTGACGCGGTCTTCTCGGTAGTCCCTCGTGGTCGGCTGCGGGACCCCGTCGATGGAGGCCACCCGCCACTCGTACCCCAAGTCCTCGATGATGCGCACCGCCTCTTCCTGGGTCGTGCCCCCGGACACGAGGAACTCCAAGAGCTCGTCTTTGGACATTTCGGACACCTCGGCAGTGGTCGAATCTCCGTCGCTTGAACACGCGGCGACGCCGAAAATCAAGAATCCCGCCGCGACGACGGCGGCCGTTCGATGGACCCAAGGGCTCTTGGACATGTTCCTATTGTGGGGACCGATCTATCCAAACCCAAGGACATGAGACAAACAGGGCCCATTTGTTCCTTCCCGTGCGCGCCCTAGGGGTGATGTGCTTAGTTGTGGGGGTCCCACCCCACGCCCATAGGTCACAAGGAGTTGCTTCGTGGAGGTTCTACGCCGTATGGCGCCCCTAGGGGCATTGGCTTCTGCTCTCGTGCTCAGCCTGAGCCTGGCCGCTTGCAGCAGCGAAGAAGAAGTGGCCGAGCCCGAGCCGGAACCGACCATCCCCGAAGAAGTCCTCTGGGCCGGAAGTGTGTGCACGGTGTTCGACGACCTGCTGGCCACCGTCGATGCTGTTGGAGATGACCTCTCCTACGAGCCCACCGCCGACGCTGAAGTCTTCGACCAGTACATCACCCAATTGCAGGCCCAGATGGCCGACGTCAACGGCGCCGTCGAGGAGCTCGCCTTCACCGTCGGCCAAGCCCCCCTCGACTACAAGGACAGTGCATCCAACGTTGTCGACTTCGGCACGGACATCACCGCGATCGTCGCCGCCAAGGACGAGACCGTGGTGCACATCGAGGCAGCGATGGCGGCTGATTCCAACGTCGACAAGGGACTCGAAGCGGCCCAAGCCGCCATCACCGGAGGAACCACGTTGGCGCTCACCCGAGATTTCCTCGCCGGCCTCGGCGATCTCCTCGGTCAGCGTAAAGACGACCTGGACGATGCGTTCGGTCAAGCAAGCGAATGTCAGTAATCACATCACCGAAAACAAAGGAGCACACATGTCAACCGGTCCCATCGAGGTACTCGTTCTGGGCTTTCCCGGGAATCAGTTCAGCGGCGAGATCCTCCCCGAACTCGCGAATCTGGTCGACAGCGGTCAGATAGCGATCCTGGACTTGGAATTCGTCGCGAAGACCGTCGACGGCGATGTCGTCACCCTCGAGGCCGCCGACATGGAAGAAGGCGGATGGGCAGAACTGACCGTTGTTCCCGACGGCGATTACGTCGACAACGATGATTTCCAGGACGTTGCGGACATGCTTGAGCCCGGCAACTCCGCTGCAGTGCTCGTCTTCGAACACCTGTGGGCGAAGAACCTCGTGTCGGCGCTCGCCGGAGCCGGTGGAGTGTTGCTGTTCAATGCGCGCATTCCGGCGTCCGAAGCCCTCGACTAATCGCCCGTCGACCGTAGGGCCGTTCACCCGTGCTTGTTGCCAGCCTGCTGATCCTCGGCTGCCTGATTGCCCTGGCCTCCGGGCGTGTGCCGCCGGTGCTCGCCTTCGCGGCGACGCTCACCCTGGCCGGCCTGCTGGGTGTTGCTCCGAGTAGTGACTTGCTCAGCGGCCTGTCCAGCACGGGTGTGGTCACCGTGGCCGCGATGCTCGTCGTCGCAGCGGGTGTTGTGCACACCGGGATCGTCTCTCGTGCGACTCGCAAGATCCTGGGAAGCGCGTCCAACCTCCAACAGTCGCTGATCCGACTGCTGTTCCCCGTCGGATTTGCGTCATCGCTGATGAACAACACCCCGATAATCGCCATGACGATTCCGGCCGCCCAAGAACTCGAGCAAACCAGGGGCATTCCCGCCCGACGTGTCCTGATGCCGATCGCCTTCGCCGCGGCCCTCGGCGGAACGATCACGATCATCGGCACGAGCTCCAACCTCCTGATTGCGTCGCTGGCCGACCTCGGGGGAGTGGAGCTCAACTTCTTCGCCTTCACCCCGGTCGCGATCCCGACCTTCATTGTCGGGATCGTTCTGGTGATCTTGGTGGTGCGCCGGTTGATTCCCGAAGGCCCACCCATTGAAGTGCGCGCGCTGCAGTGGCGCGTGGAACTGCCCATCGAGCCACGAGCCCTTCTGGTGAACAAGACGCTCGCCAGCCAAGGACTCGCCTCAACCAGGGACTTCACGGCCGTCACGGTCATGCGCGCGACCGAAGAGATCGCGATCGACGAACGCCTGGAAGCCGGCGACGTGGTGGTCTACCAAGCCAACGCCGACGGCGTGGGCGAACTGTGGAGCAATCCCCGATTCGGCCAAAAGGAGCAACGGCTCTACGAAGTCACCCTGGGAGCAGAGGCGACCGGCAACCTCGGCGAAATGAACGCCCGCGACGACATGGACGTCATCAGCGCCCGCAACACCACGGAGGCGCTGAGCGAAACACCAGCACAAGCAGGGGAGTTGCTCTACGTCACGGCCGACTCGCAGTCCTTGGTGGAAAACGTGGACGGTGTCGCGATGGTGGCCGACGTGGGGAACCGCGCCCCCCAGGTCGCCA
>WLWL01000088.1 GCA_012103605.1 Candidatus Nanopelagicales bacterium
GGTCAAGCAGCTGACTGGGCAGCAAGCACGTTCCTGGACTCGATCCTGCTGAACGTTGACCGCACCTACTGGTACTACTGGTACCGCCCGGACGGTCGCCTCGGCATCATTCTGGACAACGCACCCGACGGTGACGCTGGTCGTGCCGGTTACCAGAGCGCCTACGACTGGATGGTTGGCAGCTTCTACTCCTGCACCCGGGGCAACGCCAGCCAGCCGAACGTCTGCCAACTAGGTGACGCCAACAACCCCGAACTTGTGGTGTGGAACAACGCCGGAGTCGGCTCGTACACTGTTCCTGCCGGAGTGGTCTGGCAGTGCAACACGTTGAACCAGTGCTCGCCGGCCGCGCCGGGAACACAACTCGCGATTGGTGGTAGTCCCCTATGGTTCGGAAGCCAAGCCAACTACGACAAGTTGCTGGCGAAGCAGCGCGAGAACGGGGCGGCTCGCGCCGCCGTTCAGGCGCAGCCGTAGCGGCAGTAGGGGCCGCAGTCCTGTTGTTGGCGGGCTGCGGTGGTGGTGGAGGAGAGGCCACCGATGTCGCGGACTCGTCTGCGCCGGAGACCCCTGCTCCGGAGGTGACCGAAGACCCGAATGCCATTCAGCGTTCTCTGGTTGGCCTTCACATCGAGGGTGCCGAGGGCGGCGCATGGGCGTCGGCACCCTTTGGGGCTCTCCGGTTGTGGGATAACGGCACGGGCTGGTCCCAAATCGAGTTGGCCAAAGGTGAATTCAAGTGGGACAACCTCGAAGGCGCCCTGGAGAACGCCACGAGCAAGGGAATGGAAGACATCCTTTACGTCCTCGGGACCACCCCGGAGTGGGCTGCCCAGGAAGTCAACGAGGCGGACTATCCGCAACCAGGTGCGGCCAGCGCTCCCGCCAATCTCGACGACTGGGACGAGTGGGTAACCGAAGTAGTCACGCGATTCGGCGACCGGATAGACAACTATCAGATCTGGAACGAAGCCAATCTAGCTAACTTCTACCGCGGAACTCCGGCGGAAATGGCAGAGATGACCAAGCGCGCCTACGACATCATCAAGGCCAACGACCCGGATGCTCTGGTGGTGGCACCGTCACCCTCGACTCGACTCACGGCGTCGTTCGATCGCTTCTTCCCCGAGTACCTCAGCGAACTCGAGAAACTCGATTGGCCCGTCGACGTATGGTCGGTCCACACGTACCCAGATGGCCAGGGCACCGCCGCTGATCGAGCCTCGCTGGTCGAAAAGTTCAAGGACACCCTCGCTGCATCCGGCGCCCCCGAGCTTCCTATCTGGGACACCGAGGTCAACTACGGAATCGCAGGACCCGGCGACATCGAGGGGCGCGAGATCACCGGTGACGAAGCAGCTGGCATTGTCGTGCGCACCTACCTGGACGACCTCCGCCTGGGCATTGACCGGTCCTATTGGTACATCTGGTCCCTGGCTCCTCTCGAGTTCCTCGGCATTCAAGCGTTCGCGGGCTCCGATGCCGAGCAAGGTTTCTTTGCCCTGGACAACTGGGTGATTGGTGCCAGCTTCAATGGCTGCACGGAGAACGCGGGTGCGGTCGCGTGTGACTTCAGCCGAGACGGGACGAGTTGGGTCGTGGCGTGGGCAGAAGACGGTGAAGCCGCGTACACCACGCCAGAGAACTCTCAACTCACCTGTGACCCGCTGGCCAATTGCGTTGAGGCCGGGCCAAGCACCGAAATCACGCTCACCGAGATCCCCATCCGCGTGTATTTGCAGTAGGGGAAAACGGGGCAGTGGCACCCCGAAAGATCCCGTTGAGAGGGGGTCTGCGGCTTCCGCTGGTACCTTCGTAGAGGAGTGGTCGACGAGGCTGGCCTGTTTCTGGAGGTGACCAATGGCGTTGAGTGACGACCTTGGCTCTCCGAAAGCAGGGGAACCGACCAACGGAGGCCCATCGGCTCCCTCGAACAGCCCACAGGGTGCTGCGTACCCCACGTTGTCGAGTGCGTCGCATCGAGACAAACCGCATTTGAGGCGTGACCCGCTGCGGGTCTACGCAACGCGGGCGGTGGTGTGGGACATGCTCGCGGTGATGGCAGCCTCGGCCATCGGCTTCATCCTCCGCTGGACGATTCCCTACAACCTCGACATCTCCGACAGCACGTATGTGTTCTTCGCACTCGTTGTTGTTGTGAGTTGGGTATCGGTGCTGGTCCTGCGCGGCGCGTATGACACTCGGATCTTGGGTGTGGGCTCCGAGGAGTTCAAACGAATCGTTGGTGCGTCCGCGATGGTTTTCGGCGCCATTGCGATTGTTTCCTTCGCTCTGAAGTTGGATCTCTCGCGAGGTTTCGTTCTCATCACGTTCACCGTCGGAATGCTCATGCTCCTGACCGTGCGATGGATTCTGCGTGCATGGCTGCGCCACGAGCGCATGTATGGGCATTTCCTCCACCGCACCATTGTCGTCGGCTCGGGGAGTGCTCAGTCCGAGATCGTGGACATGCTCGACCGTGACCCGGTGGCCGGGTTCACAGTCGTCGACGTTGTCGACGAGCCACCGGACGACGTCACCGATCAGGCCCTTGATCAATGGCTGGATGAAGTCATGACCCGCATCAGCCTGGAGGATGCGGACACTGTCGCCGTGGCTGGGTCGCGGGCACTCGAGCAGACCGTCATCCAACGCCTCGCCTGGCGCCTCGAAGGGCCGCGCGTCGACCTCCTGGTCGCACCGAATATCGGGGACGTCGCAGGACCCCGCGTGACGATGCGCATGGCTGCAGATCTGCCGCTGCTGCACTTGGATGAGCCCCATCTCACCGGCCCCAAGCGAGCCATCAAGCGAACCCTGGACGTTGTCTTCGGGTTGCTGTTCTTCCTGCTGTTCATGCCGTTCATGGTCGTGGCGGCTGTCGGCACGTTCGCGAGTAGTCGCGGACCGGTGTTCTACAAGCAGCAACGGGTGGGTCGTGGCGGCGACATGATCACCGTGACCAAATTCCGCACCATGTACGCCGGCGCGGATCAGCAGCGCGATGAAGTCATCGGAACGCCGGATGCAGAGATCTTCGATCGCTATAAGTCAGATCCCAGAATTACTCCCTTCGGTCGGATACTGCGCCGATGGAGCATCGACGAGATGCCCCAGGTGGTGAACGTGATCCGCGGAAATATGTCCCTCGTCGGGCCCCGCCCCGTGCTACCGGAAGAACTTGGCCTCTTTGACGACGCCGACCATCGACGTCACCTCACTAAGCCTGGCCTTACCGGTCTGTGGCAGGTGTCCGGTCGCAAGGAAGTCGATTGGGATGAGCGCATGCGTATGGATCTGGACTACGTCGAAAACTGGTCTCCTGCTCTCGACCTGGTCATTGTTGCCAAGACCGCGAAAGTGGTGCTGAGCGGCAGAGGCGCGTATTAGGAACTCCTCTCTCGAGGTCCACCCCCGGACATCCCTGTGGGGAGGACCAACGCGGCTATCGGAAGCAAGGTCGTGATGGGCACCATGTGCCGGATGACGTCATAGCCGTCGGCCGCCCACACGGCGAACAAGTACAACGTCAGTGAGCCCACGGCGATCGCGACTCCCACCACACTCCTGAGCGTCACTCGATAGCGAACCTGACCGACAACTCCAAGAAGAAGGCCTACGAGGAGGGCTACTCCGGTAGCAAGCCAGACGTTGTGGACGGGCAGGAGCAAGTCATCCACGGCGCTCGGCAGGACACTCGTCTCGGATCCCACTGGGAGCGCAATCCCCCACATCACATCTCGAAAATTCAATGCCGCTGCAAGCGGGTCGTAGAGGACCCACGTTACGGGGGACACGGCGTCACTTTTGAACCAGATGAATGTCTCGGGGCATAAGCCGATCAACGTGTTGTCGAGCGCGATGACATCTGTCCACGGTTGCGGCCCATTGAGCGCCGTCGGAATCGCTTCGCACGGCGGGGATTCATTCAGGGCGTATTGGCGAAATGACGGGGTCTTCTCCACGAGATTGTGCAACGCGTAGCGAAAGGAGTAGACGTCATCGTTGGCCAGGAGCGCAGATCGATAGACACTCCAGCCACTTGCAGCGAGCAGAATGATGAGCGAGACCGCCAATGAACCCTTCACGTCGATCCACGGTCGCCGGTGTCTACGGGACCACCACAGCGACACGACGATGTGGATCGGGACGACGAACAGGATTGTCTGTGGGCGTGTGACGAGAAGCGCCGACGCCGCTCCGGTGCTCAGGATCCAGGTAAGGCTTCTGGCACTTCGCGCTAGCCACACGAAGGTGGACATCCATAGAACAACGGCACTGACGGTAAGCCCTTCACTCCCGATGACGAGATTCCATGCCCACAAGGGACTCGCCAAGGATGCGAGGAGCGCTAGAACGGCGATGGGCCATCGGATCCACGACCGGTGGAGCGAATACAGGACCGCAAGGGCAAGACTGATCCAGGCTGCGGCGTAGATGACCATCTGCAGGAACACCGCGACAGATGGGCTGCTGACCGTGCTGAACAGGAATGTTGGTGGAACCCCCGGGTTCAGGAACAGGAATATGTCGCCGCTCGTGTAGCGGCCCGAATCCCACGTGGTGACGGGCTCGGATCCGACCCATGCCCACAGATTGGCCGTGAGGTAGGCGAGGAGTAGAAGCCACGTTCCCGGAAGGCGCAGGAGGTTCGATGACCGGCCCTCGACCCCCGTATGGAGTGCACTTACTGGCTGCACCGGTCGAGAGTAGAGGAATGTATTCCCATTGGGCCGAATCGGCTCCGCAATCGCCGTGGTCCACCTGAAAATGGACCGTGAACATACACTTTCAGAGTGTCCGACCCTTCCCCCACAACCGAAACGCAGGCCTCTGCACCGGGTTCTGGTGCCGGCCGAGGCAGCAGGGCCATCGTTGGGATCCTTGCAGGTCTGGTGGTCGCCGTGGTCGGAGGATTCATCCTGTGGATGCAGGCCGGCCTGACGTATTCGCTCGTTCTCCTAGGTTCGGGTGGAGTCGGACTCCAGGACCATTTGAGCAACGCCGCAGATGGCCTGACCGCCGGTGACTACGCAGCCGGTGAAAAAGAGTATGAGTTGGCGCTTGAGTCGACAGCAATATTGGAACGCAGCACCACGGCTCCGCAAGTCAATCTGATCGGCAGATTCGACACCTTCGTCACCGCAGTCGCGAATTGGAAAGCGGCTGTAGTCGCATCCGATGAGATTACGCAGGCAACCGGTGAACTTCTCGGCCTTTATGGAGACCTCGCCGGCAAGAACGGCTCAGAGAAGATCTTCAGCGACGGCGCCGTCGATATTGACCGGCTCGAAACAGTGGCACCTCGGGTGGACTCAGTACTGATTAATCTCGCGAATGCCGAAGCCAGTCTCAATGCAATCGAGACAGAGGGAAGGTGGACGGAAGGTCTTGATGACGTCCGGAATCAAGCGCTTGCGGAGATGGCGCCTGTTACAGCAGCAGTAGAGGTGCTCGTCGACATCGCGCCTGTTCTTCCTCAAGCACTCGGCGCAGACGGACCACGTCGTTACCTTGTGGCGGTAGGCAATCAAGCTGAGATGAGAGCGAGCTTCGGAGCGCCGTTGACATTGCTCATGGTCGAGTTCGATGACGGCCGAATCTCGATCCCTGTGAAAGGCCAGACGTCCACGGAACTCTTTCCACCCCTGAACGCACCTGTCCAGTGGTTTG
>WLWL01000089.1 GCA_012103605.1 Candidatus Nanopelagicales bacterium
GTTCCGGTTCATTGAGGAGGGCTCGTCGTCCTACGTCACCGTACGACTCCTCGGCATTAACACCCCTGAGGTTCGCGGGTTCTACAACAAGAACAGGGATGAGGACATGTGTGGAGCCGTGGAGGCCACCAGGGTTCTGGCTTCCCTTCTTCCACCGGGCACGCCCGTGCAACTTCGCTCGTTGAGTAAGGAATCCACAGGTCTGGACAATCGACCTCAGCGGTACGCGTTCGCGTGGAATCCAGCCACCGGCCAATACGACATCGACGTTCAAGCCGAGTTGGCGAGCGCCGGGCTCGCGACGCTGTTCACCCTGTCCAACGAGGCCGCTTTGTCGTATTCCTACGCCGTTCACGTGGCGAACGCACAGGCCGCAGGCCGGGGCATCTGGAACCCAGGTTTCTGCGGGCCGCCGGAACAACCGGACGCATCCGTGAGTCTTATCGCTCACTGGAATGCCAGCCGCAACGACAACGCCAATCCAAACGGGGAGTACGTCATCGTGCGTAACACCGGTGGAACGGTCGTCGACCTCAGCGGCTGGATTCTTCGAGATTCCGGCTCCACAGCATGGTTCACCTTCCCGAACGGATCGGTGCTCACCCCCGACGACTACCGGGTGGTTCATGTCGGTCAAGGAACTCCCGGGTCACCGAACCCCCGAGACTTGTATATGGGGTCGACGACAGCGCTGTTGGCGAATGTGGCCCGTGATCGATTCACCGGAGATGGCGTCTATCTCCTGGACCCCTCCACTGCGTTCCGCTCGTGGTTCGACTGGCCCTGCGTCGTCGACTGCACGGACCCGGCCCAGGGACAGCTCACGATCACCGACGTCAACCCCATCGCCGCGTCAAAGAAGCCATCGCGGGCAGCCAACGAGGAGTACATCATCATCAAGAACACCTCGAACACCGAAATTAATCTCGATGGCTACTACCTGGCATACCGGAGCGCCACCTATCCGTTCGTCATCAACTCGCGGATCCCTGCCGGAAAAACGTTGACGGTCTTCATTGGCAAGGGACTCCCATCGAAGCGCACTCAGTACTGGGGGCGCGAGGGACCACTTCTGCGAAATACATCGGGAACAGTGGAGTTGCTCTCCGAGCGCAACGTGCTCATCAGCTCCAAGAAGTGGTGAGTGTCGAGCGGATCAGCCTCGTCCAGCACACACGGTCAATCGCTACGTTGTTTCCCGTGCGGCTCGGCGCTGCTCTTCGATGCGAGCGGCTTCCTCGAGTGACGGTGCAGAGCCACCATGTCGCTGCGGGATCCATGGCGCACCCGACGGCTTGTCCGGGTACCTGTCGATTGTCTCGTCGAGAAGTTTGCTCAAGGTGCTGCGGAGTGCATGGGTCATCTCGTCGACGTCATCGTTGCTGGCCATCGGGCGTCCGATCGTCATGCAAATCGTCCGCCCCCGGGTGAAGTCGCGGACGTCGTAAGACAGGACACGATGTCCACCGAACACGATCATGGGGATGAGCGGGACCTCAGCTCCGCGCGCCATCCGCACCGCGCCATTCTTCAACTCTTTGATTTCCAATGAACGACTCATCGTCGCCTCCGGAAAGACGCCGATGAGTTCCCCTGCTCGGGCCGCCGCAACGGCGGTCTCGAACGCGACCGATCCATCGTGCCGGTCGACGGGAATGTGCTTCATTCCACGCATCAAGGGTCCCGCTATCGGATGTCGAAACACCGAATCCTTCGCCATGAAGCGAACGAATCGACGCCCGCGCCGATCCGCGGGTACGCCTCCGAGTGCGAAATCCAGATAACTCGTGTGATTCAACGCGAGCACTGCCCCGCCCTGCAGAGGGATGTTCTCCTCGCCAACGATGTCGAGTTTCATTCCGAGGACAGAGAAGATTCCTTTGAAGCCCTCCACGATGGCCCGGTAGAGCGGTTCAGTCATCCGATGACCGTTCGGCTCGTGAGGCCAGCGTCCAGATCACCATGGCCCCGCCCCACGGACCGACCACCCAGATGGGCCAGTAGTACGGGGCCGGGCCACTACCCATCCAGGTGGCGAACCAAATGATGTTGACGAGGACACCGACACCTAGCCATGAAGCCCACGCGGACCGTAGCTTCTTGCGCTCCATCGCCGATTCACTCGGCTCCTGCGGAGCAATGGCCGTCTCTCGTGGCAAATCCGCGGTGAGATCTCGCAAGTCCGCGAAGGTCTTGGCTTCGTGGGCGCGATCAAGGCGGTCGTTGAACTCCTCCGGCAGGAGCCGGCCCTCGGCATACGCCTCACGTAGTTCAGAGATAGTCGCATCGCGGTCCGCGTCACCAGCGCGAAGTTCCGGATCGTTCACGAACTGCACAGTAGTCGGACGTCAGCGGGGAGGGAATCCACCCGGAGGCGTCACGTGTGATGCATCGGGAGCAACAGTTTCTGCCCCACGGGACCCCGACTGCGCATCGAGGAGCGCGTGCACTTCCGTTGCGCGATAGCGGCGGTGACCACCGAGGGTTCGAATGCTTGTCAGTTTTCCGGCCTTGGCCCACCGCGTGACGGTCTTGGGATCGACTCGAAAGAGTGCCGCTACTTCTGACGGGGTGAGGAGTTGATCAGGGTCCGGATCACGTCCCGACATCGCCTCTCCCAACGTTGCCTCGTTGCCACGGATTGCAGGCCGAGCAATTTGCGCCGATACGTACCTTTCCACCGTATGCGCGTAGAGGCAAGCAAAATTTCCTGCCAATGAATACTGATGCCCACTTTTCCTCCTGAAGAAGGGGGAAACTGCGGCCCGTGACCTGCCCTACAGTGACCTCGTGACGGATCCCTCCGGCCCCGACCCGTGGGTGGGTTTCGACGGCCACGAGAGTGTGGTCGTCGCTCAGGATGAGTCCACCGGCCTGCAAGCGATCGTCGCTCTCCACTCAACTGTCCTGGGGCCAGCCCTCGGTGGAGTTCGAATGTCGACCTACGCCGATACATCGTCTGGCGCACACGCCGCTGCCTACGCCGACGCATTGCGTTTGTCACGAGCCATGACCTATAAGAACGCACTCGCGGGACTTCCACACGGCGGAGGCAAAGCCGTCATCGTGCACGACCCATCAAACAAACCACCGGAACTGCTGCACGCCTTCGGTGAACTCGTCACGTCTCTCGGTGGTCGATACGTCACCGCAGGCGACGTTGGGATGCGCGTTCAGGACATGGATGTCATCTCCGAGACGTGTCGATGGACCACCGGCCGCTCCCCCGAGAACGGCGGCGTCGGCGATTCCGGGATTCTCACGTCCGTCGGTGTTCACCTGGGTATGCGGGCGGGGGCGGAGGCTGCTTTGGGCACGGCGGATCTGTCCGGGGTGACGGTCGGTGTGATCGGTGCCGGAAAGGTCGGCGGCCGTCTTATCGGTCACCTCATCCGTGACAGTGCTCGAGTAATAGCCATGGATCCGTCCGCCGCGGTGCGTTCGTCGCTCGATGCCGAGTACCCGAACGCGATCACCTGGGTCGATTCGCTTGCTGAACTTCTGGCCTACCGACCACAGGTGTTGTCCCCCAATGCTCTCGGTGGGGCGATTAGCGAGGCCCTCGTGGAGGACTTGGACGCAGCGGAGGTTCGCCTGGTGTGCGGGGGGGCCAACAACCAGTTGGCCACGGACCGGGTCGGGGACCTCCTCGACCACGCGGGGATCGTCTACGCACCTGACTTCTGCGTGAACTGCGGAGGCGTCATCCAGGTTGCCGAGGAACTCACGGGAGCCGATCTCGATCGAGCACGAGCCACCGTGGAGAGGGTGTTCGACACCACCCGCAGCGTCCTGGAACGGGCTCGTGGGGAGGGCATCACCCCCGTCCGGGCCGCCGAGCGGGAGGCAGAGGCGCGGATTGCGGCATCCTTGCCCCAGGGGGCCGCTGACGCGCGCCGCACCCGGGACGGGGTAACCTAAAGGCTCGCTGTGGTCCCGGGATCGCGGCCCGATCGGCCCAGCGAGTACCGTCCACGTGAGAACCCGGAATCCGGATGAGGGGGTCGAGCCATGGGGCGCGGCCGAGCTAAGGCTAAGCAAACGAAGGTCGCTCGTGCGTTGAAGTACGGCGGTCCGCAGACCGATCTGCAGCAACTCGAGGCAGAACTCACCGGTGGATCCGACTCCGCCGATGTTGATGCCGATGACAGCGGCGTTGACGAGGGCGATCCCTACGCGGACGATCCCTACGCGCCGGATTCCGACGGTTACGAAGACGAGCAGAACTAGCCGCTGCTGTCTTTCGCGTAAGTACCGATCAGGCTCACCGCGCCACCCGCGCCACCTTTGGCCGAGGCATCACCCACGTCACCCGCGGTGCGATCCCGAACAGAACCGCACACCCACGCGTCCACGCCACGCTCCGTGAGAGTGGCGAGTGCCTGTTCGACGGATGCTTGCCCTACCACGGCAACCATTCCCAGGCCCATGTTGAAGGTTCGTTCCATCTCACGCGGATCAACCTCACCACGGCTCGCCAATAGCGAGAAGATCGCGTGCGGAGTCCAGGTGCTCCTGTCCAGGTCCGCGGCCAGATTGTTAGGCAGCACTCGGGCGACATTCGCAGCGATGCCGCCACCGGTGATGTGAGAGAAGGCGTGAACATCTGCTGACTCGATCAGCGCCAAACAGTCACGAGCGTAGATCCGCGTCGGCTCCAGCAACTCTTCGCCTACCGAACGCGTCAGTTCCGGAACGACTTCCTCCAACGCCTTCGCATCAGGCATCAGCACCCGGCGGGCGAGCGAGTAACCATTCGAGTGGAGTCCACTGGAACGCATCGCAACCAGCACATCCCCGCTGACAACACGCTCAGGGCCTAAAACATCAGGAGCATCCACGATGCCGGTTCCGGCCGCCGCGAGGTCGTACTCGTCCGGTTCCATGAGCCCCGGGTGCTCTGCGGTCTCACCGCCGACCAGAGCACAACCGGCCTGCTCGCATCCGGTGGAAATACCCTCGACGATCGACGCCATCCGTACCGGATCCACCGACCCGGTGGCGATGTAGTCGGTGAGGAACAAGGGCTCGGCTCCACAGACGACGAGGTCGTCCACCACCATCGCGACAAGGTCGATTCCGACCGTGTTGTGAATGCCCATAGCCCGGGCGACAGCGATCTTGGTTCCCACACCGTCGGTACTAGTCGCTAACAACGGCTGCTGCATGCTCGAGTATCGGGAAATATCGAACAGTCCAGCAAAGCCGCCGAGTCCGCCGACAACCTCGCTCCGCATTGTTCGGGCGACCGAGGCTCGCATTAATTCGACCGCACGCTCTCCAGCGTCAACGTCAACGCCAGCATCGGAGTAGTTGATACCGGGCATTCAGACTCGCTTCAGCGCATCGTTGGCGCCACCGCCGGAAGAGTTCTCGACTCGGCGGGCGATCCCTTCCAGAACCGACTTACCGATGCGATCTTCCGCGGGAAGCTCGACAGGGTAGACGCCATCGAAACAGGCTCTGCACAGATGCTCCTTCTTCTGCTGGGTTGCCCCTACCAGCGCATTGAGGGTGACGAAAGCTAGTGAGTCGGCGTTAATAGAGGCGCAGATCTCTTCCACCGATAGGCCGTTTGCGATCAACTCCGCGCGACTGGCGAAGTCGATGCCGTAGAAGCAGGGCCACGCCACCGGGGGGCTCGAGATTCGAACATGCACCTCACGGGCAC
>WLWL01000090.1 GCA_012103605.1 Candidatus Nanopelagicales bacterium
GAGCACTGGGCAGCGGGATCGCCTACGTGTTGAACTTCATCGTCGTGCAGCGAAGCGACGCGACAACGGCCAGCACCGTGACCTACCTGACCCCGCTGGTGGCGATCATCGTCGGTGCTCTCGTGCTAGGGGAGCGCATCACCTGGAATGAACCACTCGGAGGCGTGCTCGTCGTCGTCGGCGCCGCCATCGCCCAAGGGGTCCTAGTGCGGAGCCCACCCGCGCGAGCGAGATAGAGGGTTTCCGGAGACAATCGTGGGGCGATGAAAACCGATGTTCTTGTTGTAGGAGCCGGCCCCGCAGGGTCCGCAGCGGCCGCATGGGCTGCGCGCGCCGGGCTCGACGTCACCCTCGTCGATGCGGAGACGTTCCCTCGAGACAAGCCGTGCGGTGACGGGCTCACCCCCCGCGCGATCGCCGAACTCGACGCCCTCGGTGCCTCGCAGTGGATCACCACCCGCGCCCGCAACGCAGGCCTGCGCGCCGCAGGTTTCGGCCAGACCCTCTACTTGCCGTGGCCCGGCGGCTCCCTGCCGAACTACGGCTCGGCTGCGCCGAGACTCCAACTCGACGACGCCATCCGCAAGGTCGCCTTGGAAGCCGGTGTGACACCCGTCGAAGGCTTGCGGGCGATTGATGTCGATCGTGACGAGCGCGGTCGTGTCGCCTGTGTCGTGTTCACCGACGCGGAGAAGAACACCAGGCGAATCCACTGCAATCGGTTGATCGTCGCTGACGGTGTGCGCAGCCAACTCGGACGAGCGCTCGGTCGCGAATGGCACCGCAGCACGGCCTACGGCGTCGCCGCCCGCGCTTACATCTCGTCTGGCCGCAGCGACGACCCGTGGATCTCCAGCCACCTCGAGTTACGCGGCACCCAGAACGAACTCCTCAGCGGCTACGGCTGGATCTTCCCGCTCGGCGACGGCGACGTGAACATCGGCGTGGGCACCCTCGCAACCGACAAGCACCCTGCTGATGTCAACCTTCGTCAACTCACCAAGCACTACACCGACCAGCAGCGCGAGGACTGGGAACTCGACGGCGAATTACGTGCGACATGGTCGGCGATGCTGCCCATGGGTGGTGCCGTCAGCGGAGTAGCCGGGCCCAACTGGATGCTCGTCGGTGACGCCGCCGGATGCGTCAACCCCCTCAACGGCGAAGGCATCGACTACGGGCTCGAGACCGGCCACCTGGCTGCTCTACTTCTCTCGGACGCGGCGATGACGGATTTCTCGACGGTCTGGCCATCGATCTTGCGCGAGAAATATGGCCTCGCATTCTCCATCGCTCGCCGGCTTGCTGGACTGCTGACCGTTCCCGGCTTTCTCACCACATTCGGACCGGTGGGTATGCGTTCGCAGTTCCTCATGACGATCGCGCTACGTGTGATGGGCAACCTCATTACCGAAGAGGACAAGGATTCAGTCGCACGTATCTGGCGCACCGCTGGCCGAGCGTCGATGAGGCTCGACGATCGGCCACCCTTCTGGTAGTACTTATCATATCTGATAAAATCACTTTATGAGTCAGTCAATGGAGCGAGTTCTGCGTTCGGCAGCCCGCCTCCAGGAACTTGTCCCCGACGCCGTTCTCGTTGGTGGCTCCGCTGCCGCCCTTTACGCGCACCATCGTGAATCCTTCGATCACGACCACGTCTTGACCGACCTGGCCGACCGCTATGAGCAAGTCCTCGACGCTGTCGAAGCATCAGACGGCTGGGCCACATCGGTCCGAGCATCCAAGCCACCCATGACGATCCTGGGCTCGTTGGATGGAGTGGAGGCGGGCCTTCGACAGTTGCGACGCTCGAAACCACTCGAGACCACAGAGTTCGAGATTGATGTCGACACCCGCGTGGTTGTTCCCACCGTCCAGGAAATGTTGCGAGTGAAGGCCTACCTGGTTGTTCAACGCAACTATGTGCGTGACTATCTCGACGTAGTGGGTCTTGCGGATGTAGTCGGAACTGAGCAAGCCGTATCCGTGCTCGGGCAGATCGATGACTACTACACGGACCGATCCGCGGAATCGGGTTCGGTACTCACCGCCTTGGTTACCCAACTTGCCGATCCCAGGCCGCGCGATAGTGATGTCCTCGACGAGTTGTCGGACTACAAGGGTCTCGATCCTCAATGGCACGAATGGTCGACGGTGGTGTCGCGATGCCAGGAGCTGTCGCTTGCGCTAGCGGGAGCACAGTGATGGCGCTGAACTTTCGTAACGTCAACGCTTCACCGAGCAATCCCGTTGCTACCTGGCCGTACGAGGCGTTGGTAACGGCGATTGAGCAGGGGCTTATTCCCGACTGGCGTCCGATCTTTGATGAACTGAAGATCGATCCATGGGGCCCAGTATCCCGGAAGATCGAGCGATATCTGGAGTACGCCCCGCGCGATGGCGTCAGGGTCCTGTTTCGACTTGCTATCGATAGAGCACGGGACAACGCCGAGGCTCGTGAGCGTGCGCTGGTTGCAGATCGTGTTCGCGGGGCGATTAAGGCCTCCGGCTTGACCGCGGGGAAGTTCGCAGAGCGCATCGGTACGTCGGCCTCAAGACTGAGCACGTACGCGCGCGGGACGGTGACTCCGTCGGCCCACATGCTGGTCCGCATCCTCGATACACCGGAACTACTCGAACGCTGGCGCAATGTCCCGGTCGCAGACGGTGATGCACGTCGCACCGATGTCGACGCAACACTTAATCAAACTGTCTGACGACCTCACAGCTTGATGGCCGAGACCGCGATGCGTGGGTTCCTATCGCGGCTGAGCAATGACCGTGACGAGGCCGACGATGACACCGTTGACGACGCCGACGATCGTGACCACGGTGAACCAGATCCCGTAATCAATCCCGCTCATCGGTGGCGTGGATGGTTCACCCGATCCGCCGAGTCCGAAGAGCGCTGCGAGTACGAATCCGACGAGGGCTCCCAGCGTCGTCGCTCGCCACAGAACCGACCACACACCGGATCGCTCGCGCACCCGCCACAGCCACGGAAGCGCAAGACCGATAGCAACGCAAATAGCGACGAGCCCGACGATGATCCAGAGGAACCCGAGCGGGGGAGGTTTATCGGCTCCCGCCAACATCATGAGAAGCCACAGTACGAAGAACCCGCCGGCTATCCACCAGGCACGCGCCAGAGGGACGTTCCTCAGAAGTCCCAATCCTCACTAAGGACGTCCTCTTGCATGCTCATCCGCAACGGGACGGTGCGCAATACGGCCGGCGGTGACGCCAACAGGGGCGGCATCGACTGCATGAGCGACTGGAACCCGTTCGAAGCTCGGTGCTCGTTCTCTGCATCCTCGTCTCTGAAGATCTCGTACAACCACACGATGGTTTCATCATCGGGATCCAAACTCACGACAAACAACTCGGTACCGGGTTCCTCGCCCAGTCCGTCGGCGTAGGAGTTCAGCACATCCAAGAGCGCCGGACGCATGCCCGCGTTGCAGGTCAGGCGAACCATGAGGGAGCGGCGTCCGGGCAGTAGCACGCTCCGGGGTGCGAAGACCTCTTCCGCTTCAGCCATGACTCCTCCTGGGTTCACCAACACCCTAAGCCAGATCCGTGTCTCGTCGGCGTCCCGCAACGACCCCGGCCTACTACCGTGCATACGTGCGACATCTGGCGATTGACATCGGTGGAAGCAAGACCGCAGCGGCCGTGGTGTCTGAGGGTGCAATCACGAACTACACAACCTGGCCAAGCCCCTCGAATGCGAGCGAGTCCCTCGACCGCATCATCGCCACGTGTTTACCCATGATCGACGGAATCACGGCGTGTGGTGTGGCGTTCGGGGGAGTTTTTGACTTCTCACAGCAGAGGTGCGTGCGCTCGATGCACGTGTCGGGTTGGGAGGGAACCGACATCTCAAGTGTCCTCGAACGCGCCCTTGGCATTCCCGTCGTGACGGATAACGACGCCAACGTCGCCGCCCTGGGTGAGTACTCGTTACTCGATAGACGTGAAGACCCGCTGCTGTATGTGACGATTTCTACGGGCGTTGGTGCTGCCATCATTGCGAAGCATCAACTCATTCGCGGAGCTCACAGCATGTCCGGAGAACTCGGACACCTTCCGCTTGGTCACGATAAACTGTGCAATTGCGGCCAGGTCGGGTGCTTCGAACGAGCCGTGAGTGGCTATTGGCTCGAAACCGACCATGGTCGACCGGCCGCCGATGTACTCGCTGACCCTGAGCACCACCGGCAGTGGATAGCCGACATCGCTACCGGGTTGTGGTCCGCGAGCGTTGTTCTCGACCCTGCGGTGATTGTCATTGGTGGTGGGATGAGTGCCCAGGGTGAGGAATTACTCAGCCCTCTGACGCAGGCCCTAGGTCAGAAGGCGAGCCAATCCGATCGCCCGCCGCCCGCCCTGCGGTTGGGGGACCCCACGGGTCGTACTGTTTTGGTGGGTGCGGCGATATTGGCGAGGGAGGCCGAGCATGGGTCACGTTGAGAACTATCGGGCGCAGTTGACTGCCGCGATTGATGCTGTGAACGAGGACGCCATCAATGAGTGGATTCAGCGGTTGGCTCGTGCTCGCAGTGAGCAGGCGACGATCTTTGTGGCCGGCAACGGTGGTAGCGCGGCAACAGCGTCTCATTTCGCCACTGACCTGGGAAAGGGCGCCAGTTATGGCAAAGATGAGCGGTTCCGGGTAGTGGCATTGACCGATTCCATGTCCACGATCACCGCGTACGCCAACGACGTTTCCTACGATGTCGTTTTCGCCGAGCAGTTACGCAACTTTGGTGGCGCGGGAGATGTGCTGGTCACGATCAGTGGGTCAGGCTCATCACCGAACATCATCGCGGTCATCGAAACCGCAAAAGAGCTCGGCATGGACGTGGTCGCGCTGACAGGTTTTGACGGTGGCTCGTCAGGGCCACTTGCCGATATCCACGTCAATGTTCCATCGGATCACATGGGGCGAATAGAAGACGTGCACATGGCCTTATGCCACACGGCGGCGTTCTACTTCATGGAAAGTGACGACCACACCGCGCATTGACACCGACTCCGGCTCCCGTTACAGGGATCACGCGGCTTCGTAGTTCGCGACGTACCAGTCGTAGGTGGAGGCAACACCGTCCCGGAGTTTGATCGTGGGATGCCATCCGAGCGCGTTGATCCGCGACGTGTCGAGCAACTTGCGAGGCATTCCGTCGGGCTTGGAGGTGTCCCACTCGATTTCGCCGTCGAAGCCAACGACGGACGCAACGGTTTCAGCAAGTTCCTTGATGGGGAGGTCGTCGCCCCAGCCGACGTTGATGGTCTCGGGAGAGTCGTATGTGTCGATGAGCATGAGGCATGCGTCGGCGAGATCGTCGACGTGCAGGAATTCCCGTCGCGGTGCCCCTGTGCCCCAGACCGTTACCTTGTCCCGTCCATCGCGCTTCGCTTCATGAAAGCGGCGAATGAACGCCGGCAGCACATGCGAGGACTCGAGGTCAAAGTTGTCATTCGGGCCGTAGAGATTCGTCGGCATTGCGGAGATCCAGCGCTTGCCGTACTGCGTGCGAAAAGCCTCGATGTAGTAAATGCCTGAGATCTTCGCCATGGCGTACGCCTGATTTGTCGGCTCAAGTGGCCCGGTCATCAATGACG
>WLWL01000091.1 GCA_012103605.1 Candidatus Nanopelagicales bacterium
ATGGGATTCGAACCCATACTGTGCCGGGTTTAAGCCGGGTGTCTCTACCAGTTGGACTACGAGGGCGGACGACTCGAGAACCATGATTGCGCATGTGACGGCGCATTTCTGACCCCCTACCCTGGCGGTCATGCGCAGTGGGCCGAGCCTGGGAGCCTGGATTCTCCTGATCGTGCTCGGGGTCGGTGCGCTCGCCGCCGGATTCGGGGCGGGATTGTGGTGGCAGGACCGCGACGTCACACCCGAGTCCGCGCGCTGGGTTCTGACGCATTCGGCGCAATCGGCTCAACTCACGCCCGCGTCCGAGGGTCTGTTCACCCTGACGATGTCGCCGGTCGATGCTCAAGTCATCGCGGTCCGCCAAGACGACCCCGGTTCAAGTGAACTCATGCCCGCGCGCCGGTTGGAGACCGAGTGGCAGCCCATGTTCGGTGAGGAATCGATCACCGTGACGCTCTTGGTCCATGACGCGACCACCGACGCCGATCCGGACGCCGCGTCGGCCGAAACCATCACGCTGCTCGCGGCTGAGCCTGTCGTCGACGGCGACATGGTCACCTATCCCGTGGAGGTCCTCGAGCCGACCTTTATTTCGCAAGACGGTGCGCTGCGCGCGTTCACCGAAGTGACGCTGGTGCTCCCCGACGCCCAGCGGAGCGTTGCCGGCAGTTCAGCGGACGCCCTCTAGGGCGATCGGAGTCCGGGTTCGAGCGGACTCCCCGGCCGCGACCGCTAATGCGACGGGGGCGCGACCGTCCTCGATCGACACCGGGGATGGGCCCCCGTCATTGAGATAGGACCAGAACGCGGTCCACTCGTGTCGATACGCGGATTCGTATCTCTCCAAGAAATGGTGCGGAACTACCGCCCCGTGACTACCTTCCGCGTCGAGGATGACGGCCGCGTGGTCATGATGGTTCTCCGAGGTCACCATTCCTTCGGAACCGAACACTTCCACTCGCTGGTCGTGCCCATAGGCCGCTTGGCGGCTGTTGTCGATAACGGTCATCGCGCCGCTCTCGTGGCGCATCCACACCACGGCCGTATCGAAATCCCCCGCCTGTTCGATCTGCGGATCGATCAGCACGGCGCCACGAGCGAAGACCTCCTGGACGGGGGAATCAACGAGGAACCGGGCCATGTCGAAGTCATGGATGGTCATGTCGAGGAAGATCCCGCCGCTGACGGCTATGTAATCCAGCGGCGGCGGCTGCGGATCTCGCGTGCTGATGCGTAATAGGTGCACATCCCCGACCCGCCCATCGACGACCGCCTCCTTGGTTGCCTGGTGGGTCGGATCGAACCGCTTATGGAAACCGACCATGAAGGGAATGTCGCTGTCGGTGACCGCTCGCACTGCACGGTCAACCTCGTCGAGGTCGAGGCTCACCGGCTTCTCACAGAAGACAGCGACACCTGCCTCGGCGGCAGCGCAGATGTACTCCACGTGGGTCGTCGTGCTCGAGCAGATGGCGACGGCACGAAGGTTCGGTCGATCCCAGATGTCGGGGGTATCCACCGCGTGCGCTCCTACACGGTTTGCCAGATCGATCGCCCTGCTCGGCTCGACATCCGCGAGAACAAGATCGACCATCGGAAGGGTTTCGGTGATCGCCCGTGCGTGCACAGAGCCGATGCGACCGCATCCGATGATGGCAATTTCGATCTTCATGGCGGAGGCTACGTCTTCTCTATTTGTCGTCTATTCGGAGCCGAGCGGTCAACGCGTGGCCGAACATGAATTCCGCGTCGGCAATCGCCGCCGTGGTGGGAGCGACTTCCTTGCTCCCCACCTGGGTGACTTTCTGGAACGTCAAGGTCTTAAGGAACTTTCCGACCCATAGCCCACCGGTGTATCGAGCGGCGCCGCGAGTAGGCAGGACGTGGTTAGTTCCGATGGACTTGTCGGAGTACGCGACCGTCGATTCATGACCGAGGAACAGCGATCCGTAGTTCCTCAAGCGCCGGTGGAACCAGTCCGGATTTTTCGTTTGCACTTCGAGATGCTCAGGTGCGTATCGATCACTCACCTCGACTAGTTCGTCGTCGTTCTCGCACACCACGATGGTGCCGAAATCTCGCCACGCTGCTCCGGCGATTTCCTTGGTCGGCCAATCGCCCTCGAGCCACGCATCGACCTCGCGGGCTACCTGATGTCCGAGATCAGACGACGTGGTCATCAAAATCGCCGGACTGTTCGGGCCGTGCTCTGCCTGCCCGAGAAGATCGGCGGCAACGATTCGCGGATCGGCGGTCTCGTCAGCGATGACCGCAACTTCGGTCGGCCCCGCCAGGAGGTCGATTCCGACAGTTCCAAACAACTGACGCTTTGCTTCCGCCACATAGGCATTGCCGGCACCAACGATCATGTCGACCGGTTCGATGTCTTCGATTCCGAAGGCCAACGCTGCGAGCGCTTGAACTCCCCCGAGGCACAGGACTTGATCGGCTCCACATCTGTCGATCGTGTAGAGCTGCGGAAGGAAGATCCCCTGCGCGTCGCGCGGAGGTGCCGTTGCCACCACGCGATCCACTCCGGCGACCTTCGGGGTTGTCACCGTCATGATGGACGAGGCGATCAGCGGATACACCCCGCCGGGGCTGTAGGACCCCACGGCTTCGACGGGAACATGGCGATGGCCGAGCACCACCCCGGGAAGGGTTTCCACCTCAAGTTCGAGCATCGTCTCCAATTGACGCTGCGCGAAACTGCCTACCTGTTCGCGCGCCTTCTCGATGTGTTCTGCGAGCTCATCGTCAACAGACGCACGGGCCTTTTCTACCTCGGATCTATCTACGGTGAAGCGTGCCGGGCTCCACTTGTCGAACCGCTCAGAAAATCGTCGTACCGCGCTTTCCCCCTCAGCTTGCACCGACGACAAGATGTCACTGACGGTGTCTTTCACCTCGCGTGTGACGGATTCCGACTGCGCGAGACCGCGCTTGAGAAATTCAGGCACTGGAGTTGACTCCTTATCTGTTCGATGTCGGTCTATTTGATATCGGGCACCGGGGAATTTCCGTCGTCATATTCAGATGCTCACGATTCGTCCGACGCCAGTAGCGGGGACAGGTGGGCGACGCTGGCGCGTAGATCCGCCAGTGGATCCGTCGACGAGTCCGGTGGCCGATCTTGTTCGATGGTGGCCGTGCCGGAGAACCCGATCGACGACAGCGCCCCGATCACTCCACGAAAATCGACGACTCCCTCACCGATCGGACAGAAGATCCCGGCCGCGATCGCTTGCCAGAAATCCCACCCTTCTTCTCGGGCTTGCGCAAGGACACGCCCGTTGACGTCTTTGAAGTGCACGTGATCGATGCGGTCGGAGAAACGATCGATCGCCGACACCGGGTCGATTCCGGCATAAGCCAAGTGCCCCGTATCCAGACACATCCCCAGGCATTCGTGGTCCACGTCCGCGAACAGTGCCTCGACCTCGTCGAGGAACTCCACATTCGTGCCCGCGTGTTGGTGGAAAACCGCGCGCAAGCCGTTCTCACCGGCAATGGTGCCGATCTTCCTGACGCGTTCGAGATACCTTCGCCGAGAAGCATCATCCATTCGCGTGGCTGCGGCTGACCGACCGGCGGTGGCCACCCGCGTATCGGTCGGTTGGTCGACCAGGATCAAAAACTCGCCGTTCAACTCCCGCACCAGGCCGCTGGTGCGTCGTGCAACGTCGAGAACTTCATCTTCCCGTGCGTCATCGAAAATGGGTTGAAACATGAAGGTCCCCGCGGTCGATAGACCGCGGGATTCGAGTTCTGGTCCGAGAATCTGCGGGTCTTCGGGCAAGTAGCCGACCGGACCCAGTTCGAGAGTGTCGACACCGCTGGCCTCGATCTCGTCCAGCACCCGACTCCATGCAGGGTTACGTGGATTGTCGGCGAAATCCACTCCCCAAGTGGTCGGGGACGCGGCGAGACGAATGTTCGCAAGTGTCGTCATTTGGCCGTCCACCCTCCATCGACGAGGAGGCTCGTTCCGGTGGTGGAGTTCGCCAGATCACTCGCCAGAAATGCGACAGCGTTGGCCACGTCGCGTGTCGTTGCCATTCGTCCTTGAGGAATGCTCGACATTACGTACTCCCGCTGCTCGGGCGACGCGAGGTACTGCGCCGTCAACTCCGTCTCGACGAACGTTGGAGCGACCGCGTTCACCCGCCATCCCTCTGCAGCCAGTTCGACCGCCATCGCTTTCGTCATGCCTTCGACAGCGTGTTTGCTCGCGCAGTAGGCGACGCGATGGTGTGCACCCACGTGGCCCATCTGGGAGGTGATGTTGATGATGCACCCCGACGACGCCGTCGCGCGTCGGGCCCGAACAAAAGCGCGCGACGCCCAGAAGACGCCGGAAACATTCGCTTCCATCATCGAGTCGTAGTCCGCTTCGGGGATGTCGGTGAAGGGTCCCGGTGAGTTCATGCCCGCAGCATTCACGAGTATGGATGCATCAGCCCATCCGTCGATGGCCTCGGTCAGGCCCGGACGATCGCGAAGATCGACAACAGCTGTTTCGACGCTGGGAGCGGCGTCTTGCACATCCGCAGCGATCCTCGCCAACCGCTCCAAGTCGCGCCCGATCATCCGAAGACCAGCGCCTCGTTCCGCCAATTCCTCACAGATGGCCGTGCCTATGCCACCGGTGGCGCCGACGACGATCGCCACCCGGCCCGCAAACCACTGCTCCCGAACGCGCACGTCCACTTCTTTCCGCTCTACCACTGTCCGCTGTACGACTCCCGACGAGGCGCGGGGCGCGACTACTCCCGCTGTGCGATCGTATCGGCCATCCGTGTTCCTAGTTGGGCTCTTGGCTTTCCATCAGGCAGCGTTGAGCCTCAATGAAGACTCCATCAAGCATGTCTTCGGTCAATCGTCCGGTGAAGGTGTTCTGCTGACTTGGGTGGTAACTGCCAAGGACCCTGATCGCTGCTGGATCGGTAACCGAAAAGGACGAGCCGTGACCGAAGGATGGGCGGGGACGAGGGATCGCGCAGCCGGCGTGGGCGAGTGCGTCGATCGTGGCCTGCCAGGCGATGCCACCGAGCGCGACCACGGCGCGAAGGTCGGGGAGGAGCAGTTCTGCTTCTCGCCGCAGCCACTGACGGCAGGTGTGCTTCTCTGCGGTTGTTGGCTTGTTGTCGGGTGGTGCGCAGTGCACGGCCGCGGTGATACGAACCTCTGCCAGGTGCTGTCCGTCGTCTCGATGCGTCGAGGTCGGCTGCGATGCCAGGCCGGTTCTGTGCAAAGAGGCATACAACCAGTCACCGCTGCGATCTCCGGTGAACATCCGGCCCGTGCGATTGGCGCCGTGGGCGCCGGGCGCGAGGCCGACGACCCAGATCCGAGGTCGCATGGAGCCGAATCCCGGCACCGGGCCGCCCCAGTAGACCTCATCGCGATAGGCGGCTCGCTTCTCGTGTGCTACTTGCGTGCACCACTGGCGCAGCCGCGGACATTCACCGCAGTCGATGACCTCTCGATCGAGTTCCTCGATCGAGGTGACCGACTCGATTCGACTAGCGAAGTCGCGAGTCAAGGAAGTCGATACTGCGTTGCCAGGCGAGCGCAGCGTTGTCGGCCTGATAGACATCCGGACGGTCGTCGTTGAAGAAG
>WLWL01000092.1 GCA_012103605.1 Candidatus Nanopelagicales bacterium
TGAGGGCGGCGATGTTGTGTCCGTCGACCGAATCGGCGCTCGCGCCGAACGCCTTGATCTTCGTGGCCAAAGGTTCGATGTTCATGACCGAGTCCATGGGGCCGTCGCACTGGGCTCTGTTGACGTCAACGATGACGCGAACCGAATCCAAGCTGTAGAACGCGAGTGCCTGGATCGCTTCCCACGTCTGGCCCTCTTGGAACTCACCGTCGCTCATAAAGACGAAGGTGCGTCCCGTCTCACCCTTCAACCTCCTGCCGAGGGCGATTCCCCCTGCGGTGGACAGCGCTTGCGCGAGGGAACCGGTCGTTGTCTCAAAACCGGGCGAGTGCTCGGCGCCGATCATTTCGACGGTCGATCCGTCCTTGTTGAATTGATCCAGAGCGGCCTCGTCCAGCCGACCGGCTTCGATGAGCGCCGCGTAGACCACCAGTGCGTAGTGCGCGGGGGAGATGATGAGTCGGTCGAGGTCCGGCCCGGGTTCCCCGTGAAAGATGCCGCCGGAGATCCGCGGCGCCTCGGGTCCTGGTACGGCGTCGAAGTCCGCCGGGTGCAAGGGCCCGTCGGTGGGAGCCAAATTCAGGACGTTCCCGTAGAGCGAGGCGAGTAGTTCCGCGGACGAGCACGCCTGGCTGAGATAGCCACCGTTGTTGGCAAGCACGTGTGCGAGGACCCGCTGGCGGATCCCTTGGGCGATCTGTTCGGATGGTGGGGACGCGGAGAAAGCCATGGCCTAAGGCTACAAAGTCATAAGTCGTCCTACAAGTTTTTCCCCTAGAACTCCTCGGGACCGTGCCCGGCGACGAGCGATCTGTGGCACGGTTCCCCCGTGACTGAGCAATCCCTCGTAGCCGGTGTAGACACCTCGACCCAGTCGGTGAAGGTGGTGGTTCGGGAAGCCGACACCGGAGCCTGGGTTCGCGAGGGGCGTGCATCGCACCCGGATGGCACCGAAGTCGCCCCCCAGGAATGGTGGACGGCTTTCGGCGAGGCCTGTTCGGGCGGACTGCTCGACGGTGTGTCGGCCATCTCGATCGCGGGGCAGCAGCACGGAATGGTCGCCTTGGACGAGAGTGGTGATGTTGTTCGGCCCGCCTTGTTGTGGAACGACACTCGATCGGCTCCCGACGCGAGCGACCTGGTGACCGAACTCGGTGGCCCGGCCATGTGGGCCGACGCGGTGGGCAGCGTTCCCGTCGCGGCGTTCACGGTGAGCAAAGTGCGATGGATGGCTCGAAGCGAGCCGGACAACGCCGAAAGAACGTCGACCATCATGCTCCCGCACGACTACCTGACATGGATGCTCGCCGATCAGCCTCAGGAGGCAACCACCGACCGAGGTGATGCCAGCGGTACGGGTTACTGGTCCCCGATCGAGGGTGAATACCGGCGCGACCTGATGCAGCTGGCTCTGGGAAAGGACGTGCGACTCCCACGCGTTGCCGGGCCAGATGAGACCGTTGGTGAAGTGGGCGGTCGCGCTCGGTCTTTCCTCGGAATCGACGGATCGTCGCCGATCGCCATCGGTCCAGGAACGGGCGACAACATGGGCGCAGCGTTCGCTCTGGAAATCGCTCCTGGAGACGTCGTGGTGTCCCTGGGAACATCAGGCACCGCGTTCGCGGGATCGAGTCAACCGACCAAAGACCCCACCGGCCTGGTCGCTGGCTTCGCTGACGCCTCCGGTGTGTTCCTGCCTCTGGTGTGCACGCTGAACGCCGCGCGCATTCTCACCAGCACCGCTGAACTCCTCGGCGTGGACATGGAGTCCTTCGCCGCGTTGGCGCTCGCCGCCGAACCTGGTGCCGGCGGACTCGTCATGCTCCCGTACTTCGATGGGGAACGAACCCCCAATCTGCCCGATGCTCGCGGATCTGTTCACGGCATCAGTCGGGAGAATCTGACCCCGCAGAATCTCGCGCGGGCGGCCGTCGAGGGAATGCTCGGCGGACTTGCCGACGCGGTCGACGCGCTCGTCGATGTGGGTGTGCAGCCGAGCCGAGTACTTGTCGTCGGAGGTGCGGCGTCGAATCCGGCGGTCGCGGATATCGCAGCCACGCTCGTAGACGTCCCGGTGCAGATACCTCCCGCGGGTGAGTACGTTGCCGACGGCGCGGCCCGGCAGGCGGCATGGATTCTGCGGGGCGGGGAACAACCTGCATGGAGTGACGTACGTCCCGGCGAGACGGTCTCTCGCGATCCACAACCGGTTGCCCAGGTGCGGGAGCAGTATCGGCAGGCGCGGGAGGCCCTGTACGCGTGATTTTGCCGCCGGTCCGGCACGCGTCTTGTCGTCGAGGCGCGTGTCGTCGAGGCACCGGCAATGAGGGCCGGGGTCGAAAATTTGGGCGAAATGGCTCCCACGGCGGTTGAAAGTTCAGCAGAATGAGAGCGCCGCCTCCCCCGGCGGCGATCGGTATGCACGGCATACCCCAGGAGCCCGCGCGTCAACCCCCCAGCCGCGCGGGTTCCGTCTTTGTTGCGGGTCAGGCGCGGGACTCGAACATTCCCAGCAGAGCGGCGACGCCCAGCACCGATCGCGGTGCGTAGGCGGCCCGCCACAGTCCGCCGTGGTTCGCTCCCTCGGTGAAGAGATTCATCGGGTTGGACAGCGGGGTCGCGGGTTGGGCGCTCGACGTCGGGTTGCGAAGGTCGTGCACCAACATCGCCGCCATCAGCGTGGTCGATGTCGACGGATCGAATACCTCGACTCCGAAGCGGTCGGCCCCGGCATACGCCGCCGCGAGCGCCCGGTTGCGAACAACGGAGCGGGTTCGGGTCGCGGGCGCGAGATTCAAGGAGACAGAAACGCCGTCGGCTCGAGCGGCGAGAGCTCGCCAGCGTTGAATCCGCTTCGCGAGTATGTAGTTGGGGCCTTGCTGGGGGATGATCGAATCGTTCAGGCCGACCTGTTCACCGTTCGGTGTCGAATAGATCTGCGGGTAGTTGGGCTCGAACTGTCTCGCAATGCGAAGGGGTGCCTGGAGGAGACCGCCAAGCCCCCGGCCTTGCCAGCGTCTACGGCTTTCTTCGACGCACTCGAGGGGAACGACGAACACATCCGTGGGTGTCGCCAAATAGGCCAGCGTGATGTCGTCTCGGTGTTGCAGCAGGTCGGTGACGATCGCGTCGCTCGCCTCGGAGATCTGGACGTGTTGAGCACCGTCCGCGTACGCGTAAGTGCCGAGCACAAAGGGCTGATCAATCTCTGCCAGCCATGTCCGCACCTCTGGCGCGGCGGTGACGAGGTCGACGCCCGCTGCGCTGCAGATCGTCGCATCGTCGTCTGGGTGCACGTCACCCTCGACGACGAAAGGCGGCTGGCCTTGGGCGTCGAGCGGGATGGGAACGCGGAGGCTGCCGGCTGTGCTCCGGGTAATGGCTGTCAGTCGTTCCCAGATCCCAGGACGGGGAAGATCGATGGCGTGAACCCGGGCGCCCCAGCGCAACAAGGAGCGAGTCGGCGCCATCTCCGCACCGGCGCCGAGCAGGGCGATGTCGACGTCTCGTAAGTCCATCCAGTCCGGGTTGTCCAAGACGAGGTGTAGTGCATCGGCGAACGATGGTTCGGCTATTCCATTGGCGACCCATGAATCGACCTGACGGCGGAGTTCACTCCCAAAAAGCCGGGTGCCCTTGTAGGGGACGGAAATCTCTTCCTCGGGGGCTGCTCGTCCGCGCACCGTGACCGAAGCCAAACCTCGTTCCCTGAAACTCTCCATTGCCTCGGGCAGAGACACTTCTTCCTTATCGCGCCGAAAGGTGAAGCGCTGCTGTGCCGATGCCAGGCCATGCCGGGAAATCGAAACCGCGTTATCCGGTGACTGCGCAGCGGCGAGAACGATGTCCCGCAAGGGAGCGATATACCCCTTGCGCCAGTCGCGGGTGTGTTCGATGCGGGCTGCGATCGCAGGATCGACGGCGCGGATGGAGTCGGCGAAAACCGCTCGACCAGTGGCGGATGTGCTGCGTCGGCCGTCCCCTCCGAGAGGAAAACACACTCCCTCCGCATCGGGGGAACGTGGATTCGGCACGAGATCAGAATACTCAGCGCTGCTGCCGCGAACGTTCCGCCAAGACCACCCCGGTCAGGATGAGTGCACCACCGACGAGTTGAACGACGGCCAAGGACTCCGAGAGAACGAGCCACGCGATAAGGATCGCGAGCAGCGGTTCGGTCAATCCGACGACGGAGGCTTGAGATGCGCGGAGATGACGCATCGATGCCACAACCAGCCAAAACGGAACCACCGTTCCCATCACGATCATCCACAAGGACAGCCCCCACAGCGGCTGATCGCCGAGAGGTGCTCCGAGATCTCCGGAGCTGGTGCCGGACAAGTCGGACCAGGGGAAACTCCACCACGGTTGAACGATGACCCAGAACAACGATGCGAAGCCGAAACCCCACATGGTCAATGAGATGGGGTCGCGGGGTTCCGGTAGTCGCATTTGCCGATCGGTAATCAAGTAGTGGGCGGTCAGCGCGAGCGCCGCCCCGAGTGCGGCCAACAGGCCGATCACCTCGAAGGAGAAACCGCGCCACACCTCCGCCACGAGTGCGAGTCCGAGCAGGGCGACGGTTAAGGCGAGCCACACGGTCCGTCGCGTTGGCTCTCGAAGAACGAAGCGGAACCACAGTGCGACGAAAACAGGCGCAGTGAATTCAATCAACAGCGCGACGCCGACGGGCAAGTAACGCAATGCAACGAAGAACAGGTACTGCGTCATCGCGACGCCGAGAATCCCGTAGGCGATCAAGAACGGCCACTCCGAGCGTTGGATGACGAGGCGCCGTGGGCGAGAAATGACGATGAAGGCGAGAAGAATCAGGAAGGCACCGGTCACGCGTAGTTGGGAAAGGCGAGCAGCGTCGATCCCGCTGAGCAGGATGGCTTTCGATACGGAGCCGTTGATGGCGAATGTCAACGCTCCGAGAAGGTAGAGGGTGTAGCCCACCCACAAAGAACGCCTAGCTGCCAACGGAACACCGGGCAGTGGCTCGACGAGATCGCTCATGCCGGGCGGCAGCCGCGGCAGACTGCGGCGTCGTCGCAGTTCGGGTGTGCCCTTCGCATGGCACCGAAGCGTAGGGACCAGTCATCGAATGACACGACGGCCGTCACCTATGACGGCACCTATGACGGACTGCCCCCGAGCGCCGAGCTACTCGCCACCCTCGGGGGGAATACCCGTGAATGCCCCATCGAAGAGGATCGCGTGATCTTGACCTTCTTCTGCTGCGAGCGAGGGGGATCGACGGGCGGCGCCGAGCCAGCCGCACGAGCAGACGGATTGGAGGAAGTGCCGCTGCACGCGTCGCACCTGAACCTCATGATGCATCATGGTGTCGCGAGGTAACGGTTGCTGCTGATCCTGGCGCACAGGCTTTCCGGTCCCCTCGTACGTGATGTGTCGGTGATGTGCACGTGTATGGCGGCACGCACCGTGACGGTAGAACGAGCGTGGAACCGGAGAGCGAAAGGTGAGTAAACGCCACATGAACGGCTTGCGGCAACGTGGACGTGCAACTCACGTCTTTGCGCTGCTCGTCGCTGTGTTCCTCGCATCGATCGTCAGTCCTGCACGAGATGCCTCGGCCGTCGTGGGCGGATCCCC
>WLWL01000093.1 GCA_012103605.1 Candidatus Nanopelagicales bacterium
GCCACGCGATGATTTCAGCAACCCACCGCTTGTCACGAAGGCCGCCTAGGCTCTGCCTGTGGCTCTCAACCGCGGCAATCGGACGCTGCTCATTGTCACATCGGTGGCGATACTTGTGGCGATCGTCACCGTGACAGTCTGGCTCGTCGGGCGAAATGGCGAATCCGACCCGCAAGTCGATCCGGCAGACATCATGGACAACATTCCCGACGCCGAAGTTATGTGGTTTAGTCAGCCTGAAGAGACGAAAGAACAAATCTGCGCTGGGCTGGCCGCGGATCCCGACGCCTACTACTCGTTGATGAAGGAAACGTGGCTCGAGGAAGCTCAGATGGATCCTGCGTTATTTGGTGCCTTGATGACGACCATTATTGATGAGTGCGGTGCCTGACAGCGCCCGACCGGCGATGACGGGCCTAAGGCGTCGCGAAGATGGCGTTCAACGTCAACGACTTGCTCGGGAGTACGGCACCGACATTTATTGCCGGTCCTTCGTACCAGTCATCTGTCACCCCTGTCGATGGGTACGGCCCGCTCCCCAGCGCGGTGTAGAAGTCTTGGACAGTCATGGAGAAGACGGCCTGGAAGGCATCGCGCCAGTTCGCGTGATCGGGTAATTCGGAGACGAAGTCGTCTAGCACCATCTCGAAGGCGCGCGCCTCGGATATCCCGCGCTGTTCCAACATGTCGACGAGGGCGAGCACCATGAAGGCGGACCCGTTGTAGTTGATGTCCGCGGAACTGCCCACCAAGCCACCATCTCGGCTGTATTTCTCGAAGGCTGCGGGGTTACTCAAGACGGTCGCGCTCACCGGGAACAGGCCGCTGTCGAATTCGCTCTGCCCGTAGTACTGCTGTGTGTACAACTCCTCGACAACTTTGGCGCCGCCTTCGATCATCCACGTCGGTTCCATGATGTCCTCGGAGAGGCCGATTTGGTAGATGTGAAAGTACTCGTGTGCGATGACCGCGAACCGATGCAGAGAATTGTTGGTGAACTCACTTTCCGGAATCTCGAGAATCATGTGCTTGCCGAGGAGCATGTTCCCGCTAATCGATGCGCCACCGGCACCAGGGATCTGTGGGAACGGGTTCGGGACCGCCGAATTCCAAGCGAAGATCTGGAACGGCATGAAGACATCGGGTACGGAGTGGATCCGCTCAGAGATAGGGAGTACCGCGCCGAGGTTGTTCATAATCGTGTCGAATTCCGCGACCCAATCGGCCGGCAGGCTCGAGTCAAGGTTGTACTGAAAAGCGAATTCCTTCACTTCAATCTTGGTCAAGCACAGACTTCCCGCTGTCGGCGGCCCGAGGGCTTTTCTGTTCTTGCGGAAGATTTTCTTGCGCACCGCTGGACGCTCATACCCGAGGCTCACCGCCGACTGTGCCGCGACAGCGGACTTCGCAACACCTGTAGGGAAACGGGCCTGGAGTTCCGAGCACTGATCGAACCGGACCCGTTCAACCGCGTGAGCAACCGAGCCGCTCACGACCACCGCTGAGAAGGCTAAGCACAGCGAGAGACCCACACCAAGTGTCCGTTGCATGGCCGAATGTTACTGAACCGACAGAATCACGCCACCGCACGTGACCGCTCACGACAACGCGTGCGGATGGAGCACCTACGCTGTGACGGTGACCCGGGAACGAAAGACCCTCCTTGCCGGATTCGGCGTACTAGTGCTCACTGTTCTTCTCGTCGGCACGGCCGTCCTCGCAGACCGAAACAACGCTCCGCAGAGCGAGTGGCTCATGGTCATGAAAGCCGAGCAAGCCCAGTTCGTCGAGGCAACCGATGGCACTTACACACTCACCCTGACCGATGTGGACCCGGTGATATTGGCCTTCACCGACCGGCCCGAGCGCACAGCCCAAACGTGGGACACCACCGTGGTCCTTGACTACTGGACAAGCGGGTTCGACGGTGACCCACCCAACGCCGCCGTCACGGCCAATGGAGTGGGGGTCGCTGTCACGCTCAGCGAACCACGCGTAGGAATGAGCGCTCGAAACGACGGAGCAGTCACCCCCAACGCAGGCGCCATCACCTTCACCGCCACACCCTTACCGGGACAAGTGCCACCCACCGGCACCATCAACCGGCCAACGATCTTCCTGGACACGGTGCCAACTTCAGTAAACGGGCAAATCACCGACTAGTGCGCAAGCACGGCATCGTTTCCTTCTCGCACCACCGTGTATCGACAACGGGTGGGAGAAACGGGTCATTGCGCGGACGCGAACGGGCTCATCACTGTTGAGCCGCGGCGCGCCGCGATACCCTTAGCGCGTGTCCGCCGTCAGAGTTTTCGTCCTGGCGAATGTGTCGGCAGTCATGGCACTCCTTCGCTGGCTCACGCGGCTTTCTCCCCGCAAACTCAGGCCCGGATCATCGAATTCGCACTCATCGACCGCCCCTCAACGCGCCACCCGGTCCACACCGGTCGGTGGCTCACGCGGAGTGCTGGGTGCGGCCTGGGATGCGATTGCTACCGGCATCCTGGCGTTCATCAGTGTCACGAGGGTCGTGAAATTGTTCGTCTTGGCAAACGTGGCGGTTGCGATTGCGTTCATCCGTTGGGTGGCAGGCTTTGCTCCCCCGATGGTGGGACCGTGGTCGTCGAACCCCGGCTCCTCGTTCAAACCTCAGCAGTCTCCCGAGATCGCAACCGATGACGATTCGCACGGATCGACACCTGCAGCATGGACAGCGGTCATCATCATCACCATCGCTTTCACTATCGGCACAGCAGCGATCATTGTCGGTAACTGGGTCATGTTCTGGGTCGGCGTCGCACTCGTTGCGCTCGGAGCGATCGCCGGCCGAGCCATGCAGTCGATACCCCTCGGGAAGAAGCAGGCAAGCGCCCCAGTGTGACTGTCACCCTGATCGGTGAACGGCGAGCTTTCGCAGTCAGAGTCGGCGTGTCGCGGTCTTCAGAACAGGATCAACAGGTGACCGGCCAGAATTGCGACAGGCAAAAGAATCGTCACCGCGGTGAAGAAACCGAAAGGATTCTTCTTCTCCGACTGCGCGAACGCCAGATCGAGAGCTTCCTCTGGGATGTCAGCCGTGATGTTCTTGTACGCGGTAACGACCGACGTCCCAACAATCAACAGGCCGAGAGCCGTTGCCGACGTGACAACGGCAAGTCCGACTGCCATGTCGGAATTACCACCCAGCGCTCCGAAAGCGAGTGGGATCCCCGGTCCCCACAGGACCAGCGCAATGATCCACGTGATGAACTGGAAAACGGTGTTGCGGTTTTCGTTGAGCCAGTACTGAGTTTTGACATCCATGGTTTCCACTTTTCGTCGCTTGATGACCAGTTCCCTGAGGGTAGCGCGCACAACTCCGCACGTACGTCGCTTTACGGAAACTTGTCTGACCGGAGTTCCCCGTCACGGTGGTGCACGTGCGCCGACTGGGTACGCATGGACCCCGGAACGGTCGAAGCGGCCGTCGGGTCTTGGGGTGTCGACGACCGCTCCGAGAAGAGGCAAGGAGGGTCTTCCTTCTTCGCGATGAACGTGTACTCACCGCTCTCCTCGAACTCTTTGCCGAGCCAAATGACCGTGCGCTTACCTTCACCGCACCCTTCCCGCCCCAAGAGACCTTTCAGCCGTGTCGCAAATTGACTAGAGGATGAGAAGCACCAAGACCAATAGCAATGCCAGGCTAAAGATGATCATCAGGGCACGCGTATAGACCAGGTAAGAACCGCTGGCGGCAATCTTGGTTGCTAGGGCGCTGGGGTTGTCCACAGCCTGCAGGTCTTCGACGATCATTTGTCCTTCTCGGATGACCGCCAACTGGTTCACGACGCTCAGCGCTCCGACTGACACCAAAAAGAGCGCCGCAAAGGACTTCCCGTAGGTGTATTCGCCGTCGAAGTAGCCGAGCATTGCCATGACGGTAATCACGGCGAGAGCGACAACAGAGGGCATTTGGGCGGAAATGATTTGACGTCTCTTCTCATTCCAGAGCTCAATGAGATCTTTTTCGTTCACAATTGGCCTCATTCTTTAGTGCGAGCACGATTGCTCGGGTCATGAAAGTAGCAGGTTTGAGTCAACATGATTGTCCGCTGTTGTCGTTGCGCGTTGGTGTCAAATTGGCGTCAACAACCGCAGCCGCTTGGGTTACTGGCTCCAGATGGCGTGGAGGGGAGGCGCTGCGGTGAGGTGCAGGGACTGACCGGCCATAGGCTATCTCAAATCACGGACACCTTTCGGTCCTGACCCAACGTAGGGAGGCAGTCATGCGCAAGTTCTTGGGCGCCGTTTCTTCGCTAGTTCTGCTACTCGCAGGGTTTGGCGTTTCAGCCGGCGCCGTTGGCGCGGCGGAGGACTATGACTCCGCGAAGGTCAAAGACTTTTGGTCTCTGGCGGCAAGCTCTGCAGATTATGCGGTTTACGCACCTACAACGAAAGGAGTCCGACGTTCGGGGCTCCAGCCGGAAGGGGAGCCACCGTTGTCGAGCTTCATGCAAACCATCTGTGCCGGACAGTGGAGTATTCAGAAATCACTTCAGGGCAGTGGGGATAACCCCGATGCAGGTGTCTACATGGTCCAGGCTCCAAGCAGGCAGTGCATGCCCGACCCGCGCGCCGGGGGCGCACCCCTGGCAAAGTGGGCCTTCAAGGCATCGGGGAAGAAGTTCACCGCGTACTACCAGGGGTGCCTGACTACGCCCGACGGTCAGCCTGAGCCGGCTATCGCAGACTGTCCGGCGAGCCAGGCGCTGTATAACGTGGACGGCCAGTTGCCCGCGGCTGGCGGCGCCAACGGCCCATGGGTCCACATCGAGGCGGATGGGATGACCCGAGCTCAAATCCGGTCTCTGGTTCGCTCAATGAAACCGATTAGCTAAACGTCACGTGGCAACGCTCATTTTTGGGGAGCGTCCACCCCTGCCTAATAGATGAACTTCTCTCTCCCCGCGGTACAGATTTTTTTCGGAGCAGAGAGCCCACCCCGCCATCGTTTCCCCGCTACCCCCCCCTGAAAGGCGCGCTGTGCGTCCTCCTGGGGGTTTTTAGCGCATAGCGGCGCGGGAGTAGCGGTTCCGTTTCGAAAAAAGGGTCTGTGATGTGTCTTGTCGCGTGTGTGTTGTTGTGGAGTGTCAGGTATCCGATGTGGACGGCTCCGGCGTAGACGACTCTGATGCCGACGGCGCGGGCGTAGACGGCGCGGGCGTAGACGATTCTGGTGTAGACGACTCCGATGCCGACGGCGCGGGCGTAGACGACTCTGGTGTAGACGACTCCGATGCCGACGGCGCGGGCGTAGACGACTCCGATGCCGACGGCGCGGGCGTGGACGGCTCCGGTGTAGACGACGGTGTTGACGACGGCGTAGACGGCTCCGGTGTAGACGACGGTGTTGACGACGGCGTAGACGGCTCCGGCGTGGACGTTGGAGCGGGTGTTGGTGTCTTCGACGATGACGGTCCGGCAGTGGCGGTGTCGGGCGCTGCATCGGATAATCCCGGGACGCCGGTCGCCGTGTCGAGGCCTTTAATCGAGTTTTTGCCCTGGACGGAGTCCCACCCGGTCACGCCGGTCAGGTTCGCGTTGGT
>WLWL01000094.1 GCA_012103605.1 Candidatus Nanopelagicales bacterium
GCCTGCCCGACAAGCCGCTGGAAATGAGCATCTTCGGGTTGAACAGCCAGCGTCGCCGTATCGCCGGCTCGAACATCGGTGGGATTCGCGAGACGCAGGAGATGCTCGATTTCTGTGCCGAGCACGGCTACGGCTCCGACGTCGAAGTGATTGAGGCCGCCCAGATCAATGAGGCATGGGAGCGGGTCGTGAACAGCGACGTCCGCTATCGGTTCGTCATCGACGCGACGACCTTCTAGCGCTTATCCGCGCAGCAGCGGTCGGGCCAGGCACGTCGGGCCGCCCTCGCCTTTGCTGATTTCACTCGCCTCATACACGTGCACGTCCACGCCGCGGTCGCGCAGCAGCGCCGCGGTCGCGTCGTTGGCGGAGGCGATGACGGCGACTCCGGGCCGGATCGCCAGCACGTTGCACCCCAAGGTCAGGTTGTCTTCTTCCGGTAGCGGCAAGACCTCGACTCCGCGCCGGTGCAGTTCGTGCAGAAGACGGACCGGAGCGAGCGGCTCATACACAACGGCGAGGTCCTCACCCACCGGCGAGATAACGCTCATCAGGTGCAGACAGAAGTCCGGGCCGAGACCGTGGGGAACATCGAACGCCGTCACCGTCACGTCCGGCTCGAGGATCTGGCGCAGTTGATCGATCGCGTCATCATTCGTGCGGTAGGAGCGACCGACGGCCAGCGTGGTCGCATCCAGCCAGAACATGTCGCCACCGTCGGCGGTGGCGTCGCCGATGAGCTGTCCGACTCGGGGGATGCCGCGCTCGTGCAACTCCGCCGCGAGCACGGCAGGTTCTGCCACGCGTGCGCTCTTGGCCCCGCGCAATTCGATGAACCCGGAGCCGACCACGAAGCACGGGTCGTAGGTGAAAATGCCGTCCGGCATGTCGTCCACTGGATTCAGGACATCCACCTCGCATCCGAGTCGCCGCAGCAGTTCGACGAACGCGGCGTGCTGTTCGGCGAGGAGGTCGAGGTCGACAGGCTGCGCCCAGTGGGCGGAGGTGTAGTCCCCTCGGCTCGAGGGTGGTCGCACGGCCACCCGTCGCAATTCCGCGGTCATGGATGTCACGCCGAAATCGCTCATGAACCGGCCTCCTTCTCTCGGCTGCGCGCAATGGCAATCATCCGCGCCAGGCGAACGTTATTGCCCCGGAGAATGATCAAGAACGGAATGTTCACTCCGACTGAAATAACGGCGCCGGCGAGGGACAGCCACCACGGGTTGAAGGCGAGCAGTGGCAGCCACGTGAGCATGGATAACTCATGCACCACGATCGCCCGTCGCACCTCACCGAGGTAGGCCTTGAGAGATTCGAGGTCGTGCCCAGGGACGTCGCGCTTGCTTCGTCCACCGAAGACCGCCCCGTACTCCGGGAGCCGGGTGGCCAGTCGAGTGGCGCCGAGGCGGCGAAAGAAGGCAGCCGTCTCCCATGGTGCGGGTCGGGTGAGGAAAGAGTCGCGGTCGAGCCATCGCTTCGGCCAGTGAGGTGCGCTCGCGCCAATGGCGACCGACAGCCCCGCGATGATCGCGATGTCGATGGCTCCGAGCAGCGCGTATCCGCCCAGAGTCATCGGTGCATCGAAGTCGACGCCTTCACGCGGCGAGGGAGGGATTTGAACCCCCGGAGGGTTTCCCCTCGGGCGCTTTCAAGGCGCCTGCAATCGGCCGCTCTGCCACCTCGCCTGAGGGCCCCACGCTAGTCGGGGCCGGGTACGGGTGCGTAGACGGGAGTTACGCGGCCGCGGGCAGTCCGGGAACGTCGACTTCGACGTCGTCAACCCAGACCTGCAGGTGCGCCTTCTGCACGGTGAGTTCGTGGCAGTGACCTCCGCTGTCGTGGTCGCGCGCGATGGCGTGCAGGTGGAGGCCAGGGATGACGATGTCGTCGGCGACGTCGGGGAATCGAAACCCGGCGAGGGTTCCCGCCCACGGTGCGAGGTCGAAACGCACTTCCCCGGTCACCGAGCCGGGCGAGCCCAGCGGCTGGTACGGCGGGGTTTGGCCGTGCTCACTGCGCAGCAGGACGTGGGAGAAATCGCCGGTGACGCGGACGGCCGCCACCAGATAGTCGTGGTGCAGGTTCTCTTCGGCCAGGACGCTGTCCACGATGGTGGTGATCTCGGTCATCGTGGCGCCGGAGGGGATGTCGCGGGTGATCGGTGTGCCGCCGTACGCGGCGACGGCGAACGGCATGCCGAGGTCGGCCCCGGCGCGCTCAGGTACTCCGTCGGCTGGGATACGCCAGGTGACCCCATCGACGTGGATGATTTCTCCGTCGACGCCTTCGGCTACTCCGATGCCGAGCACGGCGTCGGTGAAGGTCTCCCCGACGGTGGTGACCGCTTCGTAGCGACCGGCGAAGAGATCATGCACGGTTTCGATCTGTCGAATGTGGCCGGCGTGGTCCGCGGGTGTGCCGGCGTGCCGCGAGTGGTGGATGGCAGTGGCCAGGGACATGTTGATCATGGTTGCTCCTCGCTCACAGCGAATTACTCAGCCGACTCGATCGGGATCTCGTACTTCGATGATCCTCGATTGTCGAGAAACAGTCCGACGACCGCGAGAACCAGAGACACCCCAACGACGGTCGTGACAATTTCGACCAGCGAGCCATTGCGCCAAATCGCCACAATGGCTACCAGGCTCGCCAGAGCCACCCATACGGCGATGACCGCCTTGCGGTCTTGCGCAGCGAGACGCGAGTACAGCAGCACTTGGACGAGGGCGAACGCGGACCCTTCGAGGGCGAACAACCACATGTTGTCGGCCATCGACTCGTACTGGACACCACCGAGGATTCGCACGACGAGCGGGCCGAAGAAGAACGCAAAGAGTGTAATGATCAATCCCACGACAGCAGTGAGTCCGGTGGCCACGAGTACCGGTCGTCGTGACTGCTGTCCGCTCATCTTGGGGAAGAGGACGATAACGACAGCGTTTGGCAGGAAGAATGCGATCTTTGCCAGTAGAACTCCCACGGAGTACTCACTAGATCCGGTTTCCGAAAGGAAGAGGCGGGCGAGGAGGACATCAATATTGGTGAGGGTGAAAAGAACCATCAGGGCGTGCACGATGTGACCGAGTTCGGCCGCCATTCCGTCGCGGATCGCCGGCGCCCATGCTCCCGGGCACACGCGTCGATACGCAATCAGGGCGCCGATGATGCATCCAACGAGGACACCGATACCGGCACCGACAACGCTCGACAGCGCGATCACGCCGATGATCCCACCGAGGGCTCGAGAGCCGTTCAAGGCGATAAAGGAAACGGAAAAGCGCACGTGCTCCTCGCGTCCTTGGGCAATTCCCATGGCGGCTGAGCCGAAGATGACGAACCCGAGCGACGCGATGCCTGTTGCCACCGCCAACCATGGGATGGAAAAGACCTGACCGAGCGGCCACGCCATCACCACACCAAGCACCACAATCCCGGCACCCACGACGGTGGCGAGCCTGATCAGTTGCCCCTCGACGTCGGCTTGGTCGCTCGAGCCCGTTGCCACTCGCCGAGCAGCAAGTGCTTGGGTGGAGATGCCGATGGTGGCCAGGATCAACAAAATGCCGATAAGCGCACCAAACGCTCCAAAGTCCGCGGGACCCAGGACGCGGGCCGCCACCATGCTCAGCAGGAAGGCAGCCCCATTGCCGACCAGGGTCGCTACTCCGACAAGGATTAGGCCCTTCGCGAGCGCCGACCGTGACTCCTGATCCACGGGCGTCACTTTATTGGCTCGATCAGCTGAGTTGGACCTCCGGCAGGGTCTGCAGCACCGCGGCGAAACGCTCGTGCCAGACATCTTCATCGAGCAGCGCCTGAATCGGCAACGATTTTTGGTCGCTAACGGGCTGCCCAGCCTCGCTCACACAGAATGCCGTGATGGCGATTCGGGTCACAGACCAGTCACGCCGGGACCATTCGACCGACGCCCGTGAAGCTACGCCCCCACCAGGATCCGCTAATGGGATTCACGCTGATGCGCTTTCCTGGCCTTGGCGCGTCGATCATCGTGCCGTTTCCGAGGTAGATGCCGACGTGGTGCGCACCACCTTCGAAAAAGAAGACCAGGTCTCCCGGGAGAGCGTCTTTCATCACCACACGATCCACTTGCTGGAACTGTCCGCGCGATGTCCGCGCGATGTCCATATCAAGGGCGCGTTTGAAAACGAATTGGGTGAATCCCCCGCAGTCGAACGAGTGGGGTCCGGCCCCGCCGGCTCGATACGGATCGCCGAGTTGGTTGCGTGCAACAGCGAGGATCCGCTCACGCATGCCAGCCACTTCCGCGCGAGCTGCTTCGGCCGACGTAATGTTTAGGGCCTCGACCAGTTGGGCAGACCGCTGAGTCATCGCCTGGGCATCGACGTCGCGGATGCGCGGGTGCAGGCCCACATCAGACCCGGCCAAGCGATCTGCGGAGGTCCCTGGCTCAGCCTGACCGCTCGCGGTGCTCGGCACCGCCGTGGCCAACAGCCACACCAGTGCGGCGGTCACCACGGTGGCGAGCGCCGCCATCGAGGCCGACATCCATCTCTCCCGGCCGGTGCGCAGGGAAGTACGCACGGACGGAAGGTTGGCGTTCGGCTCGGGGCTTGCTGGCACAGGCTTCGTCGACGGGTGGTCGGTCATGAGAGTGGACGCTAGGGACGTCCAGGAGATCACGAAATGGTAACGACCGATTATCGGGCATCCACCCGGACACGTGTGGGATGAGTCACACTATTTGTGGGATACTTCTGGGATACTTCCGCGACAAACCTCAAGTGCTACTCGAGGGTGCCTGCCGTCAGTGTCACGTAGTCCAGGGCGGTCGCTGGGCGGTCCAACAGTCGTCCGTCCGGCAGCGGTACAGCGACAGGAGAACCCGCCTCGTCCACGACGGACACCGTTCCTGCTCCCGCCGAGGAAAGACTCAGGACCACTTGCCCGAGAAGAAGAACTTGCTCGGTCGACGGCAAGGATAAGAACGCCGGAACGACCGCGATGGTGACGTCGGCTATCGGGGCATCACTGTCGACACCTGGCGAGAACACCTGCACCAACGTCGTCCCGGTCAACGGATCGACCACCACGCTACGCAGACCCGTCTCCGGGGGTGGCCCGACCGCGAGTCGGTCGAGAACGGTCTGCGGATCGGACGGCGAGACAACATCGCTCCCGAGTGGGACCAGCCCATCTTCACGAATGAAGTAGAAGTCGACGAACTGCTCCACCGGGACGGATGTGTCCGTCGGCGAAGGACTGGCGCTAGGTGTCGGGCTCGGAGAAGGCGTAGGGGTCTCGCTGGGGACCATGATGGGTGGCGGCACGACTTCCGGCGGCAAGGCTTGCGCTTCATCTTGCAGTGGGACGCCGCAACCAGCCACAAGCACGGCAACGGCGCACATCCCCATGATCGATACCCGCGCGTTCATGCATCGCTCCCATCACCACTGAAGGGGACCTCCACGATGAACCGGGCACCACCGCCGTCTCGATTCTCAACGATCACGTTCGCGTTCAGGACGTTTGCCTGTTCGCGAGCGATAGCGAGCCCCAGTCCGG
>WLWL01000095.1 GCA_012103605.1 Candidatus Nanopelagicales bacterium
TCGCGAACTCCAACGACGCTCTCGACCTTTCCCGCGTCGGTATCCGAGGTTGGTCGTTCGGTGGCTATCTCGCAGCACTCGCAGTGCTCGATCGTCCCGATGTCTTCCACGCCGCGGTCGCCGGAGCTCCGGTGACTGACTGGCGGCTCTACGACACGGCATACACCGAGCGATACCTGGGTGACCCCTCCATGAACGACTCCCCGTACGAGCGGACGTCACTCCTGGCTCGCGCCGCGGCCCTCACTCGCCCCCTGCTGCTTATCCATGGCCTCGCGGACGACAACGTGCTTGCCGCCCACACACTGCAACTCTCTCGTGCGTTGCTGGAAGCGGGGCGGCCTCACAATGTCCTCCCGCTCAGCGGCGTCACGCATATGACGCCGCAGGAGGTTGTCGCCGAGAATCTCTTGTGGACCGAAGTCGACTTCTTCACCAAGCATCTCGGTTGATCGTCGCTACTTTCGTTTGCGCCCGGCCTTCACGCGCTCGGTAACGTCCAACAGAACTTTCCGCATTCGCACCGCCGACGGGGTCACTTCCACGCATTCGTCTTCACGGCAGAACTCCAGTGCCTGCTCGAGTGACAACTCCCGGTGCGGGATCAGTGGCACGAGAACCTCACCGGTGCTCGACCGCATGTTCGTGAGCTTCTTCTCCTTGGTCGGGTTCACATCCATGTCATCCGATCGGGAGTTCTCTCCCACGATCATCCCCTCGTAGACCTCGGTCCCCGGTCCAACGAACATCGTTCCGCGCTCTTGGAGGTTGGCGAGAGCAAATCCCGTGGTGCTTCCGCTTCTATCGGCGACGAGTGACCCCGTCGGCCGGGTGCGGAGTTCGCCGTGCCACGGCTCATAGCGATCGAATACGTGGTGCAGCAATCCGGTGCCGCGGGTCTCGGTGAGGAATTCCGTGCGAAAACCGATCAGCCCTCGAGCAGGCACCAGGTAGTCCATGCGGACCCAACCGGATCCGTGATTCACCATCTGCTCGAGGCGACCTTTGCGAAGCGCCATCAGTTGCGTCACCACCCCGAGGTAATCCTCCGGAACATCCACGGTGAGCCGCTCGACGGGCTCGTGCATCGTGCCGTCGATCGTTCGCGTCACCACCTGAGGTTTCCCGACGGTGATTTCGAAGCCTTCTCGGCGCATCAACTCCACGAGGATCGCCAGTTGCAGCTCTCCTCGGCCCTGCACCTCCCATGTGTCCGGACGCTCGGTCGGCAACACACGAATCGACACATTGCCGATCGTTTCCGCTTCCAGTCGGCTCTTAACCATCGGTGCGGTCAGCTTGGAGCCACCACTTCGGCCTGCCAGTGGTGACGTGTTGATGCCGATAGTCATCGAAATCGATGGCTCGTCCACCGTGATGACCGGAAGCGGCCGTGGATCATCCGGGTCGGAGAGTGTTTCACCGATGGTGATCTCGGGGATGCCTGAGACCGCGATGATGTCACCGGCGGACGCACTCTCGACGGGAACTCGCTCTAACGCCTCCGTCATGAGTAGTTCGACGACTTTGGCGCGATCGACACTTCCGTCCGATCGAATCCACGCGACCTGCTGACCCTTGCGAATGACGCCCTCGTGCACGCGACACAGAGCAAGCCGTCCGAGGTAGGGCGACGCATCGAGGTTGGTGACATGAGCTTGCAGTGGCGCTCCCTCGACGAAAGTCGGTGCCGGGATGGTCTCAAGCAATGTTGCGAAAAGCGGCTCCAGATTGTCGGAATCAGGTTGTTCGCCGTCGTTGGGCATCGTCGTGGACGCCCGGCCGGAGATGGCGCTGGTGTAGATGATCGGAAAATCGATCTGGGAGTCATCGGCGTCCAGGTCGAGGAACAACTCGTAAACCTCATCGACGACTTCTTCGATACGGGCGTCATTGCGGTCCACCTTGTTGATGACCAGAACCACCGGCAAACGCTTGGACAATGCCTTGCGCAACACGAACCGCGTTTGGGGAAGCGGACCTTCGGATGCATCGACCAGCAACACCACACCGTCGACCATTTCCAAGCCGCGCTCGACTTCGCCACCGAAGTCGGCGTGCCCGGGCGTATCGATGATGTTGAAGACCACGCCACCATCGGGAGCTGACGGTCCCGCGTACCGGACCGAGGTGTTCTTGGCGAGGATCGTGATGCCCTTTTCTCGCTCCAGGTCCATCGAATCCATGACGCGCTCGGCGACGTCCTGGTTCTCACGGAAGGCACCGGACTGCCACAGCATCGCGTCGACCAGCGTCGTCTTTCCGTGATCGACGTGGGCGATGATGGCGATATTGCGGAGATCGTCTCTAGAAGGCACTCGCGAACACTAGACGCAGGTCCCATGGCATTCTCAGGGCGTGCTGCACACACTCGCCCGGCTGGCTCTCGGCGTGGTCCTCGTCGGCGCCGGAATCAGCCACTTCACCAACGCGGAATCGTTCCTCGCTCAAGTGCCATCGTGGCTACCGGCTCCCGATGCCGTTGTTGCGATCTCCGGGGTCATCGAGGTGATTCTCGGAGTTGCCCTTCTCGCTGCACCGCGGCGCTTTCAACCTCCGCTCGGTTGGGTGGTCGCCGCGTTCTTCGTCGTGATCTTCCCGGGCAACATCTCACAGTTCGTGAGCGGAACTCCCGGCTTCGGCCTGGACTCAGATGCGGCCCGCTTCATCCGCCTGTTGTTCCAGCCAGTCCTGGTCGTGTGGGCGCTGTGGTGCACCGACGCGTGGTCGAACTGGCGTCACAGATCCATCTCTCGGCAGTGAGAGACCACTCTCCCGGCCGCTCTAACTCCTGGACACCCACTCGCCCAAGGACATCGGGGTGCTCATCGGTTCGCGGGAGCCCTCCAGCACCCGGCATCGGCGACGAACAAAGTCCGAGCGTTAGAGCACCCCGGAGCGTCAACAGCACTCGCTACGAGGGGCTGAGTGATCGAGTGGGCCACCGCCGTCAGCCACCAGAACTGTCACCCAACGAGCCCTGAGCGAAGGGATCAAGAGACTTTGTCTCCGATGTGCTTGAGCGGGTGCCCGGCATGATCTCGAAGTCCAGCGCAAAGTGCGTCAACAGGCTCGCCAGAGACCGCAGCACGCTGGCATCCCCGTCAAGTCTTGCGGTGCCGTCGTCCACCTGGGTCTCCAACGGGGCCACCCCTGTCATGGCACGTTCGAGGTCTCGGCGATCGATCGTGACCGTCAGGTCGGGCTCGCGCGCTGTGAACCCCGCTAAGTTTGTCAACGCACCGTTGCTCAATTCCACCACGAAAGATTCGCCTGTGTCTGGGGTGATGAGGTTTACAGTGAATGCACTATCGCCAGCAAGCCCCGGATCGAGGCGAATACCAAGAAAATCAAGGAACTGGCTTGTCGATAGGGCACGAATGAGATCTGGCCCAGCGCTTGACGGCGTACTGCCCTGAGGGATCCCCGACCGCAGTTCAAACGCAGCAGCGAGGAAACTATTTCGCACGCTCGGACTCTCCTGCTGGTATCCGATCTGCTCGAATGCGTCGGCAAGGAGTTGGGCCGCATCAGAATTCCCGGGCTCTGCATAGACGAGCTTGTTCAGAATCTCGGTCGCGAGCAGGAACTCACCTTGTTCAATGAGACGGCGGCCTCGCTCGATTATTGGCCCGGCCCCTCCCATCATTTCCACGTACAACGGTGCCGAGTCACCTGGTGACAAAGGAATGAGTGTGGTGGGATTTCCGTCCCAGTAGCCGAGATAACGATTTACAACCGCCCGGGAGTTGTGGGCCACAGATCCGTGATAGCTACGAGCGGCCCAATGCTGTGCGAGCGTATCGGGCACGCGATACACGTTGTGAACTTCATTGATGGTCACTCCTTTGTTCGCCAGGTGAAGAACGCCGTTGTTGAGGTGGGCGTAGACATCACGCTGGATCCGCATGACCTCTTGAATACGGTCATTGCCCCAACGAGGCCACGTGTGAGAGGCAAACATGACTTCTGCCTCTCGACCGAACAGATAGAGAGCCTTATTGATCTGGCGAGACCATTCGAGTGCGTCTCGCACGAGAGCGCCGCGTAGCGTGTAGATGTTGTGCACTGTTGCGACGATGTTTTCAGCAGCCCAAAAGGCCTTCCAGTCGGGAAAGTATGTGTTCATCTCCGCCGGCGCCTCGGTACCGGGTGTGTTTTGAAACACCATCCTGACCCCGTCGACTGAGATTTCCTCTAGCTCCTTGGTGATGGTCCTTGTCGGCGGGATTAAGCCAATGGTTCCTGCCGCAACACCTTTACCGATGGCCTGATCTACATGACCAAACGGGCTAGGCGCCAGCAACGATCCGTACTGGTAAAAAAGGCGACGATTCATTGCGTTGCCCGCGTAGACGTTCTCCGCGACAGCGTGCTCAAGAAATCCGACCGGGGCAATCACCGGCACCTTCCCGCTATTCACATCCGCAACATCCACGACGCCATGCGCGCCACCGAAGTGGTCTGCGTGAGAGTGTGAGTAGACAACCGCCACGACGGGATGATTACCCAGGTGCTGCCTCACAAGAGCGAGTGCAGCGGCAGCTGTCTCCTTTGCCGTGAGGGGGTCAAAGACGATCCATCCATTGTCCGACTTGATGAAAGAGATATTTGCAAGGTCAAAGCCGCGCACCTGATAGATGCGATCTGGGATCACCTCGTAGAGGCCGTACTCCATGTTGAGGATGGCCTGACGTTGCAGCGACGGATGGACGCTATCGAAGTCTTGGCCGTCCAGAAGGAAGTCATAGGAGCCGATGTCCCAGACAGTCTCACCTCCATCTGCAAGGATCTGGCGGGCTTCTGGGGCCGCGACAAAGCCACGACGCGCCTCCTCAAAGTCGCGCACGTCGTCGAACGGTAATGACTCGCGCGCCACCTGCTGTGCAGCCACCGTCGCCGGTGCCGCTCCTTTACCTAGAGGATGAAAATGCTCCATGAGGTCTAAACCTTCCCCTCGAACCAGACACGCTAAGCAGAGTAACGCTCTGTGCTCAGCTTGCTTCTCTAGTGCTCTTTAGCGCTGGCGCAACGCCCGTCCAGCACCGCTCAGCAAATCTGGCACCGACCAGGCTCGACAGTTTCGGCGAGCAGATCACACGTTGAAGCGGAACTCGACGACGTCACCGTCAGCCATCACGTAGTCCTTGCCCTCCATCCGGACTTTGCCTCGCGCCTTGGCCTCCGCCATAGATCCCGCATCCAGCAATTCGTCGTAGGAGACCACCTCGGCCTTGATGAAACCTTTCTGAAAGTCCGTGTGGATGACGCCGGCGGCTTCGGGAGCCGTGGCGTCCCGGGGAATGGTCCACGCGCGAGCTTCCTTCGGACCCGCCGTGAGGTAGGTCTGCAAGCCGAGGGTTGCGAATCCAACGCGCGCGAGGGCGTCGAGGCCTGATTCTTCTTGGCCCACGGACTGCAGCAATTCCAAAGATTCCTCCGCCG
>WLWL01000003.1 GCA_012103605.1 Candidatus Nanopelagicales bacterium
TGGCATTGACATATAACACGCTGTTGAGTTCTCAAGGTACAGACGCGCACCAACCTCGGGCCGTGAGGCCTGAAATCAGGGCAACATTCCAAATTTACCCGCTGACGCCTACCAAGTCAATTTCCCGCGAGGGGAATGTCTGGAGCGACAATGGATCCCTCGGGACCGGCCTAGCGAGTCCGTTTCTCCGTCGGGAGGCGCAACTCTACGCCCCCCTGGGCGCAGGGGGCAAATCGGGTCCCAGCCGCTAGGTCAGTTCGACGAGGACGCCACCCACGGTGCGCTTGCCCCGCCGCAGAATCAGCCACCGCCCGTGTACAAGATCGTCCGTCGTCGGGCGCTGTGAGGGGTCGACGACGCGAACGTTGTTCAGGTACGCACCCCCCTCTTTCACAGCTCGACGGGCCGCACCTTTGGATTCCACGAGACCGCAGCGCACCATCAATTCGTCGACTGCCGGCAGCGCACCGTCCTCAAGCTCCGTTGCTTCCAACGTCACGTTCGGTGTCTCAAGGAGCGCTGCGCTCAGCGAGTCCAGCGGAACGTCGGCCAGTTCTCCCTGCCCGAAGAGCACCTGTCCAGCGGCCGCGGCTCCACGCATCTCGTCGGCGCCGTGCACCAGTTGCGTTAGCTCCTCGGCCAAGGCCCGCTGCGCTGCGCGCTCATGAGGTCGCTCGGCGGTTGCTGCAATCAGCGCGTCCACCTCGGCTTGGGATCGGAAGCTGAAAGTGCGAAGGAGCACCGGAACGTCTCGATCGTCGGCGTTGAGCCAGAACTGAAAGAAGGAATACGGGCTGGTCAATTCTGGATCGAGCCACACGGTTCCCGATTCGGTCTTACCGAATTTGGTTCCATCGGCTTTGGTGATCAAGGGCGTTGTCAACGCGTGGACGTGCGCTCCATCCATACGGCGCACCAGATCGACACCGGCCGTAATGTTCCCCCACTGGTCAGATCCCCCGGTTTGCAAGACGCACTCGTATTGGCGGAATAACTGCAGGTAGTCATAAGACTGCAACAGTTGATAGCTGAACTCCGTGTAGCTGATCCCGTCTTTCGCCAGCCGCGCGGCAACGGCTTCCCTATCGAGCATTCGGTTGACGCTGAAATGCTTCCCCACGTCTCGCAGGAACTCCAAGGCACTCAGGTTGTGGGTCCAGTCGTAGTTGTTCACCATCACGGCGGCGTTCGGACCGTCGAAGTCGTAGAAGCGCTCCAACTGTCCGCGAATGCGATCAACCCACGCCTGAACCGTCTCGGCCGGGTTGAGCGACCGCTCCCCCGACTCCTTCGGATCCCCGATGAGGCCCGTCGCACCGCCGACGAGAGCGAGCGGGCGGTGACCGTGTTGTTGGAAGCGCCGGACGGTGAGGATCTGAGCAAGGTTTCCCAAATGCAGGCTCGGAGCCGTCGGATCGAAGCCGCAGTACAACGTGATCGACCCGGCATCGGTCGCCTCGCGCAGCGCGCCGAGATCGGTGCTGTCGGAAATGAGCTCGCGCCATAGGAGTTCTTCGATGATGCTGGCCACGGGCTCATTGTTCCCCATCGCGCCCGTGATCATGGTCGCTGGCATCATGCGCGCGTGGCGTACTCCCGGGTCAGGATGCGTAAGGCCGCGTCCTTCATCGTCGACACCGACCCGGCCTTCGCCGACATCGTCGAGGCGTCTCCGGTGTGCTCGATCGGCAACGGGGCTCGGACATCACTCGACCCTTTCGAATCCCTCGTGGGATCGGTGATCGCGCAGCAGGTATCGGTGAAGGCCGCGGACTCCATCACGGCACGAGTCACCGAATATCTCGACGGAGACGTGAGCCCGGAGAAGGTTGTGAACTCCAGTGTGGAAGGCCTCAGGTCAGCCGGCCTCTCCGGTGCGAAGACGAAGACCGTCAAAGGAATAGCCGACGCTATCCATACCGGCGTTCTCGACCTTGATGAGGCACTGACGCATCCCGACGACTCGGCCGTCGTGGCACAGCTGACGAAGTTGTGGGGCGTTGGTCGTTGGACTGCCGAAATGTTCTTGATGTTCACCATGCACCGACTGGATGTTTGGCCGACCGGAGACCTGGCTATGCGCAAAGGGTGGAATATCGTGCACGGTGAGTCGGGAGACATCGATCCGCGAATTCTGGAGCCGTTGGGGGATCCGCTGCGTCCCTATCGAAGCGTGGTCGCCTGGTACTGCTGGCGCGCGGTCGAAGGCGACGACTCCAGTTGGTAAAACGAGTGCCCCCGCTGCCAGGACGTCAGCGGCAGTAGTCGCGCTCGCACGCGTCAGATCTCACCCACCGGTTGCGCGGTTAGGCGCCGCCTCCACCAACAGAAGCCCCCGGCGATCGCGGCACCGGTCGCATTCGCCACCACGTCGATCGCCGATGCGCTCCGATCCCCGGTGAACGATTGAAGAATCTCCAGCACCAGTCCCAATGCCACCGCTGCTCCCCCGGCTACCCAGATGCGGGGATGACGTTGGGAAAGCACGAGGAGAACGGTCAAGGCCGCATAGCCGAAGGCATGGAGAACGAAATCCCCGAAGACGTAGGCGCCCTGCACGTCATCGGCCGGGGCCAGTGATCCAAAGACCAATGCTGCGATCCAACCAGCACTGATCACGCGGAAAACGATGAAGCGCACGCCGTCAGGCCCAACGTGTTCGCGCCCGGCTCACGTCGTCTGCCAGCGCGTTCAATTGCTCGGCCACGCGATCCGGTGCCGTGCCCGCGAAAGCGTCGCGGGAGGCCAACGCCCCCTGCACCGTCAACACGCTTCGCACGTCGGGCGTCAACGCGGCATCGATGCCCGCAAACTCGTCGTCGGTGAGATCGCTGAGCTCCACGCCCCGCACCTCGGCCAATCGAACGCACGCGCCGGCGATCTCGTGCGCCTGGCGGAACGCAATTCCCTGCCGCACCAACCACTCGGCGATATCCGTGGCCAAGGTGAAGCCTTCCGGGGCTGACGCAGCCATGCGATCAACATCGAAGGTCAGCGTCCGGATCATTCCGGTCATCGCCGGCAGCACGAGGAGCAGTTGATCGACCGTGTCGAAGGCCGGCTCTTTGTCTTCCTGCAGATCTCGGTTATAGCCGAAGGGCAAGGCCTTAAGTGTGGCCAAGAGCCCTGTCAGGTTGCCGATCAGTCTCCCGGCTTTGCCGCGTGCGAGTTCGGCGATATCCGGGTTCTTCTTCTGAGGCATGATTGACGAGCCGGTGGACCACTCGTCGTGCAACGTGACCCACGCGAATTCGCGACTGGCCATCACAATGACCTCTTCGCCGATGCGCGATAGGTGCACCGCCAGCATGGCGCCGACGAAGCAAAACTCCGCGACGAAATCTCGATCACTGACCGCATCAATTGAGTTGTCCAGGGCGGATGTGAATCCCAACTCTGCCGCAACGAGTTGCGGATCCAATCCCAGTGATGACCCAGCGAGCGCGCCCGCACCCAAGGGTGATCGCGCGGTGCGATCGTCCCAATCGGCGAGCCGATCGACGTCTCGCAGGAGCGCATGCGCGTGCTTGGCCAATTCGTGTCCGAAAGACACCGGTTGTGCGTGCTGCAAGTGCGTGAATCCCGGAGACACCGTGGAGATGTGCTGCGTTGCTTGATCGTTAAATGCTTCGACCAGATCCACGGTCGCCTGAGCGATGGCGCGTGCCGCATCGCGGAGATAGAGGCGGAAATCGGTCGCTACCTGATCATTTCTGCTTCGTCCGGCGCGCAATGCGCCACCCAATTCTCCGAGCTTGTCCATCAACAGACGCTCAATGGCGGTGTGCACGTCTTCATCCGCGGCAATTGGCGCCGCGGTGCCGTCGGCCACCTCGGCGCTCAATTCATCGATAGCACCCACGATTCGGGACAGGTCACTATCACTGATCAGACCAGCCCGTGCAAGCACGTGCGCATGGACTCGTGTTTGCGCGAGGTCGTACGGCGCGAGTCGCCAGTCGAAGTGCGTCGACAGGCTCAGGGCAGCCATCGCGTCCGACGGCCCCTCGGCGAACCGCCCACCCCACAGGCGTGTTGAGTCTGCTGGGTTTGCCATGACCTAACCCTTCTCCGACAAGTTCACCAGCGTTTCACACAAATGGTGAGCCGCTGAGTCTGAACGCATCACGATGACGATCGTGTCATCACCCGCAACGGAGCCCACCGGCTCGAACAAGCCGCTGCGATCGATGTGTCCAGCCAGGTATTGAGCCGCCCCCGGCGGCGTATGCACAACGGCGATGTTCTGCGCCGCCTCAGCCTTCAGCAGAGTTTCGTGAAGGATCCGGGGAAGCGCCGCGTCGCCGACGGGCAAGGACGTGTCCCACTCCTGCTGCCCAGGAATGCGGTAGCGCGTCCCGCCATCCGCCGAGACCTCTTTCACCGCACCGAGTGCGTCGAGGTCACGGGACAAGGTCGCCTGGGTGACGCTGATTCCTTCGTCGGCCAGCAGTCGTCCGAGCTCCTCTTGCGAAGCGACGGAGGTCTCCACGACGAGCGTCGCAATACGAGCCCGGCGAGCAACAACAGACGAGGGAAGAGTGCGAGCCGTCATGTCAGCCTCCCCCACGCGTCAATAGCCGCATCGATGTCGTCGTCGGGGATGTTCAATGCGGGCGCCATCCGGATCGCGTCGGGCGACACCGGATTGGCCAGCACACCTTCGCCGCGCAATCCTCGTTCGACCTCAGCCGACGTCCCATCGGTCAGCGCCGCCGCCAACAGCAGACCCCGGCCCCGAACATCCGTCACCAGACCACCCGCGGCCTTCATCACGCCCGCGGTCAACCGTTCACCGGCTTCGACTGCGCGATCGAGGAGTCCGTCGGATTGGATCGCGTCGAGAACGGCCAGCCCAGCCGCTGCGCTGATCGGGTTTCCACCGAAAGTGGTCCCGTGCATTCCCGGCTGCAGAAGCGATGCTGCAGATCCGCACGCGACGACCGCGCCAATCGGAATTCCTCCGCCGAGCCCCTTGGCCAGGGTGATGATGTCAGGAGTCACTCCACACGCCTGATAGGCAAACCAGTGCCCGGTGCGTCCAATTCCCGTTTGCACCTCATCGACGACGAGCAGCGCACCGACATCGGCGGTGAGTCGACGTGCGTGCGCGAGGTAGTCGTGCGGAGGCACGATGACTCCGCCCTCTCCTTGGATGGGTTCGAGGAACACTGCGGCAGTACTGGCGTCCACCGCTCCAGCGAGCGCGTCAGCGTCTCCATACGGCACGACGACCACGTCACCGGGAAGGGGCCGGAATGGATCGACCTTGCTCGGTTGCGCCGTCAGCGCCAACGACCCCATCGTTCGTCCATGGAATGACCCGCTGGCCACGACCACGGTGGAGCGCCCCGTCAATCGCGTCATTTTGAAGGCGGCTTCGTTGGCTTCCGCACCTGAGTTGCAGAAGAAAACCCGCGCGGTGTCATCCCCGACGAGCGAGACGAGCCGTTCAGCCAGCGCCAGTCCCGGCTCGGACGCATACAGGTTGCTCACGTGACCCAACGTTGTGAATTGATCGGACAGCGCCGATGCCATGCGTGGGTCGGCGTGCCCGAGAGTGTTCACCGCGATCCCCGCGATCAGATCGATGTACTCGTTGCCCTCGGTATCCCACACTCGCGAGCCCGCACCCCGGGTCAGCATCACGGCGGGCGTGCCGTAGTTGCTCATCATGACCGCGCCCCAGCGGTCCTGCCACGACATCGACGCGCTCATGCCGACTCCCTGCCTGGAACAACCATGGTCCCCACGCCCTGATCGGTGAACACCTCGACGAGCAGGCTGTGGCGAACACGGCCGTCGATCACGTGCGCTCGCGAGACTCCGGCATCGACCGACCGCAGGCACGCCTCCATTTTCGGCACCATCCCCGAGGCCAACGTGGGCAGCAGATCGCGCAGCTCGCTGGTGGTGAGGGACGCGATGACCTCATCGCTGGTCGGCCAGTCGCGGTAGAGGCCCTCGACGTCGGTCAGCATCACCAGCTTGTGGGCACCAAGGGCCACGGCGATAGCCCCCGCCGCCGTGTCGGCGTTCACATTCAAGGTCTCCCCGTCGGCTCCCCGCGCAACGGTGGAGATCACCGGAATCAATCCCTGGTCGAGCAGCGACAGGATCGGCTCGGGGCGAACCTCGTCGATGTCTCCGACAAGACCAACGTCCACAAGTGCGCCCTCGACAGTGGCTTTGCGTCGAACCGCATTCAACAGTCCCCCGTCTTCTCCCGACATGCCGACGGCGAGCGGGCCGTGCTCATTGATGTCTCGAACGATCTCTCGCTGCACTTGTCCAGTGAGCACCATCTCGACCACCTGCATCACCTCCGGCGTGGTGACGCGCAGGCCGCCGCGGAACTCGGATTCGATGCCGAGTTGTTCGAGCATCGCATTGATTTGCGGCCCTCCGCCGTGGACGACGACAGGACGCAGACCTGCGAGGCGTAAGAAGACGACATCCTCGGCGAACGCGGCCGTCAGGTCCGCGTCGACCATCGCGTTGCCGCCGAATTTCACCACCACCGTCGCCCCATGGAATCGCCGCAGCCAAGGGAGGGCGCCGGCGAGAACCGCTGCCTTGTCCTTGGCGTCGTCGATGGATCGATTCGTCATTACCGCTCCTAGGTGGAATACGCCGAGTTCTCGTGGACGTAGTCGGCCGTCAGGTCGTTCGTCCATACGGTGACCGTCGATGGGCCTGCTTTCAGGTGAACGTCGATGACGACATCGCGTTGACTCATGTCGACTCCCTCACGCGGGTCGCCGACACCCCCACCTCGGCACACGGTGACGCCGTTGATCGCGACATCGACATGATCGGACTCGAAGGCGGCCGTGGTGGTCCCCAAAGCAGACAGGACCCTGCCCCAATTCGGATCTTCTCCGTGGATGGCGCACTTGAGCAGATTGCTCCGCGCAATCGTCCGAGCAGCCTCGAGAGCCTCGCTCTCACTCGCTGCTTCACGCACGGTGATGGCAATGTCCTTGGAGGCTCCCTCGGCATCCGCGATCAATTGCTGCGCAAGGTCGACACAGAGGTCTGTCAGGACTGTGGTGAATTCGTCGATGTCCGGTGCCGTCTGGGCGGAGCCACTAGCCATCACGATGACGGCGTCGTTCGTGGACATGCATCCATCAGAGTCGATTCGGTCGAAACTCACCGATGTTGCGTGCCGCAGAGCTGCATCGAGCGCCGCGGCGGGAACATCCGCATCGGTGGTGATGAAAACGAGCATCGTGGCCAGGCCGGGAGCGAGCATGCCGGCGCCCTTGGCCATGCCACCTACGACGTAGCCGTCGCCTTCGCGTACCGCGGTCTTGGGAACGGTGTCGGTCGTCATGATCGCCTCGGCCGCGCTCTGGCCGGCTATCGACGACCCGTCGCCCGACATGGATCCCGACGACGGATCAGCGGCAGCACCTGGTGCTCCAACATCGACAACGACGGTGTCGATGCCGGCATTCACCAGGTCCATCGGGAGAAGTTCACCGATCAAACCCGTCGAGCACACCAGGACGTCACCGGCGCCGATGTCCCGGCCACCTGCCTGCAGTGCGGCCGCGGTGCGCTCGGCCATGGTGTGGCTATCGGCGAACCCTTCAGGTCCGGTGCACGCGTTCGCTCCCCCGGAATTCACGATCACCGCACGAGCGCTGCCGTCGGCTATGACCTGACGCGACCACAGCACCGGAGCCGCAGGAAAGCGATTGCTGGTGAACACAGCCGCCGCAGCATCCGATGGTCCATCGTTGACGATGATTGCGAGGTCTCGCCGTCCCGACGGCTTGATGCCTGCGGCTATTCCCTGCGCCCGGAACCCTCGGGCGGCGGTCACGCTCATGGCGCAATTCCGATGAGATCCAGTCCGCACGCCTCGTCGAGACCCAGCATGAGATTGGCATTCTGAATTGCTTGACCGGCGGCTCCCTTACCGAGGTTGTCGATAACCGAAACGACAATGACCCGCCCGGCGTGCTCGTCTACCGCGACCTGCAACTGGGCTCCGTTGGTGCCGAGCACCGCACCGGTCGTCGGCCACTGCCCCTCGCCGAGCACCGTGACGAACTGCTCGTCGGCGTAGGCGGCGCGGATGATCGCGCCGGGATCGTGTCCCGGACGGACCGGAGCAGAGCACGTCGCGACGATTCCTCGAGGCATCGGGGCGAGCAACGGTGTGAAAGACACCCGAACAGCAGACGGATCCTCGCCAGCCGCCGCGATGGACTGCTCCATCTCCGGGGTGTGCTGATGGATGCCGCCAACTTTGTAGGCCGACATCGAACCCATCACCGATGTGGCGAGCAGTGAGTCGCTGGGTTTACGTCCGGCGCCGGAGGTGCCCGATGCGGCAACGACAACGATGGCTGTTGAATCGATGGCCGCCGCGTGCGCCAACGGCGCGAGAGCGAGTGCTACCGCCGTCGGGTAGCAGCCCGGGTTGGCGACGCGGGTGCTTGCGGCTACCTGGCTGCGAACTCCCGGGAGTTCGGCAAGGCCGTACGTCCAGGATCCGGCGTGCGCGCCGCCGTAGAACGCCGTCCAGGCGTCGGAGGAGACCAACCGGAAGTCCGCACCCAGATCCACCACCAATGTTTCTGCGGGCAGTTGTTCGACCAGAGCGGCTGACTCCCCGTGGGGCAGCGCCGCGAAGACCAGGTCGGCTTGCCCAAGGACCGACGGGGTTGTTTCGTCGAGAATCAAATCGACCCAGGGCGTTGCCGAAAATTGCGGGTGAACCGTCCCGAGGGCCTCGCCGGCCCTCCCGGCAGCGCATGCAGCGATGAGGTCAAAGGTGGGGTGCTGCGCCAGATAGCGCAGGAGTTCGCCCCCTGCGTACCCCGAGGCGCCGGCTACCGCGACAGTGGTCATGGGAAAAGTATACGCATATGCACATAAATTCTACCCCCGGGACCATGTCCGGTGCCTGATCAGCGCCCGTTACCGCAACCGCGCCCCCACGTCCGCGGACGTTCTCGCCACGATCGATTCGCGAATATCGGCCAACTCCTCGGCACTGAGCGTTCGATCCGGGGCCCGGAAACGAAGGGCGAATGCCACCGACTTATGGCCGTCGGGCACCTGGTCGCCCTCGTAGACATCGAACAATGACAGGCTCTCGAGTAGCTCGCCCGCTCCCCTTCTGATCGACGCCGCCACATCACGCGCGGGGACATCACCGGCCACGACCAAGGCAATGTCCTCCTTGGCGATCGGATGAGAGGAGAAATCTGGTGCGGGCCGAACCTCCGGGCTGGACTCGATGGCGCGGGATAGGTCGAGCTCCAGCGCGCACGAGCGAGGCGGCAGCCCCCAGGCCTCCGTCACGCTGGGATGAAGCTCCCCGGCAATCGCCACCGGCGCACCGTCGACTATCACCTGGGCGCACCGACCCGGGTGGAAGGACGGATCGTCGCCTCGCTCGACAACGTATTCCACGCCGAGTACCTGGCAGACATCCTGAGCCACCGACAGGGCATCGGCCCAGGTGAATGCCTCGGCGTCATCAGCCCAGGTCTTCGCCAATCGATTTCCCGTGAACACAGCACCCAGGTGTGTCGGCTGGTCGGGAAGAAGGTCCTGCAACTGCTGCCACTCGGCGTCGCTGGGGCGTTGATCCACGCCAGGTCGCGGGGCATCCTGCGATCCCGCAGGCCCACGGAAGACCGCACCCATCTCGAATGTCGCCGTGTCGTCAAAACCCCGGCTGATGTTTCGTTGAGCCGCCACGAGCAACGTCGGGAGGATCGCCGCGCGAAGCTTCGGCTGTTCGTCGGAAAGTGGATTTGCCAGGCGCGGTGACACGCGTCGCTCATCATCGTCGGGCCAACGCAGAGCAGTCGCGTCCGCATCCGATGTGAACGGGTACGTCAGCACCTCCACCAAACCACGCGCCGCGAGCACCGTGCCGATACGCCGCCGCAATCGCTGAGCGTGCGTCAAGCCATGTCCGGCAGGAGCCGTGGGAAGGGTGGACGGCAGTTTCGCGTACCCCACGAGGCGCACCACTTCCTCGACGAGATCGGCGGGGTCGGTGAGGTCCGGACGCCATGAAGGAGGGGCGACGGTCAACTCGCCACCGTCGACGGTTATCGAGCAGCCGATAGCTTCGAGTGTGGCGATCACGTCGTCGACAGGAATGTCCATTCCTGCAACCTGCGAGGGCAGATCACCCGAGATGCGAATGAATCGCTCCTCCATGGGCGCTTCCACCGCGGTCATTCCCTGATACGTCCCGCCCGCGAGATCCACCAGCAGCTCGCTGGCCCGGGCCGATGCAACAGGGGCGAGCGCGCGATCGATTCCTCGTTCGAACCGACGACTAGCTTCACTCGTGAGTCGGTGGCGGCGCCCCATCCTCGCCACGACGTCTGCGCCGAAGTAGGCCGCCTCGAGAGCGATGTTCACGGTGTCGTCGGCAATCTCTGTCGTGGCCCCACCCATCGTTCCTGCCAGACCAATGGGTCCACGATCGTCACGGATCGTCAGGTCGTCGATCGACAGCGTGCGCTCGACATGGTCGATCGTCTCCAGCGACTCTCCCGGCTGCGCACGACCGGCACGCACTGTCCCCTGCAACGCGTCCAGATCAAAAGCGTGGAGCGGCTGCCCTAGTTCGAGCATCACGTAGTTGGTGATGTCGACCGCAAGCGACACCGATCGCATGCCGCAATCCCGGAGGCGATTGCGCATCCATTGCGGCGTGGGTGTGTGCGGATCGATGCCTGTGATGGTGCGCAAGGTGAACAATGGGCATGCGTCGAGATCATCCGAGGCGCACGCCGCGGGTACGCGGTCGTCCGCAGGCCCCGGGAGGGTTTCGGCGCGGTCCACGGGATCGTGGAAGTCCACGCCGTAGGCGATCGCAACTTCGCGCCCGATGCCGCGCAGGGATAGCGCGTACCCGCGGTCGGGAGTGATGGCGATGTCCAGAACGTCGTCTCCCACGCCGAGGATCTGCGACGCGTCGGCGCCGGCCTCCGCCGTGCCCTCGGGCAGCACGATGATGCCCGCGTGATCATCACCTAGACCGAGTTCACGTTCGGAGCAAATCATTCCGTTGGAGACGTGACCATAGGTCTCGCGAGCCGTGATCGTGAAGTCACCCGGCAGCGTTGTTCCGGGCGGAGCAACTACCACGAGATCGCCCTCGGTGAAGTTCTGTGCTCCGCAGATGATCCCGCTCGACTCACTGGCCCCGATGTCGACCTGACACCACCGGATTGGCTTCTTGAACTCGGTGAGTTCCTCGATTTCCCGCACGTGACCGACGACGATCGGTCCCCTAAGGCCAGCACCGACGGTGTCGACGGTTTCGACCTCGAGTCCGGCAGAAATCAAGCGCTCGGCAACATCGCGTCCTGATTGGTCGGCCGGAACATCAGCGACCTCCCGGATCCACGACAAGGGAATGCGCATCAGGCGTCCACCCCGAATGCGGTCGTGAAGCGCACGTCACCTTCGACCATGTCGCGCATATCCATCACGGAGTTCCGGAACATCAAGGTGCGCTCGATTCCCATGCCGAAGGCGAAGCCCCGATACACGTTGGTGTCGATTCCGACCGCCGCCAAGACACGAGGATTGACCATGCCGCAGCCGCCCCACTCGATCCACCCCTCGCTCCCGCAGGTCCGGCAGGCGCGCGAGGTGTCACCGACGGAGGCACCGCGACACACGAAGCATTCGAGATCGACCTCGGCGCTCGGCTCAGTGAACGGGAAGTACGAAGGGCGAAGTCGGGTCACAATCCCCTCACCGAACATCTGCCGAGCCAGGTGATCCAACGTTCCCTTGAGGTCGCCCATGGTTAGGCCTTCGTCCACCGCCAAACCCTCGATCTGGTGGAACACCGGGGTGTGGGTCGCGTCGAGTTCGTCGGTCCGGTAGACCCGTCCAGGCGCCACGACGTAGATGGGCAGCGGACGCTCCAGCATCGCGCGAATCTGAATGGGTGACGTCTGCGTTCGGAGCACCACACCGCTGTCGGCTGACTCGACGTAGAAGGTGTCCTGCATGGTGCGCGCCGGATGATCCGGTGGGACGTTGAGCGCATCGAAGTTCGCCCACTCGGCCTCGGCCTCTGGTCCTTCGGCAATGTCGTACCCCATGGAGATGAAGACATCGGCCATGCGTTCCATGAGCGTGGTGAGCGGATGTCGACCTCCAACGGCGGCACGACCCACGGGCAGGGTGATGTCGACTGCTTCGGACTCGAGCACTCGCGCATCACGCTCCCGCGTGAGAACCACCTCGCGTTCTCCTAGCGCGCTCTTCACGGCAGCACGGGCTTGCCCCACCCGCTTTCCGGCGTCGGCTTTCGCGGCCGGGGGCAGCGCCCCGATCTCCCGGTTGGCCAGAGCTAAGGGGGATCGATCCCCCGCATGCGCCAGGCGGGCCGCCTTCAGGGCATCCAGATCGTCGGCTGCAGCGAAGGCCGCGCGAGCGTCCGCCACCATCGCTTCGACCGCATCAACGTCGAGGGACGCGACCTGCTTGGGATCGAAATTCGTGTTGGGACCAGACATGAGACGGTCAGTATCCCAGGAACGCTCTATTCGCCGAGGACGGCCCGCGCCAGCGTGTCCACCTGGGTGTCGAGGTCACCGGCACCGTCGAGAACCACGTCGGCGTTCTCTGGAGCCTCGTAGCTCTGACCCATACCCGTCATGTTCGGCAGATTCCCTGCTGCTGCCTTCGCATAGAGGCCCTTCGGGTCGCGCTCAGCACACACCTCTACCGGAGTGTCAACGAACACTTCGAGGAAGTCACCCTCGTCGAACAACGCAGCCGCGGCCTCGCGATCGGCTCGATACGGCGACACCAGTGCGACGAACACCACGAGCCCTGCGTCGCTCATCAAGTTGGCGACTTCCGCGACGCGGCGAACGTTCTCCGCTCGGTCTTCCGCGGTGAATCCGAGGTCCTTGTTCAGCCCTGTACGAACGTTGTCGCCGTCGAGAACGTATGTATGGACGCCCATGGCGTGCAGTCGTCGAACGGTCGAATCTGCAATCGTCGACTTGCCCGAGCCCGGTAGGCCGGTCAACCAGACCACGCGACTGGGATGTCCCATCAAGGCGGTGCGGGCCTGATCTGTGACGTCATACTCGTGGGGAACCACGTTGAAGGCGCGACGCATGGCGTGCCGCACCAGCCCAGCCGCCACGGTGTCCGCCGTCACTCGATCCACCAGCAGGAAACCACCGGTGTCCCGGCACCTGTCGTAGGCATCCATCGGGATGGGACGGTCCGTGGCAACTTCGACTCGGCCGATGTCGTTCATCTCAAGTACTCGGGCGGCGCTCTCGTGCCCGGACACGACATCGAGTCGGTGGCGAACGTTCGTTACCGTCGCGGGAACCGAGCGGGAGCCCGACACCAAAAGGTAGGACCGACCATGGGCCAGGGGCTCTTCACCGATCCACACCATGTCGGCGGAGAAACGGTCTGCTGGCTGCAGGGACGTGCCATCGGGATCCTTCCCCGCCAGCACATCTCCGCGGGTGACGTCGACCTCGTGATCGAGGGTGATGGTCACCGCCTGGCCGGTGACGGCTGATCTGACACCGCCCGAGCGGTCCCCGTCGTAGGTGACGATCCGGTCCACTCGCGCCGTTCGCCCCGAATCAGCAACGGTGACCTCGTCGCCAGAGGAAATGGAGCCCGAGACAACCGTTCCCGCGTAGCCACGGAAGTTGCCCTCCGCGCGAACGATGAATTGCACGGGGAAGCGAAAACCGGACATCTCCTGTCCGACCGCGGGCTGCCAATCGGACAAGAACTCCAGCAGGGTGGGGCCGGAGTACCACGGCATGCTCTGCGAACCACCGGTGACGTTATCCCCGGCGAACGCACTCATAGGGATGGCGGACACCTGTGCAACACCCAGTCGAGTCGCGGTCGCCCGCACCGTAGCGACGATGTCGTCGAAGGCGGCCTGTTCGTAGTCCACCAAGTCCATCTTGTTCACCGCGATGATGACCGTCGTAACTCCCATCAGGGCACAAACAGTCAAGTGCCGGTGTGTTTGCGGACGAACACCACGGGCGGCGTCGACGAGCAGAATCGCAACGTCGCCGTTGGAAGCAGCCACCGCCATATTCCGGGTGTATTGCTCGTGCCCCGGCGCATCGGCGATGAGTACCCGCCGACCGTTGGGCAGATTCATGTGTCGATAGGCCACATCGATGGTGATGCCTTGTTCGCGCTCGGCTTCGAGGCCATCGGTCAGCAAGGAGAAGTCGACTTCGCCGATCGGGATCGTCGAACCGCCCCGACGCGTCGTGCGGGCGTATTCGAGTTGGTCGACCGGGACAGAGTCGGTTTCGGCCAGCAGACGGCCGATCAGCGTCGACTTCCCGTCGTCGACGGAACCGCAGGTCACCAGGTGCAGGACCGGGGTTGCCTCCATTAGAAATACCCCTCGGCTTTCTTGGATTCCATCGATCCGCCACCTTCGCCGTCGATGAGTCGACCGGCCCGCTCGGAGATTTTCGACTCCTCCATCTCCGCGATCAGGGTCGGCAGATCGTCAGCGGTGGACTCGACTGCCCCCGTCAGCGGATAGCAGCCCAGGGTGCGAAAACGCACCGATTTCATCTCTGGCGTCTCGCCTTGCTCGAGCGGGTAACGATCATCGTCGACCATGATCCAGGTGCCATCTCGTTGCACGACGGGGCGTTCTTTGGCGAAATACAAAGTCGGAATCTCGATCCCTTCACGCTCGATGTATCGCCACACGTCCAGTTCCGTCCAGTTCGAAAGAGGGAACGCGCGCATGGTTTGACCCTCGGCCAAAGCCGTGTTCGCGGTCCTCCAGAACTCGGGGCGTTGCTTTCGCGGATCCCACCGGTGCCCGGGCTCCCGCAGGCTAAAGATTCTCTCTTTGGCTCGGCTGCGCTCTTCATCCCGCCGCGCTCCACCGATGGCCGCATCGAATCCGTAGTGGTCCAGCCCCTCACGAAGGGCAACCGTCTTCATAATGCGCGTGTACTCGTGCGTTCCATGACTGAAGGGGCTCACTCCATCTGCTACCGCCTGCTCGTTCGTGGCGATGCGAAGATCAAGGTTGAGTTCTTGCGCACGTCGATCGCGAAACTCGATCATCTCGCGAAACTTCCACGTTGTATCGATATGCATGACGGGAAAAGGCAGTGGAGCGGGGTGAAAAGCCTTCAGCGCCAGATGAAGAAGCACCGAGGAGTCTTTGCCGATGCTGTACAGGAGAACAGGGTTGCGAAATGCAGCCGCCGTTTCTCGATAGATGTGGATCGCCTCCGATTCCAGTTCATCGAGAACCGCGCTATAGGCGACCACTGCGACTCCTCCCACTTGTGTGCACGCGTCCACGCCGGCACGCGTGGGGCTTGATGGTAATCCCGAACACTTCGACCAGGCTCAAGCCTCGGACAAGACTTCCTTCTCTCCCTGAACGGCCATGCTCCCATCACCGAAGCGCGGGTCCTCACCCTTGGCAGCCAACGCCGCAGCCCGGGCCTGTCGCTTGGATTCCGCCAGTGCCTCGCCTTCGGCCGCCACATGCTCATCGATCGGATGGTTATCAATGCTCGTGCGGGGATGCCTTGCCGCGATCCACTCATCGAGCTCAGGGCCCGATTCATAGGACGTGATCAAGCAGTACCTCGGCTCGTTGCCCGGATGCCACACCGCGTGGTAGAAGCTTTGCGTGTCGATGACGACCTGCTGCCCGGCCGGCATCGGAATGCGCACCTCCGTCGTCGGGTCGTCCTTGTCTGAGCGCAAGATCATGACGGACGCGGAGTCATCGGTGAGATTGAAGAAGGCGCGCACGATCCATCCCGTTCCTTCGGGATTGAGACGGTTGTTGTCGTCTCTGTGCAGGTTGTAGAGGGCTTCGCCATAGGTGTTCGGCCGCAGCTCGATCACGCGGCAGCGTCCGACGTTCGCTCCGGGCTCGAGCGCACGCCGGGTAAGGATCGGTGCGATATCCACGTTCTCGGTGACCCACACACCGTCCTTGTCTGTCTTCGGAGGTGTGTGATTCCAGAACCCGTTGCACTCCATGTCGCCGTAGGCGCTGGCAAGGGGCGCGAAACGCGTATCGCCGGAGGACTTCCAATCGACGTAGACAAGGTCTTCCCACTCCCGCGGATCGGATGCCTGGTCGTAACTGTCCACGACCACGTATCCGGTTTCCTCCATGACGGGGAGTACTCGGTATCCGTCCTTCTCCATCGCGTCGTTCCCTTCCATCCGACAGCATGTCCGCCAGACCCGCTCCATCCTCGCACCCGATCTTGGCGGACTCGGGGACGCAACCGGGTGTGTCAGTACGGGCTAGATCACACCTTCCCCTGCGTACAAGGCGATGGCGACGCAGATGGCGGCGTTCAGGGACTCCACCGAAGCAGCCATGGGAATCCTCGCCGTCCACTCGACGGCCTGGAGAAGCTCGGTCGATACGCCGTGAGCCTCTGAGCCGACGATCCACACCCAATCGTCTCGGGTGATGCCACGATCCGCGCCCGACGTCACTGCCGCGACCACGTCGACCTGCGCTGCTCCGTGGAGTGCTATTGGTGTCCGCCCGCGGGCAATAACGTCGATCACCCCATGTTCTTCCAGACCTGTCACCACAGGCAGGCGAAAGATCGACCCAGCACTGGCGCGGACAACCTTGGGGTTCCAGGCGTCCACCGACCCCTCTGTCGTTGCGACCCCGGCCGCCCCGACCGCCTCGGCCGTTCGAATGATGGTGCCGAGATTTCCCGGGTCTGAGATGCGATCGCACACCACGATGGGGCCACGCCGCGCGACAACGCTGTCGGCAGTCGTCGTGGGAAGCGTGCACTGCGCAACGATTCCCTGTGGTGTCGCTGCATGCCCGATCGCAGCCACGACCCGCTGGGTTGCCACGTGGAAAGGAATACCGAGATCGAGAACTCGATGCATCAGGGGGTGGTCCTCGACTCCGACGACTTCGACGACCTCAATCCCAAGACCTGCCTCGAGGGCCGCCGTTACGCAATCCGGACCCTCGGCCAGAAAAGATCCCGACCGCAGTCGACCTTTGCGTTCGTGAAGACGACGAAGCCGGGCGACGTGCTCGGACCTGGTACTGGTCAGCACACGTCCTCCCGGCTTCGGCAGGTGCTTGGTTACACGTGGTTGATAACGCGCGCTTGATTACGCGGCGGTCGCGGGAAGGGCTCCCCTGGCGACGTCGACGAGTGCTGCGAACGCGTCTGGATCGTTCACCGCCATTTCGGCGAGCATGCGACGATCCACTTCCACATCCGCGGCCTTCAAACCTTGAATGAATCGGTTGTACGTCATCCCGTTGGCACGAGCTGCCGCATTGATGCGTTGGATCCACAGTCGACGGAAATCACCCTTGCGGGTGCGACGGTCTGCATAGGCGTAGACCATCGAATGGGTGACCTGCTCCTTGGCCTTGCGGTACAGCCGTGAGCGCTGACCCCGATACCCCGAGGCCCGCTCGAGAACCTCGCGACGCTTCTTTTGTGCGTTAACCGAACGCTTGACGCGTGCCATGGCGTCCTCCTAATCCTGGTTGAACGGTGCGCTTTAGCGACCGAGGAGCTTGTTGACCTTCTTGGTGTCCGCTTTGGAGACGGGATCGTCGGCCATCAGCCGACGGGTGCGCTTGCTGGACTTGCTCTCCAGTAGGTGTCGCCGGTTGGCCTGCTCGTGCGTGAGCTTGCCGGATCCGGTGACCTTGAATCGCTTCTTGGCACCGCTGTGCGTCTTCTGCTTGGGCATGAGGCCCTCCTCCTTCTTCGCGAGCCTGCTGGTGACTCGTCGTCTTCTTCTTGACTTAGGTCTGTTGTTGTCGATCTTTGCTCGTTAGTCCGTTAACGCTCTAGGCGTCTACGTCCGCGTCGTCATCGACCTTCGACTCGGCTTCCGCTTTGCGCGATGCATCCGACTTCCGCCTATGTGGCGCGAGAACCATCAGCATGTTTCGACCATCTTGCTTGGGATTGGCCTCCACGAACCCCAACTCCTCCACGTCTTCGGCGAGACGGGCGAGCAATCGAAGCCCCAACTCCGGTCGACTCTGCTCCCGACCGCGGAACATGATGGTGATCTTGACCTTGTCGCCTGCCTTGAGGAAGCGCTCCACGTGACCCTTCTTGGTCTCGTAGTCGTGCTGGTCGATCTTGGGTCGAAGCTTCATCTCCTTGATGATGGTGTGCGTCTGGTTCTTGCGGGATTCGCGTTCCTTCAGTGCTGCCTCGTACTTGAACTTGCCGAAGTCCATCAACTTGCACACCGGCGGCTTTGCCATGGGCGCTACTTCAACGAGATCAAGATCGGCTTCCACTGCGAGACGGAGGGCGTCTTCGATGCGAACGATGCCCACCTGCTCACCGTTGGGTCCGACGAGGCGAACCTCGGGTACGCGGATCCGGTCGTTAATGCGTGTTTCGACGCTGATAGCGCCTCCTCGCGTCATTCGTCGGGCTGCTGCGCCGGTTGGCGAAGCCGTCACCACTTCGCGGAGACGACGAAACCTCCGCTGCAGCGCAGACGGAGGCCCGGTGGACCGTCGGTGGGCATACAGCCACCGATGGTGGGACCCGATCGACCAGAAGTCGTCAGGTGGGAGACGGGCTCCGCTTGCGCGATCCTGGGCAAGGCCCCGAATCGTGGAGATGACAGAGTATCAGCCGTGTCCGATCGCGCCTCCGCCTCCTCGAATGACGTACCGCCCGAGCAGGCGTCCCCTGAGGAGATGTCCGCAGGGTCGGCGGCCGGCCTGGATATCGCCGATGTTCCCGCCGTGGAGGTCGTGCTCACGGTTGCCATGCACCTGTTGACCGCATCCGCCGTCGCCTGCGGTTTGGCAACCAACGACGACGGCTCCCCGCGGGAGGCAGATCTGGCCGAGGCACGGGTTCTGATCAATGCCTTGGCCGCCTTGGTCACCGCGAGCGCACCGGATCTCGGGTCTATGCACGCCGCGCCGCTGCGAGACGGGCTCACCACCGTGCAGCGAGCGTTCCGTGAGGCTTCGTCGATTCCCGATCCTCCCGGCGAAGGTCCCGGCGAACGGTGGACGGGCCCGATCACATAACCGCATCACCGCGGGCTATTGATCCGCAGTGATGATCTCAATGCCCGCCGGCACCAGGGCGAGAACCCGAGCCGGGATCGACCTCGCGTACTCATCTGCTTTCTGCGCAGGAAGCGTGACGCGGACGGTCCCCGATGACGCATCGACGGACACATCCGGCATCGACGCCTCCCCCGATGCTGATGCCCAGGCCTCCGTGAGTAGTGCGGCCGCGTGATCGAGCGGGTCCCGGTTCGCCAGTTCCACAAGATCGGGTTCGGCTACGACCGCCGATGACGGTCCCGCAACATCGATCACCACCGCTTCGCATCCGTCATCCAACGCGGCCTGGGCCACCTCCGGGCCTGATACGGGCACTGGACGGGCGTGCGGATTCCATCGATGCATCGCGTCCAGACCGGTGAACGCCAACAGGCCCCGTCGTCCATCGGCCGCAACCATCGACACCACGGACATCTGCGATCCGTCGGATTCGCTTGATCCGCCATCTTCACCAGATTCGCCGGTCTCCGCGGGGCTCGCCACGATGGCAACGATCAAGCGCCCTGCTTGCATGGCATCGCGCAGCCGATCAGAATCGACGGGCGCGGACAGCGCAGCACAGATGTTTGGGTCGGTCGATCCGTCGTCGGCGGTGAAGCGGCCGGGAGAGACCAAACGTCGACCGTCACCTGGCTCATTCGTCGTCGCCGGAGGCTCGGGCTGATTCGTCGTCGCCGGAGGCTCGGATCGATCCCCGTGCTCCACGTCGGCAGCCTAAGCGGCACAATCCGTCGGTGCCTTCGAACCCTGTGACGGGTGCCGCCCCCGCCACCCGATCCACCGCGGCGATCCTCGCCGTGGTGGTCCTCGTCGCCATCAACCTTCGACTCGCCCTATCGAGCCTTCCAGCGGTCGCGACGCTGATCCAGGACGAGACCGGCTGGAGCGACGCCTTCATCGGTGCACTGACGACCGTTCCGGTCTTGGGCATGGGTGTCTTCGCGCTCGGTGTGCCGCGGCTGGCGGGTCGGATCGGCAGGAGAAGTGCGGTAAGCCTGGGCCTGGTGGCGATGGCCGCCGGCATGACGCTCCGGTTGGCCGGAGCGGTTGCCGTCACGTTGCTGCTGTCGGCCATGCTCGCGGGCTTATCCATCGCGATTCTTGGTGGCTTGGTTCCCGGGATCGTGCGCGAGCGGCTTTCGCATTCGATGGGCTTGGCCACCTCTTTGTGGACCGCGGCCATGATGGGTGGAGCTGCTCTCGGCGCGGCATTGACCTTGCCGTTGTCGGATCTGTTGGCCGGATGGAATCGAGCGCTCGCGTTCTGGGCGCTGCCGGCTGTTGCCGCGCTCGCGGCCTGGCTGTGGTTGGAGCGCGACCAACCAGCGCGCGTGGCGGCCGTCACCACCGTCCGGTTGCGGGATCTGCCGTGGCGAGATTCGACCGCGTGGGCGTTGACCGCGTTTATGAGCGTGAACTCGGTCGTTTTCTACAGCATGTTGGCCTGGACGGCCCCCTCCTACGCCGAGCGCGGCTACACGCCGCAAACAGCCGGACTGTTCTTCGGCATCTTCACGGGCTCGGGAATCATCGCTGCGCTCACCTTGCCGGCGTGGTCCCATCGAACCCAGCGACGTCGCACCCTGTTCACTGCCACGGTCGTGGGCTGCTCGGCGAGTCTGGTCGCCATTGCCCTTTTCCCGACATTCGCTCCCCCGTTGATTCTTCTGGCCTTGTCTTTCACGCTCAGTGGTGGCTTCGCCATGTCGCTCGGCCTGCTCAGCGAGTACGCGGCGGATGCGGCGGGCTCCGCCCGACTGACCGCGATGGCGTTCACGATTACGTACACGTCCGCGGCCTTCAGCCCCTTCGTGATAGGCGCCATCATGGACGCCGTGGACTCGTGGACCCTGGTGTTTTCTCTTCTCGCGGGCATCACCTTGCTGCAACTGCCGGCAGTGTTCTTCCTTCGTCGCGGTCGCGTCGTGCAGGAGCTCGTGCAGTAGCTCGAGCACTCGCTGGACCGGTCGCTACACCGACGCCTGACTCTTTACGCGTGACTCTGTGCGCCCGTGGCCACGTTGATCGCCACTAGAGGCGACACGCGTGAATGTCGGTCACCAGGATGCCCCGGGCACCCAACTCGTACAGCTCGTCCATGACTGTGTGTGCATCGACTGACGGAACCATCGCCCGAACAGCCGACCACGATTGGTCATGCAGCGGGGACACCGTCGGTGATTCGATTCCCGGTGTCACTGCACACGCCTGGTCCAGACGATCATTGGGGATGTCGTAGTCCACCAGCACGTAGGAACGCGCGACCATCACTCCATGCAAGCGTCGAAGAAAGGTTTGCACGCTTGGAGCATCCTCGGACTCATCCGCATTGCGGGACACCACGATCGCCTCGGATTGGATGAGCGGTTCACCGATGATCTCTAGTCCGGCACGTCGAAGCGTCGTTCCCGTGGCGACGACATCGGCGACGGCATCCGCAACGCCCAGGGCGACGGCGTTCTCCACCGCTCCGTCGAGACGAACGACGGTGGCGTCGATCGACTTGTCCGCGAGCCACGTTGTGAGGAGTCCGGCATACGAGGTGGCGATGCGCGTGCCCTGGAGATCCTCGACGGTGGTGGCGGTTTCCCGAGGGGCTGCCAACCGGAAAGCTGACGGAGCGAACCCCAGGGCGACTCGCTCCACAGCCTCAGCGGCGGAGTCCAACAGCATGTCGCGCCCGGTGATACCAAGGTCGAGCGTGCCCTCCCCGACGTAGATCGCCACGTCCTTGGGACGCAGGAAAAAGAACTCGACGTCATTTTGCGGATCGTGCACGACAAGGTCGTGCACACCAGCGTTGTGCAAGTACCCCGCTTCGATCAGCATGGCGCGGGCAGGCTCGGCTAATTGCCCCTTGTTCGGCACCGCTACTCGCAGGCTTGCCATCACAACCTCCGGTACACGTCGTCGAGGCTTACGTCGGCGGCCAACATCATCACCTGCAGGTGATACACGAGTTGCGCAATTTCCTCGGCCGTTCGTTCCGAGCCTTCGTGCTCGGCCGCCATCCACACCTCGGCGGCCTCCTCCACGACCTTCTTGCCGACGGCATGGACTCCGCCCGAGAGAAGGCGCACGGTTCCAGACTCAGGGTCCGACGTTGCTGCCTTGGCACGCAACTCGGTGTACAACTCGTCGAAGGTCTTCACGAAGGCAAGCCTAGGCGTTGCATTCGTTTCCGTTATCCGTGCACCGTGGAACGGGCGTCGATGACCAGCGTCCGCGCCGTCATCCCGCCTGTATGTCGCGGATCGTGCGAGCGGCTCGCAGCGCACTGACCATGGCCTCAGCGCCCTTATCCTCACGAGACCCGTCGAGGCCGGCACGGTCAAGTGCTTGCTCCTCGGTGTCACACGTCAGCAGCCCGAAGCCGACGGCGATGCCATGGTCGAGGGCCACCCGGGTGAGCCCTTCAGTGGCTGCCGAACACACGTAGTCGAAGTGCGGGGTCCCACCACGAATCACCACTCCCAACGCCACGACAGCGTCGAAACGACCGCTGGCCGCAGCGTGATGGGCGAGGACGGGAAGCTCGAAGGAACCCGGGGCGACAAACTCGCTGCTCACTACTCCGGCACGGTCGGCGACTCTGGCGGCTCCTGCTCGCAACCCATCGACCACCCGGGTGTGCCAGGACGCGGAAACCACAGCTACGCGCATGCCCGACCAGGCCGGGTCCACCTCTCCCAGATCGGGAGATCCCTGTCCACTCATACCGAACTCGAGGTGTCGTCGCCAGGCTGCGCCGTGCTGTCCGAGGAATCGGGCGAGTACGCGTGGCCCATGCGGGTGGCCTTCGTTCCCAGGTAGTCAACGTTGTGCTCGTTGGCGTCAATCACAAGCGGAACTCGCTCGACGACGGAGAGCCCGTAGCCCTCGAGACCTGCACGCTTCGCCGGATTGTTCGTCAGCAGTCGCATTGACCGGATTCCGAGATCGACGAGAATCTGCGCCCCGGTTCCGTAGTCGCGCGCATCCACCGGTAGCCCCAATTCGATATTGGCATCGACGGTGTCCCGCCCCGCGTCCTGAAGGGCGTATGCCCGCAATTTGTCGAGCAGGCCGATGCCGCGCCCTTCGTGCCCTCGCACGTACAGCACGACGCCTCGACCCTCGGCACCGACCTGTCGCAGGGCGGCGTGCAACTGCGGTCCGCAGTCACATCTCCGCGACCCGAACACGTCTCCGGTCAGACACTCGGAATGAACTCGGGTAAGGACCTCGGCTCCATCTCCGATATCCCCGGTGACCAGCGCGACGTGTTCACTGCCGTCGATATCGCTGCGGTACGCCACCGCGCGGAAGTCTCCGTATTCGGTCGGGAGTGGGATTTCCACGACCCGGACCACGTGTGATTCGCTGAGACGCCGGAAGCGGATGATGTCCGCGATCGACACCAGGGCCAACTGGTGTTCGTCGGAGAAGTCGCGACACTGCGCAGCGTTCATCATCGTGCCGTCGTCGTTGACCATTTCGCACAAAGCGCCCGCAGGGTGCAGTCCGGCCATGCGGGTGAGGTCCACCGCGGCCTCGGTGTGACCTGCACGTCGGAGCACTCCCCCTTCGACAGCCCGTAGGGGAACGACGTGGCCGGGCCGTGAGAGTTCCCACGCTTCGGTCGCAGAATCTGCCAGGACCTTGATCGTTCGAGCCCTGTCTTTCGCCGAGATGCCGGTCGACTCGATGTCTTTTGAGTCCACGGTGACGGCGTAGGCGGTTCCCCGTCGGTCTTCATTGACCCGAGCCATAGGCGGTAGGTCGAGTCGATCCAAATCGTGTGCGGTCATTCCTACGCAGATATATCCCGACGTGTACCGGATCATGAAGGCAGTGAGTTCCGCGGTGGCTAGACCGGCGGCGAAGATCATGTCCCCCTCGTTTTCACGATTCTCGTCGTCGATGACCACAATCGGCCGTCCTGCGCGTAGTTGCTCGAGCGCTTGCTCGACGGAATTGAGGGCAACACCGCCCGGTTCACTCGGCGGGGAGGCGGCGAGCCCCGGGACGGGGTCGGAGGCAAGGTTCCCTGCCTCTTCCTGAACTCCGAACAGCTCATCGGCGGGAATCACGACTTCACCAACTTCTCTACGTACTTCGCGATGACGTCCACCTCGATATTCACGTCATCGTTCACGTTCCGGTCCCCCAGCGTGGTCTCCGAGAGCGTGGTCGGGATGAGGGATACCGAGAACTCGCCCTCGTGAACGCTCGCGACCGTTAAGGATACGCCGTCCACGGCAACCGAGCCCTTCTCCACCAAATACCTCTCCACGTCCGCCGGCGTCGCGAAGGTCATCACGGTCCAATCGTCGGAGACATCGATGGAGGACACGCGGGCCGTGCCGTCGATGTGTCCCTGGACGATGTGCCCACCGAGTCGACCGTCGACCCGCGCCGCACGTTCGAGGTTGACACGACTCCCCGGCGTCAAACCTCGAAGCGACGTCCGGTTCAGCGTTTCCAGCATGACGTCCGCAACGAACCCGGCATTGTCATGGCCTGCAACGGTGAGGCAGACCCCGTTGACGCTCACCGAGTCGCCGTGATCGGCACCGTCGATGATCGGCGAGTCAATGCGAAGCCGCATCGATTCTCCGCGGTCGTCGATATCCCGCACGGTTCCGACGTCCTCGATGATTCCGGTGAACATCAGGCAGCCTTTCGGGGAAGGGTCGCGCGCACGAGCACATCCTCCCCTAGGGCCCGGGTCTCCATGATCTCGACCTTGGCGTCTAGTCGATCAAGGCCGGGCAGGGCTCGCGGTCCACTTCCCAACCACGTGCCGGCAACGAGCCATACGAGTTCGTCCACGAGGCCCTCCCGCAGGAAAGCCCTGAGCACCGTCGGACCCGATTCGAGAAGCACATCACGCACACCGTCATCGAAGAGCCTGTCGAGGGTGTCTCGCGGTTCGTGCCCGCGCATGATCTTTGTGGGTGCGGTGGCATCGAGAATCTTTCGGTCCGCAGGGATCTCACGGTTGCCGACTACTACCCGGACGGGGGCGCCGGCGGGAAGCAGCGGGACGTGACGGACGGTCAACTGCGGATCGTCGGCCAGAACGGTTCCCGAACCCACGACGATCGCACCCACCCGCGCCCGCAGAGCGTGGGCGTACACGTTCGCCTCCGAGCCGGTCAACTGCACCCGACGCCCTTCGGCGCCCGCGACCCGTCCATCAAGGCTCACGGCACATTTCGCCGTAACGTACGGGTAGCCACGCTGGACCGCGACGGTCCATTCCTGATTAACCTCTCGCGCCTGTTGCTCCAGGACTCCGGAGACCACATCCACTCCCGCCTCCCGCAAGACATCGGCACCGCCTCCGGCCGTCGATGTCGGATCGCTTTGTGCGAAGACAACACGAACTACTCCGGCGTCGATCAACGCTCCGGCGCACGGGGGTGTGCGTCCTGTGTGGCGACACGGTTCGAGGGAGACAACCGCAGTACCTCCGCGGGCCCGGGATCCCGCGTCACCGAGCGCCACGACCTCGGCGTGGTCGGTTCCCGCGCCGTCGTGCCACCCACGACCCACGACATCACCGTCGGCATCCACGATGACGCATCCCACGCGCGGGTTCTCTCCCCGCGGGGCACCAGGGTGCTGAGCCAAGTCGATGGCCTCGGCCATGACCGCGTTCCAATTGCTCACGCGTGACGTCGCTCTGCTACCGCGCGCAGGTTCTCGATCGTTGCCCAGGGGTCATCCGATCGGAAGACCGCAGAGCCGGCAACGAAAACATTCGCTCCCGCCTCGGCGCACCGTTCGATGGTCTCCGCGCCGATCCCTCCGTCAACCTGCACCCACACATCTCCATCACTTCTGGATGCGAGTTCGCGGGCCCGACGAATCTTGGGGAGCATGTCATCGAGAAAGGCTTGACCGCCGAATCCCGGTTCGACGGTCATCACCAAGATCATGTCGACGCTGTCGCCGAGCGCGGCTACCTCATCGAGGTTGCTTCCCGGCTTCACCGCAACCCCGGCCCTGGCTCCATGGGACCGCAGATCCGAGCACAGTTGTGCGGCATCACGGGCCGCCTCGATGTGAAACGTCACGCTGTAGGCGCCGGCGCGCGCGTACTCGGGGGCCCACCGATCTGGATCGTCGATCATCAGATGGCAGTCGGAGCGAAAACGCTCGTCACGAAGCAGAGGCTCAATGACGGTGAGCCCGAAGGTCAGGTTGGGAACAAAGTGGCCATCCATGACATCGAGATGAATCAGATCCGACACACCAGCAATGCGCTCCACCTCCTCGCGCAGGCGCGTGAGGTCGGCGTTCAACACGCTCGGTGACATGAGCACCGGTGAACTCATCTCCCCAGGCTAGCCGCCGAGCCAAGTGACGCTCGTCCGTAGGCTTCGCCTGTGACCAACCAGGGCGTGCACGCAGCAGGTGGCGACCGGTTCGACGCCGCGCAGGCGGTAGCCCGGTCCGCAGGGGCCCTGGCTCTCGAATACTTCCGACGAGTCGAAACTTTGGTTGTCGAGCACAAGGGAAGTCAGGATCTGGTCAGCGAGGCGGACCGCGAGACAGAACACCACATTCGCCAGGAATTGCAGTCAGCATTCCCCGGTGATGCGTTCATGGGTGAAGAACACGGGTACACCGAGGGCTCACCAGGACACGGGACGTGGGTCGTCGACCCCATCGACGGCACCCAACCGTTTCTGCTGGGCCTGCCCACCTGGTGCATCTCCATCGCGTATGTCGCCGGCGATCGTGCGCAGATCGGTGTGATCTACAACCCGGCGACCGACGAGCTCTACGGCGCTCAGGCCGGGGCGGGAGCGTTCGTCAATGGTGTACCGATTCGCGTTCGACAAGCCGATTCCCTCGCAGATGGCCTGACGGGCGTCGGCTGCTCACCGCGAACCACTCCCGAACACCTCGCCGACATCATGCTCAACCTCCTTCAGGGAGGCGGGATGTACCAGCGCACCGGATCCGGAGCCCTGAACCTCGCCTACGTCGCCGCCGGTAAGCACATCGGCTACGTCGAAACCCACATTCACGCGTGGGATTGCCTCGCTGCGGTGTGCTTGATCAAAGAAGCCGGGGGGCGGGTGTCGGATTTCGTCACCGAATTCGGTGTACGGGGAGCCGGACCGCTCGTCGCTGGCTCACCGGGAGTCTTCGACCAATTGATGCAGTTGATGCCCGTGCCGGTCCGTGAATCGTGATAACTCGGTGCGCTTGCTCGGCCACGACTTGATCGGTCAGTCGCGGCGCATCAAGGTGAGGTACATGGCATCGGTGCCGTGCAGGTGAGGCCACAGCTGCACGTGCGGCCCGGGACCAAGGTCGGGCACGTTCGGCAGAAACTCTCGAGCGTCGAGAACCTGGACATCGTCGATATGAAGCAGCACCTCCTCGACAACATCAATGGTCTCGGCAATGTGGGGAGAGCAGGTGACGTACGCCAGGACACCTCCGCTTCTCACCGATGACAGTCCGGTCGTCAGGAGCCGTCGCTGCAGGGATGCCAACTCGCTCACGTCCTCGTGCTTCCTTCGCCACCGAGACTCGGGGCGACGGCGCAGTGCCCCCAATCCTGTGCAGGGAGCGTCCAACAGGATTCGATCGAAGAACTGACTCCCCCACGGTCGATCGCACGCATCGGCCGTAAGGATGTGGGGAGCCACGTCGCTACTGTCCGGGGCACCGGCCGACAGCAGCGACTCGACCAGAGCAGCGCGGTGCGCGTGCAACTCCACGGCGACGAAGTCAACGCTCTGGGTCCTGGCGTGGGAGGCCAGAACAGCCGCCTTGCCACCAGGGCCGGCACACATATCCAGCCACGCCGACTCCGGCGGTGAGACCGGCACCGCCAACAGCGCCTCGACAACAAGTTGACTTCCTTCGTCCTGGATGATCGCCCGGCCCTGCCGTACGGCTTCGACGTTGGAGGGCAACCCTGCATCCACGGTGGCGGCGCGGCGAGACCAACGCCCCGGTGTCAGGCCGGCGTCGACGACCGGCGGCTCATCGAGGAAAGCCACGGTGGGGCGGGATGGCTTATTGTTCGCGCGCAGCGCTGCGCACAGCACCTCATCGGTGACCTCTCCTTGGGTGTGGAGCGCCAGCGCCTGGTGCAGAGCTTCGGTCACCCATCGAGGGTGGGAGGTAACGGCAGCGGCGAGCTCATCTGCCCGTTTTCCTCGCCCAACGACCTCGTCCCACTGCGAGCGATCGCGTCGCGCCACCGCTCGCAAGAGCCCATTGATGAATCCGACCCGACCCTCATCGGTGATGCCAACCGCGCGGGCGAGCTGGCACGAGGAATCGACGGCCGCATGGTCGGGGACCCGCATCGAGAGCAGTTGATGCACTCCGAGCCGCACAATGTCCACGATGTCCGGGTCGACATCGGTCCAGGGGCGGGACGAAACCTCGGCGGCGATGAGATCGTAGAAGCCCAACCACCGCAAGGTTCCGTACGCGAGGTCCGTGGCGAAGGCGGCGTCGCGGCCGGCCAACCCGTAGCGCTCGAGCACGGCAGGCCATTGCAGATTCGCGTAGACATCGTCCCGGCGAACGGACGCCAGCAATTCGAAGGCGGCGCGCCGCGCATCGTCGATCACGACCTCGACGTCACGTTGCACGTGTCAGCTCACCTCGATAGCCACGAGCCCAATCGGCGGCGGCCATTGTCTTCTTCCCTGTGGCCTGCACCTCGCCGAGGACGATGAACCCTCCCCGGGCGCCGATGGTCACCTGTGATTTTTCAACGTGGATGACTCCCGGCGATGCACCTTCGTCCACGACGACCGCCAGCGGGGTTCCGATGTTGACCCGCTGGCCGTCGATGATGGTCCACGCTCCCGGGTCGGGTGTGCAGGCACGAATCCAGCGATCAACGTCGAGGACGTCGCCGGACCAATTCACCCTGGCGTCATCGCTAGAGATGCGAGGGGCGAGCGATACCCCGCCAGAATCTACGGAATCTTGCGTAGCGGGGTTCAACTCGCCAGCCTCCATCGCATCGATGGTGGACACCAACAAGGTGGCGCCAATGACCGCGAGGCGAGCAAGGAGCGCGCCCGCATCTTCACGATCTCCGATCGCTACCGGGTCTGAGCGCATCAGGATCGGACCAGTGTCGAGCCCCTCATCGATCGAGAACGTCGTCACACCGGTGTGCGTCTGGCCTGTTCCAATCGCGTGCTGTACCGGAGCAGCTCCGCGCCAGGCAGGAAGGAGGGAGAAGTGGGCATTCACCCATCCGAACCGTGGGACAGTCAGCAACGGTGCAGGGACCAGCAGGCCGTAGGCGACAACAGCAACCACATCGGGTGCCCAATCACTGAGCACATCCGCCTCGCGTTGCAGATTGGAGGGAGTGCACACCTCGATGCCGGCTTCTTGCGCATGCATCTTCACCGGACTCGCTCGCAGACGTCTCCCCCGACCAGCCGGTGCATCCGGTCGAGTGAGAACACCCACCAACTCGTGGCTGGATTCCTCCAATGCCACAAGGGACGCGACAGCTACATCGGGAGTGCCGGCGAAAACGACGCGCACGGTGTCAGAGCCATCGAGAGGGCTGTTGATGGGGGCTGAGCTTGATCTGCACGGGATCCGCACCGAACCAATCCGACTCGCGAATAGCCTTCATCGCTTCCTTACGCGTCTGCGCGTCGAGGCGATCGATGAACACGATCCCGTCAAGGTGATCGGTTTCGTGTTGCACGCACCGCGCGAGCAAGTCGCTTCCCTCGAGCGTTATCGGCTCCCCATGCATGTTCATGCCCTTGGCGACCACGCTGCGTGCGCGCTTGCATTCGAACATGAGATCCGGGACCGACAAGCAGCCCTCTTCGCCGTCTTGTTGTTCGTCGGACAGATCCAGAACGGGATTGACGAGATGCCCGAGTTCGTCATCCACCCAGTAGGTAAAGACCCGCAGGGAGACCCCCAACTGTGGTGCCGCCAGCCCTACGCCGGGGGCGTCCCGCATCGTGTCGGTGAGGTCCTTGACCAGACCGCGCAGTTCCTTGTCGAAGGTGACAACTTCGGCTGCTGGCGTGCGGAGAACGGGGTCACCGAACAGGCGAATAGGAACGACGCTCACCATCCGCAGTCTAGGTGCGCGGCGATCGGACTACATATCCCGTGGGTCCATGCGCACGCGAACATCGCGCGTCGTCGAATCCTTTGTTGACTCTGTCCGCATCAGCGATCCCAATTCGCGGGTGAAGGCTGCCCCCTGCGCTCGGGGAACAACCAGGTAGCTACGGACATGGTGCGAGTCCGGAACTGGAACCGGTCCGAGAATCCGATGATGGCTGCGGATCCGATCACCCATTGCCTGCACAGCCGCTTGTGGACCGGTCACTTCGGCCACCCGCGTCACCGGTGGCAACCCAGCCGATGCTCGCTCGTCCAACTGTCGCTCTGCGAACCAACGGGAGTCCCATCGGACAAGGGCCTGCACTTCTAGACTGCTCGCGCTGGCCACCAGGCACACCTCTCCCCCTTCGGCCACCAAGCGCGACGCCTCGAACCAGCGTCGGACCTGCTGCTCAGCTCCCGCCAAGGATGGATACACGCTCCGTGCATCCAGAATGACCACGGCGCGATACCCCTTCTCGGCTATCGGTTCGGCACCCGGAGTCGCCACGATCAGACTCGGCGTATCCGGCACGCTGCGAACGATTCTGTCGGCTTCGGACCACACGATCTGCACACCGGGAAAAGCCCGGCCCAATTCATCCGCTGTTCGACCCGCACCGATGTGGACGGCACGTAGCCGCGATCCTCCGCATTGCGCGCAGGTCCATGCTCCATTTAATGCCCCGCATCGACCGCAACGCGCGGCCGCGTGCCCTGAAGACATTTCCAATGCTCCCTGACATGAGTCATCGCGACAACGGGCAGGGGCTCGGCAGTCTTGGCAAGCGAGAGCGGGGACATATCCTCGCCGCGCGACGAGGAAAAGGACTGGACCATGACGCAGGCCATTGCGCGCCGTCGTCCACGCAGCACTTGGAATGCGAGCTGACTCGGCCGCCGGATCGCGCGCCCGCTCGTGCTCATCGATGCATCGCACGTTCCACCAACTCGGCCGCTTGGGATCCACCGATGCCGCCCAGCCGGAGCGACACCACCAGTGGGTGGCGACGCTCCGCGCTGGAGCCCCGACGAAAACGTCACACGACGTTTGATGCGACCTCATTGCTGCTACTTCGCGCGCATCCCAGTAAGGCGCGTGTAACTCTCGGTACACATCGTTGCCGTCGTCCCACATGATGATGGCACCCAGGTTTTCAACAGGTGCGAAGACCGCGGTTCGGGTTCCGATCACCACCGTCGCTTGCCCGGTCCTCACCCGTAGAAACTCTCGGTAGCGACGTTCCGGTCCGACATCCGCGCTCAACTCCGCGATATCCGATTCCGACATGACCGTGGCCAATTCCGATCGCACGCGAGCGACGTCAGCCGCGTCCGGCACGACGATGATGACTCCGCGCCCTTCGGATCGCTTCCACCGCGCCAGGGAGACGATCTCCGCAACTGTGTCGCTTGCCGGGGCCGAACTCCACACCACTCGTGCCGGCGATGCCTCCTCAGGCCATCGGTAGTGGCGCCACGCGGGGTCGGCCGCTGGGTGTGCCGACGTGTGTGCCGACGTGTCCTGCGTCGATGATGTCGCAGGCGCGGGTGCCGCGTCTGACTCAGCGACCTTCCGCAGCACCGAGGATTCCGCTCGCGCATGTCGGGTCGGGACAGCCGCCCGGGCCACGTCCCAAAAAGTCCCGACATACCTGTCGGCAACGTCCTGGATCAACGTGAGGGTTTCGAGCGACAACGGCGGTTGCGCGTCGATCACGCGCTCGAGTGGCTTCGGCGAGTCGACATCTGCCTCATCAATGCGGTCGATGACGTACGCGTCGCGCAATCGCCCAGAGAAACGAACGCGGACTCGAGCGCCGGGTACTGCCCTCTCGTGCCATTCCTCGGGAACGAGATAGTCGAAGTCTCGATCGAGATGCATGACGCCTAGGTCGACGCGCACGCGGGCGATCGGACCTAGCGACCCTTCGACGGGTCTATTCGGATGGACCTCGTTAGACACCCGCTGCTGTGCGGAGATCCGCCGCCCGATCGGTGCTCTCCCACGTGAACGTGGGCCCAACCTCGGTCCGCCGGGATGGTTCATCGGCATCGAGCAACTGGTTGACGCCTTGCGGACGACCGAAGTGACCGTAGGCGCTGGTGGTGCGGTAGATCGGGCGCAGGAGATCGAGGTCGCGAATGATCGCCGCGGGGCGCAGGTCGAAGACCGCCAACACGGCTTCTTGGATCTGCTCGTCGCTCATGACTCCTGTGCCAAAGGTTTGCACGAACACGCCGACAGGATGTGAGACGCCGATGGCGTAGGCAACCTGCACCTCGCATCGAGAGGCGAGACCCGCGGCCACCACGTTCTTGGCCACCCAGCGCATGGCGTACGTGGCCGACCGGTCCACCTTCGACGGATCCTTTCCGGAGAAGGCCCCACCACCGTGACGCGCCATGCCGCCGTAGGTGTCAACGATGATTTTTCGTCCGGTGAGACCGGCGTCGCCCATCGGACCGCCGACTTCGAATCGTCCTGTCGGATTAACGAGCAGGCGGTAGTCACGGCTATCGACATCGAACGTTTCCAGAATCGGATCCACCACGTGACGACGAACATCCGGAGTCAGCGTTGCATCGAGATCCACATCAGCGGCGTGCTGGCTGCTCACGACGATCGTGTCGATACCCGTCGGACGATCGTCCTCGTCATAGCTGATCGTCACCTGCGTCTTACCGTCAGGGCGGAGGTAGTCGAGGGTTCCGTCCTTGCGCTTGGCCGTCAACTGCTCGCTCAAGCGGTGCGCCATCGAGATCGGCAGCGGCATGAGCTCTTCGGTGTCGGTGCACGCGTAGCCGAACATCAACCCCTGGTCACCGGCGCCCTGACGATCGAGGGGATCCTCGCTGCCGTCGGCTCGCTCTTCGTATGCATCGTCCACTCCTTGGGCGATGTCGGCGGACTGCTTGCCGATCGAGACGCTGATCCCGCATGACTCACCATCGAAGCCCTTGACGGAGGAGTCATAGCCGATGTCGAGCACGGTTTGGCGCACCAGGTTCATCACATCGGCGAAACCTTCGGTGGTCACCTCACCAGATACGTGCACCTGACCCGTCGTCAGCATTGTCTCGACGGCGACGCGGCTGCGGGGATCTTGCCGCAACAGATCGTCGAGGATGGCGTCGCTGATTTGGTCGGCCATCTTGTCCGGATGACCTTCGGTAACCGACTCCGACGTGAATAGGCGTTGCGACACGAGGCTCCCTCACAGCTGTGGAATGCCGAGGGTGATCCTCGACGGCGCGAGCAGTCTAGCGATCGAAACGCACTGCGTCCCAGATGGCATGCGCGGCGATTTCCTTGCTGACCGCCTCGCGGAGGTCGCAATCGCCATTGGCGTCGAGGATGGCCACGGACGTCTCTTCCTCGCCGAAAACCGCCCCGTCGGAGACGTCGTTCGCGACGAGATAGTCGCATCCCTTGCGTTCGAGTTTGGCGAGAGCTCGGGTGGTGAGCGACTCGCCCTCGGCTGGAGTCTCGGCGGCGAACCCCACGATGACGGGTGTCGAGCTCGATCCGCGCTTAGCCACCAATTCGGCCAAAACGTCCGTCGTTCGCTCCAACACGAGCTCCGGTGCCGCCCCATCGTCCAACAATTCCTTGGTGATCTTGCCTGGATGCGAGGTGACAGGACGGAAGTCAGCGACGGCCGCAGCCATCACGACGACGTCGGGGGTCTCCTGGGCGACGAGTTCGTGCATGACCGACCGGAGTTCCTCTGCCGTGCCGACCCGGCGTACGGCGCACCCAGCCGGAGCGCCTACGTCGAGATCACCATCGACGTGCGCGATGACGGCGGTCACGGTGGCTCCCCGAGCGATCGCGGTACGAGCCAGGGCGAAGCCTTGGAGACCGCTGCTCTTATTGCCGAGGAAGCGCACGTCGTCCCAGGGCTCTTGCGTTCCGCCGATGCTGATCACCACGTGCCGGCCGTGCAGGTCTGAGCGTGCAACCCGACCACTACTGGCCATGGCGAGAGTGGTTCGCGCCGCTTCAGCAATCGCCCGGGGCTCGGGAAGTCGCCCCGCCCCGGAGTCCGAACCTGTGAGCCGCCCGTCAGCTGGGTCGAGGACGACCGCACCACGCTCTCGGAGCACACGAACATTCGCCTGGGTGGCCGGGTGCAACCACATTTCGGTGTGCATGGCAGGCGCGATCACGACACGACCACGAGTGGTCAACAACACGTTGGTGAGCAAGTCACTAGCGATCCCGTGCGACGCACGAGCTAGGAAATCCGCCGTGGCCGGTGCGACGATCACGAGATCGGCCCGCTGACCGAGTTCCACGTGCGGGACCTCGTGCGGGGACTCCCACAACTCACGAGCGACCGGCTTGCCGGACAGAGCGGCCCACGTCGGTTCGCCCACGAAACGAAGTGCGGACGCCGTGGGCACGACTGTGACGTCGTGACCGGACTCGGTCAGGTCGCGAAGAAGGGAGACGGCTTTGTACGCGGCGATTCCGCCGGTGACTCCGAGAACGATGTCGGCCATAACGACCGTCGGGCCTTCCCTACTCGGTTTCCTCGCCCGCAGCGAAGGGATCGACGGGCGCGGCGCCGCTGGTGGCGGCTGCTTCCTCAGCTGCTTGAGCGGCTGCTTCAGCTGCGGCCTGGGCAGGGTCGAAAGGTTCAGAGGTGAGTAACCCTGCGTCAATCTCGCGCATGGCGATAGACAGCGGCTTTTCCTGGACGTAGGTCTCCACCAGGGGGCCGACGTATTCCAGGAGCCCCTCGCCAAGCTGGGAGTAGTACGCGTTGATCTGGCGAGCACGTTTCGCTGCGTAGCTCACCAATGAATACTTCGAGTCTGTCTTTTCCAACAGATCGTCGATCGAGGGGTAGGTGATGCCCTCTGGCTGTGACGTCACAGGTGGTTCCTCATTTGCCGTTGGGGGAACTCTCGGAGTGTCCCGAGAGGCCCGCAGAGTCTATCAAGGCCTCCGCACACTGCTCGACGTCGGCGTTGACGAGCACATGGTCGAACTCCGCCGCGGCCGCCAACTCGGCTTCGGCGGCGGCGAACCGGGCTGCTTGAGCATCCTGATCTTCTGTTCCGCGCCCGGTGAGCCTGTCGAGGAGGACGTCGATGCTCGGCGGAGCAAGAAAGATCAGCGTGGCGTCGGGCTCGGCTTCGCGCACCTGACGGGCCCCTTGCACCTCGATTTCCAACAGCACCGGCGTTCCTGCCATCCGGTGGGCGTGGACCTGCGCGCGAGGCGTGCCGTACCGATTGCCCGCGAACTCCGCCCACTCAAGCAGGCCGCCTTTGGAAGCCAGTTGATCGAACGACTCCCGGGTGTGGAAGGTGTACTCGACTCCATCGGTTTCGCCCGGGCGAGGTTGTCGTGTTGTCGCCGACACCGATAGCCACACCGATGGACAGCGACGAAGCACCTCAGCAACCACCGTGCTCTTACCGACGCCGGAGGGACCGCTCACCACGACAAGTGGCGCGGGGCTTTGCTCGACCGATTTGCTCATCAGGTTCTACATTCTTCTGCGATGGCAATCGCTGCTGCTCGTGGGTCTGGCTCTCCCGTGATGGGCCGCCCGATGACCAAGAGATCCGATCCGTCGGCGAGCGCTTGCGCCGGCGTTGACGCGCGACGCTGATCATGCGCGCTCGCCCCCGCCGGTCTAATTCCCGGGGTGATCAGGTGGACCTCCGACGGAACGATCGATCGCAGCAGGGCCACCTCGTGGGGCGAGCAGACCAGTGCCCGTGCGCCAGCGTCGACGGCAGTGGATGCCCATCGAGCGACGATGTCCGAAGGTGAACCGGAGATTCCCAATTCTCGAGCAGATGCCTGATCCAAACTCGTCAAGAGGGTCACCGCCGTCACCCGGGTGTCCGGTAGCGCCTCGACGGCCGCGCACACCATCTGCGGACCTCCCGACGCATGCACCGTCAGATACGTCGGTGCGAGCGGCGCGACGGCTCGGGCAGCCCCGGCAACGGTTGCCGGTATGTCGTGCAACTTCAGATCCAAGAAAATCGAGATGTCCGGGTGATCGGCATCCCGCGCAGCATCTCGGGCGGCGAGAACACTGAGATGACCATCCCGGCAGAAAGCTTCCAATCCAACCTTGAGGCATCGCACATGCGGCGCAACGCTGGTGGCCCAGGAGGTCAGCGTTGAAATATCGGGCGCATCGAGGGCGACCGCGATGGGCGCGATGTACGGAGCCGGTTCTTCGGTGCTCTGCCTCGGATTACTCGGTGATGAAATCCCAATCCTCCAGTGAGCTCGTTTCCTGCGGAGCAGGTGTGGTGTGCTGCGTGCTCGCAGGCGAGGGAACGTCGCGGTCATCCGCGCGATGCGCGAATCCGATCACGTCCTGCACGCGATCGAATCCTCGCGCCCGCACCTCCCGTGCAAGTTCTGTATGGATTCGACTCGGCGCGCTCGGGTCGTGGAAGACGGCCGTGCCCACCGATACCGCGGTGGCTCCGGCGAGCAAGAATTCCAGGGCGTCTCGACCGGATCGGATACCTCCCATCCCAATGATCGGGATTGTGGGAAACGCTTGATGCACCTGCCAGACGCAGCGCAGAGCGACCGGTCTGATAGCCGGCCCGGAGAGCCCACCGGTTGTTCCCGCTAGCGTCGGGCGCATGGTGGTCGTGTCGATTACCAGGCCGAGCAACGTATTAATCAAAGACAGGCCCGTGGCGCCTGCACGAATAACCGCGTCGGCGATTTCGACGATGTCTGTTACGTCCGGAGACAACTTCGCAAAAATTGGGATCCGCGAGTCGGAGCTTCGACGGACCGTTTGCACCACCTGAGCAGCAGACTCCGCTCGACACGCGAAAACTTGGCCACGATCGGCAACATTGGGGCAGGAGATGTTGACTTCGATGGCGTCAAACCCACCCGAGCTGCGTAACTTGGCGGCCAAACGCCCGTACTCCTCCACCGTCTCCCCCGCGATGGACACGATCGTGCGTGCTCCACGCTCGTTGAGCCAGGTGAGATCGTTCTCGATGAAGGCATCGATCCCGGGGCCCTGCAGCCCAATCGAATTGAGCATGCCGCTCGGCGTCTCGGACATGCGCGGCGTTGCTCGTCCGGCCCGCGGTTTCAGCATGATGCTCTTGGTGACGATCGCACCAAGTTCGGTGATATCGAAGAAGGCATCCAACTCTCGACCCGCCGCCGCACATCCGCTCGCCGTCAAAATGGGGCTGGGCAAGTCGATCCCGGCAAGTTCGACGCCGGTGTCGGCGTGCTCGGTCGGTTGACGGCGGTCTGGATCACCGCCGGTGACGACAGCTGCGCTCACAATTCACCCCCGCTATCCGGGGCCCCGATGGCGTCGGCCGGAATGGTGTTGATGTCTCGCCAGCGCACTCGGTCACCACGAAATACCGGGCCCTCGACGCAAGATCGAACCATGCGGGTGGCGCCGTCTGCCCCGATGACCGGGAGAACACACGTCATGCACACACCGATACCGCACGCCATCGCCTCTTCCACTGCGCACTCGCTGTACACGCGCTGCTTCGTCGAGATGCGGGCAACTTCGGACAACATGGGCATGGGTCCGCACGCGTACACCACATCCGCGCCCGCCCGTTGCAAGACGTTGTCGAGAACGTCGGTGACGGTGCCGCGAACACCGCTACTTCCGTCATCGGTGGTGATCGTCAGCGCAGACGCCAACCGCTTCAACTCCAACACACCGAACAATCTGTCTTCTGTGGAGGCACCGATGATCATGTCAACGCGGCAGCCGCGCTCGCGTAGAGCTTGAGCCAACATAAACATCGGTGCGCTGCCGTAGCCGCCACCGACCAGAACACAGGAGACCCCCTGCTTGGGAAGGGAGAAGGGTTGACCGAGTGGACCCACGACGTTGAGAACATCGTGGCGCCGCCTGCGGGCGAGCCACTCGGTTCCTGTGCCGGCGACGGAGATAGCAATGTCCAGGGTCCCTCCGTACACGCCCCGCGAAGCCACCTGGTGAATTGCGAATGCCCGTCGAAGCACCATGCTCGACTCTTCGCCGCCCATGGCGATGGTGACGAAGTGGCCCGGTTGAGCGCTCTCGGCTATCCCCGGCGCGGTGAGGGAAAGAACGTGGTAATCCCCCACTCGACGGTTGTCCAGAACTTCGGATTTGATCTGCTGCACCATCAGATCTCTCCTTGTTCCTGCGATTGCTCTCGCAACTGCTCGCGCAAGTGAGCCAAGTGTGCGCCGTGCTCTTGCAGCGATCGGACATTCGGCTCACCGGAGACAAGCGCATCGATACCTTGAACCGCCGCGCTCAGTCCCTGCACAGTGGTTACGCAGGGAATTCCTTTGGTCACAGCAGCCGTCCGAATCTCGTAGCCGTCAACACGGGGCCCAACTCCGTAGGGAGTGTTCACGATTAGGTCGATATCTCCGGCCATGATCGCATCGACGGTGGTGGGAGTGCCATCCTTTCCGCGACCTTCGTGCTGTTTGCGGAGAACGTCGACGGACACACCGTTGCGTCGCAGTATCTCTGCGGTGCCTTGAGTGGCGAAGATCACGAACCCCAGGTCGGCAAGGCGCTTGATGGGAAACACCGCCGCCCGCTTATCGCGATTAGCCAGCGAGACGAAAGCGCTGCCACGCGTGGGGAGACCACCGGCGTAGGCCGCCTGCTGCGACTTCGCGAACGCAACCCCGAAGGAATCGTCGATGCCCATGACTTCTCCCGTCGAGCGCATCTCGGGTCCGAGAACGGCATCGACTCCGTGGAATCGCCCGAACGGCAGGACGGCTTCCTTGACAGAAATGGCACTGCCCGGAGGGAGGGCACCTCCATCACCCTCACGGGGAAGCAGGCCCTCGTCGCGAAGTTCCTTGATGGACGAACCAGCCATGATTCGAGCTGCCGCCTTCGCCACGGGAACACCGGTGGCTTTGGAGACGAACGGCACCGTCCGAGAGGCCCGGGGGTTGGCTTCCAGGACGTAGAGCGTGTCCTGGGCAAGTGCGAATTGCACGTTTAACAGGCCCCGCACCCCCACGCCTTGCGCGATGGCACGTGTCGACGTTCGGATGCGATCGATGTCCGATTCCCCGAGGGTCATGGGTGGCAGAGCACATGCAGAGTCACCCGAGTGGATGCCCGCCTCTTCGATGTGCTCCATGACGCCGGCGAGATACATGTCGTGGCCATCGAAGAGCGCATCAACATCAATTTCTATCGCGTCATCAAGGAAGCGGTCCACCAGCACCGGATGTTCACGGGTCACCTCAGTGGACCGCTGCAGGTAACTCTCGAGCATCGCATCGTCGTACACGATCTCCATTCCTCGCCCGCCGAGCACATAACTCGGGCGAACGAGCACGGGATAACCGACACGAGCTGCGATAGCCGCCGCCTCGTCGAACGAACGCGCTGTTCCGTGGTCGGGAGCCGGCAATCCAGCGTCCGCAAGCACGCGGCCGAAGGCTCCTCGCTCTTCGGCGAGATGGATGGCGGCCGGCGAGGTGCCCACAATCGGGACGCCTGCATCTTCGAGGCGTTGCGCCAGTCCGAGCGGTGTTTGGCCACCGAGCTGCACGATGACGCCCACGACGGATCCTTGTCGCTGCTCAGCATTGACAACTTCCAAGACGTCTTCGCACGTCAAGGGTTCGAAGTAGAGACGATCGGAGGTGTCGTAGTCCGTGGAGACGGTTTCCGGGTTGCAATTGATCATGATCGTTTCGAAACCGGCGTCCGAAAGCGCCAATGCGGCATGGACGCACGAGTAGTCGAACTCAATGCCTTGACCGATGCGATTAGGGCCGGACCCGAGGATGATCACCTTCTCCCGGCCTGATGGCTGCAACTCATCTTCCTCGTCGTAGGAGGAGTAGTGGTAAGGAGTCATCGCTTCGAACTCCGCCGCGCACGTGTCAACCGTCTTGAAGACCGGACGGATCCCCCAGTCATGTCTGATCTCACGGACCTCTTCTTCACTCAGGCCCCGCAGTTGCGCGACTTGACCGTCGGAGAATCCTTCCCGCTTGGCCATGACGAGGAGTTCGCGGTCAAGAGATTCAGCGGATGCGAGCGCATCGGCGATCTCGTTGATCTGACATATGTGGTCGAGGAACCACGGATCGATGCCGGTTGCCTCGTACACCGCGTCGATGCTCGCCCCGGCCCACAGCCCCTGCTGCACCAGAGCCAAACGTCCATCGTGGGGTCGCTGCATCCGTTCCAGGACGTCGGCCACATCGATTGCGTCGCGCGAGGTTTCCCAGGAAAAGACAGCCGACGGCCGCTCCATCGAACGCAGGGCCTTGTTCAACGCCTCCCCAAAATTACGACCGATGGCCATCGCCTCGCCAACACTCTTCATCGTGGTGGTCAAGGTGGTATCCGCTCCGGGGAACTTCTCGAAGGCGAAGCGTGGGACCTTCACGACGATGTAGTCGAGCGTCGGCTCGAACGATGCGGGTGTCTGCTGCGTGATGTCGTTGGGGATCTCGTCGAGTGTGTAACCGATCGCGAGACGTGCCGCGATCTTGGCGATGGGAAAGCCTGTCGCCTTCGATGCCAGGGCTGACGAGCGCGACACACGAGGGTTCATCTCGATGACGATCATGCGTCCGTCGGCCGGGTTGATGGCGAATTGAATGTTGCATCCGCCGGTGTCCACACCGACTGCGCGGATGATCTTGATGCCCACGTCTCGCATGTGCTGGTACTCACGATCAGTGAGGGTCAGGCAGGGCGCGACCGTTATCGAGTCCCCGGTGTGCACTCCCATGGGATCGACGTTCTCGATAGAACAGACCACCACCACGTTGTCGTTCTTGTCGCGCATCAGCTCGAGCTCGTATTCCTTCCAGCCGATGATGGACTCCTCGAGCAGCACCTCCGTTGTCGGGCTGGCCTGCAAGCCGGCGCCGGCGATCCGTTCCAGATCGGCCTCGTCATACGCAATACCCGATCCGGCGCCACCCATCGTGAACGACGGGCGAACGACGACGGGATAACCCAGATCGCTCGTTGCCTCAACGCACTGCTCCATCGTGTGGCAGATGATGGAGCGAGCACTCGATCCGCCGATGGACTCCACGATCGACCGGAACTTTTCGCGATTCTCGCCGCGCTCGATGGCATCGACGTCCGCGCCGATCAGTTCCACTCCATACCGTTCGAGAACACCGGACGCGTGCAGGGCGATCGCGGTATTGAGCGCAGTCTGACCACCGAGGGTGGCCAACAAGGCGTCGGGGCGCTCTTTCGCAATGATGCGCTCGACGTATTCGGGCGTGATGGGCTCGACGTAGGTGGCGTCGGCGAACTCAGGGTCCGTCATGATCGTCGCGGGGTTGGAGTTGACCAGGACCACACGCAGACCCTCGTCCCGAAGAACTCTGCAGGCCTGCGTGCCCGAGTAATCGAATTCGCACGCCTGCCCGATGACGATCGGTCCGGAACCGATAACCATCACCGACCCAATGTCGGATCTCCGTGGCATCAGGCACCACCATCCCGTCGTCGCGCGATAGCTTCCGCGAAGCGATCGAAGAGGTACGCGGCATCGTGCGGACCGGCAGCCGCCTCGGGGTGGTACTGCACACTGAAGGCAGATCCGTCCACGAGCTCAAGGCCCTCGACAACGTTGTCGTTCAAGCACACGTGGGAAACCCGCGCCGGTCCGTAGGGGCTATCGAACTCCTCCCCCAGCGGCGCTTGCACAGCAAACCCGTGGTTGTGCGCGGTGATCTCCACCTTGCCGGTGGTCAGATCTTTCACCGGTTGGTTGATGCCGCGATGACCGAAGCGCAACTTGTAGGTGCTCAGACCCAAGGCACGTCCGAAGATCTGATTTCCGAAACAGATCCCGAAAACCGGAAGACCGGATTCGAGAGCCTTCGACATTAACCCAACAGCGTGGTCGGCGGTCGCCGGATCCCCCGGACCATTGGAGAAGAAGATTCCATCGGGTGTCCGCGCCGCGATGTCCTCCCAGGAGCAGCTTGAGGGGACGACGTCGACGTTCAGGCCGCGTTCGGACAGGCGACGAGGAGTCATCGATTTGATGCCCAAGTCCACGGCGACGACCGTCGCCCATGCATCACCGATGGCCGGCACCGAGTACGCCTGAGCAGTGGTGACGTCGGATGTGAGATCCGCACCGACCATCGACGGGCTCGATCGCACCTGAGACAACAGTTCGTCCACCGGACGGCTTGCCGCGGGCCCGCTGAAAATGCCCACGCGCATCGCTCCGGCGTCACGCAGGTGACGCGTCAACGCTCGGGTATCGATTCCGGAGATTCCCACGACCCCATACGCCTGCAGGTCCTCGTCCAAGGTCCGCTGCGCCCGCCAATTTGACACGATCCGCGACGGATCCCGAACCACGTATCCGGACACCCAGATGCGTTCAGACTCCGGGTCCTCGTCATTCATGCCGGTGTTACCTACGTGTGGAGCGGTCATCACGACCACCTGACGGTGGTAACTCGGATCCGTCAGCGTTTCCTGATAACCGGTCATACCGGTGGAGAAAACCGCCTCCCCAAAGGTCGTTCCGACGGCTCCAAACGATCGGCCGTGCATGGCCCGGCCATCTTCCAAGACGAGAACGGCAGGCTCCGTCGCGAGAATTCCGGTGCTACTCACGGCCGTCTCCTGAACCGTCTAATGGGCCATCTCCCCGCATACCGTCGAACCCTTCGTGCGCACCGGAGCCGGTAACACTCGGTGAGCTCGAAGTCTCCCCACTTCCCGCCTGCTGTGAGTCATCCGCGTGCGCCACCATGAGCCCATCCAACAACGCGGCGTGATCGGCGCCGTCATCTGCCCGGATCCCGGTATCCAGAACATCATCGGCCAGCATCCATGTCACCACGATGACGCTGTCCTTCCCGCGCACCGTTCCGGCGACCCCACGATCGGTTCGCACACCGCGCACGGCCGAAGCGGGAATCAGGAAGGATCGAGCACCGTCACGCCGGATGCCTACACCACCGTCGACGAGGTGGAACGAGGCTCGACTCCTGACCCCAAACTCGTGCACGGCAACGCGATCAAGCCAATCGCCAGAGATCGACGTTCCCAGATACAGGCCGGGAACGCCGGACGTCGCGGGGGCATCGAAGGCCGACGGTTCAGCCATGGAGGAATGCCGCGCCACTCTGCCTTGCCAGCCCCGTCGCATCCCCCACAAGGCGAGCGCGATCAGACCGGCTATCAAGCCCACCAACGCCAATCGCGCGGGCCAATCAGACACACTCGCCTGCTCAGTGAACTCCTCGGCGACCACGACGACGGGTTCGAGCATCGGCATCACTGTTCCCCGATTCACGCCAGCGCTCCATCGACGACCGTCGGACGCCCGCGGAAAAGCACATGCCGCACAGCTCCCGGCCTCCGCCGGCCCAGGTAGGGGCTGTTGCCGCTCTTGCCCACCAGCGCGTCGACCTCGAGCGTGCCCTGCGCCGACGAATCCCAGACGGTGATGTTCGCCGCGGATCCTGGCGCAATCGGCATACCTTGGTCCGGCACCTGCCCGATGCGCGCTGGGATAGTCGACATGCGGTCCGCAAGGTCGCGCCAACCCAACAGACCAGACTCGATGAACACCTCGACGGCAACCCCGAGGGCTGTCTCGAGCCCGACCATGCCCATCGCCGCCGCCGCCCACTCGCAGTCCTTGTCTTCACGCGGGTGCGGGGCATGATCGGTGGCGATGATGTCAATCGTGCCTTCGACGACGGCTTCGCGTAACGCGTGGACATCCTCCGCGCGCCGGAGTGGAGGGTTGACCTTGTAGATCGGATCGAAGCTCTCGACGAGCTCCTCGGTCAAGAGGAGATGGTGGGGGGTGACCTCGGCCGTGACGGGGATTCCGCGGGCCTTCGCCCATCGGATGACCTCGACCGAGCCGGCTGTCGATACGTGGCATATGTGCAGTCGTGATCCCACGTGCTCGGCCAACAGGACGTCGCGAGCGATGATCGCTTCCTCCGCGACAGCTGGCCACCCCGCGAGACCAAGGCGAGCTGACAGTGCACCCTCGTTCATTTGGGCCGCCTCGGTGAGCCGAGGGTCTTGCGCGTGTTGAGCGACCACGCCATCGAAAGTCTTGACGTATTCCAATGCCCGACGCATCAGGAGCGGGTCGTGAACACACAAGCCGTCATCGCTGAACACCCGAACAGATGCAGCGCTCGACGCCATGGCGCCGAGTTCTGCGAGTTGCTCACCCTTCAACCCGACGGTGACAGCACCCACCGGGCGAACATCCACGATGCCAGCTTCTACTCCCCGACGCCATACCTGCTCGACCACACCGGCGGTATCGGCAACCGGCGAGGTGTTCGCCATCGCGTGCACACAGGTGAAGCCGCCCATCGCCGCCGCCTGAGACCCCGTCGCGATCGTCTCTGCGTCCTCGCGCCCCGGTTCCCGAAGGTGGGTGTGCAGATCCACGAGGCCGGGGATCACCGTGCAGCCGGATGCATCGAGTTCGAGCTCGACGCCCTTGGCATGCAGAGCATCGCTACCGGAGTGATTCGACGGCGTCATCGCCGTAATGACACCGTCATCGATGACGATGTCGTGCGGATCGAGGCCATAGGGAGCCCCGCCGCGAAGGACGACCGCACCCATCAGTCCCCACCTGCTTCCGAACCAGCGCCACCGAGAAGCAGATACAGGCACGCCATGCGTACGTTGACGCCGTTGGCCACCTGCTCCACGATGACGGCCCGAGAGGAATCGGCGACGTCCGCGGAGATTTCCAAGCCACGGTTCATCGGGCCGGGGTGCATGACGATCGCACGATCTTTCAACAGCTCGAGCCGCGCAGCATCAAGGCCATACAACCTCGAATACTCCAGGGTGGAGGGGAAGTAGGACCCCGCCATCCGCTCTGCTTGCACCCGGAGCATCATCACCGCATCTGCTTGCATCAGTGCGTCGTCGAGGTGATAGCTCACCGAACAGGGCCACGATTCCACACCTACCGGGATCAACGTCGGGGGCGCCACCAAGGTCACTTCGGCGCCAAGAGTGTGCAGGAGCAACACGTTCGATCGGGCCACGCGGCTGTGTAGAACATCACCCACGATGACCACGTGAACTCCCTGCAAATCCCCCTGTCCCCCACAGATGTGGGAGCGCAACGTGTAGGCGTCCAGGAGAGCCTGGGTGGGATGTTCGTGGGTGCCGTCGCCTGCATTGATGACCGAGCCGTCGATCCACCCTGCGGTGGCCAGGCGGTACGGCGCTCCCGAGGCGCCATGCCTGACGATAACCGCATCGGCACCCATGGCCTCCAGAGTTAATGCCGTGTCCTTGAGCGACTCTCCTTTGGAAACAGACGAACCCTTGGCCGAGAAGGTGATCACATCGGCGGACAACCGCTTGGCCGCCAATTCGAAGGACAGTCGAGTGCGCGTCGAATCCTCGAAGAAGAGGTTCACGACCGTACGACCCCGAAGGGTTGGCAGTTTCTTCACCGAACGCTCCGTCACGGATGCGAGTTCGGCAGTCGTGTCCAAAATCATGAGCGCCTGGGCTCGATCGAGGTCTCCGGCAGAGAGCAGGTGCTTACCCAGCATCTGCATCACCGACCGACTCGCTATCGATCATCACGTCGTCTACCCCGTCGACCTCCACGAAACGCACCCGCACCGTCTCGTCCTTGGCTGTGGGCAGGTTCTTTCCGATGAAGTCCGGTCGGATCGGCAGTTCGCGATGACCCCGATCGATCATCACTGCCAGCCGCACGATGGCCGGTCGGCCTAAATCATGGACAGCGTCGAGGGCAGCGCGAATGGTTCGCCCCGAATACAAGACATCATCAACGAGGACGACGGTGCACCCATCGATTCCCTGTGCCGGGATATCGGTCGGCTCGAGCGCTCGAACTTCCCGTAGTCGCAAGTCGTCGCGATACAACGTGACGTCGATCGCACCGCAGGGAACAGGATGACCCTCGATCTGTGCCACGGTCTCAGCAATGCGGCGCGCCAGGGGCACGCCTCGGGTGGGGATTCCAAGAATGACGAGGTCGTCGCTGCCCCGAGAGTTCTCGACGATTTCATGAGAGATGCGTCGAACCGCACGGCTGATATCAGCCCGGTCGAGGACTACGCGTGCAGACGACAAGAAAACCACCTTCCCCGCCTCACGGGACGGGCTTAAAGGAACGACATCAACCTATCTCAGAACGGCATCCACCCGCGCTATACCCCGCCGCCCGGGCCGGCACTTCCGATCTTGTGAACCCGCATGCCATTCGTGGTCCCGGGGACACCCGGAGGCACGCCCGCCACGATCACCACACGCTCGCCGGCGCTGGCACGACCGATATCCAGCAGCGCCTTGTCGACCTGCATGACCATGTCGTCGGTGTGCCGCACCTGGGGCACCAGGAAGGTCTCTACCCCCCACACCAAAGCGAGTTGGCTTCGTACCCGCGGGTTGGGGGTGAACGCCAACAGGCGAATGCCGCAACGCCAACGGGCGATCAGGCGAGCTGACCGTCCCGTTTCGGTGAAAGCGATCAGGTGGGTCGCCTGAACGAACAGGGCTGCGGACACGGCTGCGTGGGTGAGCGCTCGGGCCGTGGATCCAGTGCGGTTTTCCTCCAAGGGGGGCAGTCGATCCAGTGCTTCGCCTTCGATGTGCTCGATGATGCGCGACATGGTTTCCACGACCAGCGGTGGGTTGTGCCCCACACTCGTTTCTCCCGACAGCATTAAGGCATCGGTGCCATCGAGCACCGCGTTGGCGACATCGCTCGCCTCTGCGCGCGTGGGACGGCTGGCGGTGATCATCGAGTCCAACATCTGCGTCGCGACGATCACCGGCTTTCCGGCCTGCCGGCACAGCTGAATCGCCCGCTTTTGAACGAGCGGCACCTGCTCTAATGGAAGTTCAACGCCTAGGTCTCCCCGAGCGACCATGATTCCGTCGAACGCCTCGACGATCTCCTCCAGATTCTCCACCGCTTGGGGCTTTTCGATCTTCGCAAGGACCGGCACCCGAATGCCTTCGTTGTCCATGATGTCGTGGACGGCCCTGACATCGTCAGCGCTGCGGACGAAGGACAGGGCCACAAGATCCGCTCCCGTGCGAAGCCCCCAGCGAAGATCCTCCTCGTCTTTCTCCGACATAGCCGGCACACTCACGGGAACTCCCGGGAGGTTGAAGCCCTTGTGATCGGACACCAAGCCACCCTCGACGACCGTGGTGTGGACACGTGGCCCCTCGACCTTGGTCACTCGCAACTCGATGCGACCATCATCGACAAGAACGAGATCTCCCGGATTGACATCGTCAGGTAAGCCCGCATGCGTGGTCGACACCATGGTGGCGTCGCCGGCCACATCCTCGGTGGTCACGATGAAGTCCGTTCCTGGCTCGAGGTGCACAGGCCCCGCGGCGAAGGATCCCAGTCGAATCTTCGGCCCTTGCAAGTCGACCAGAATCCCGACGCCCCTCCCGCTGGCATCGGAGGCTTCGCGAACAGTGAGGTAGGCCTGTCGGTGGTCCTCGTGGTTACCGTGCGAGAGGTTCAAACGGGCCACATCCATGCCGGCATCCACCAGCGCCCGAATCTGCTCAGGCGAGGAGGTCGCGGGGCCCAGCGTGGCCACGATTTTGGCTCTGCGCATGGGGGGAAGCCTAGCCGTAACCGGTTACACGGTGAGGGGCCGCGCCGATGCTCGAATAGGAGACGGAAGGTTCGTGTCACCGGTCAAGTACCGATCGACGCTCGCGGCGGCCGCGCGACCTTCCGCAATCGCCCACACGATCAAGGATTGGCCTCGGCCCGCATCCCCGGCGACGAAGACTCCGTCCATTCCCGTCGCGTACTCGTCCGTGCGCACGATGGAGCCGCGCTCGGTGAGCGTGAGGCCGAACTGTTGGAGCAGCGGGCCTTGCTCTGGCCCGGTGAATCCCATCGCCAAGAAGACCGCGTCCGCGGGTATTGACCGCTCGGAGCCGGGCACCGGCTCGAAACGACCGTCGACGAACTCCACCTCGGACAATTCCAAACTACGAACGTGACCGTCATCGTCTCCCGCGAAGCGCTGCGTCGATACAGCGAACATGCGTTCGCCACCCTCTTCGTGCGCGCTGCTGACCCGATACGTCATGGGGTAGGTCGGCCAGGGTTGCGCTTGCGGTCGCTCCTGGGGTGGGCGAGGCATGATCTCCAACTGCGTCACGCTTGCGGCTCCCTGGCGATGAGCGGTACCCAGACAGTCGGCCCCGGTGTCGCCTCCCCCGATGATGACCACGTGCTGACCCTCGACGTCGATGGGTGACTCCTCTACGTCACCTTCTTGCACTCGGTTCGCGGGCGGCAGGTATTCCATGGCTTGGTAAATCCCGGTCAACTCCCGACCTTCGATAGGTAGATCACGCCAGGCTGTCGCACCGGTCGCGATGACGATTGCGTCATAGCGACGCCGCAGGTCGGCGACCGTAATGTCAACTCCCACCTCCACGTTCGGCCGAAACTTCACTCCCTCGGCTTCCATCTGCGCGAGTCGCTGATCCACGTGGTGCTTTTCCATTTTGAACTCGGGGATTCCGTAACGGAGCAGACCCCCGATCCGGTCCGACCTCTCATACACCGCGACCGTGTGGCCTGCACGCGCCAACTGCTGTGCAGCCGCGAGTCCGGCGGGTCCGGATCCGATCACCGCGACCGTGTGGCCGGTCAGTGACTCCGGCGGCTGCGGTGTGATCCACCCGGCCTCCCAGGCTCGGTCGACGATGGCTACTTCGACCTGCTTGATGGTGACAGGATCGGCGTTGATACCCAGTACGCAGGCCGCTTCGCACGGCGCCGGACAGAGTCGTCCGGTGAATTCTGGAAAGTTGTTGGTGGCGTGCAGCCTTTCGATGGCTTGACCCCAGTCACGGTCGTAGATGAGGTCGTTCCATTCCGGGATGAGGTTGCCCAGTGGACACCCTTGGTGGCAGAAGGGAATACCGCAGTCCATGCAGCGCCCCGCCTGCTTTTCCAGACTCCGGGCATCGAAGTCTTGGTAGACCTCTTGCCAATCTTGAATGCGAACATCGACCGGGCGCCGTTCGGGAAGCTGGCGGTCGGTGGTCAAGAAACCCCGCGGGTCAGCCATTGCCGCCTCCCATCACTGCCAGCACCGGGTCTTCTCCCCTGGCTAACGCTTCCTCGCGCAAACGCAACACCCGCTTAAAGTCTTGCGGCATGACCTTGGTGAACCGCTGGCGGCTCTGGGCCCAGTCCTCGAGCAATCGAGTACCCACGGCCGACTCCGTCTCCTCGACGTGCCGCTGGATCAACGAGCGCAGCTCGTCTTCGTCCTGGGCGCTTAGCGGATCGAGATCCACCATCTCCGGATTCACTCGGCTCACGTTCAAGTCGAGTATGTAGCCAATCCCGCCGGACATCCCGGCCCCGACGTTGCGGCCCACCGGTCCGAGGATCACCGCGATACCGCCTGTCATGTACTCCAGAGCGTGGTCACCGACCCCCTCGACGACAGCGTGGACGCCCGAGTTCCGCACGCAGAACCGTTCGCCCACCTGTCCGCGGATGAAGATCTCTCCACTCGTCGCTCCGTACGCAATCACGTTGCCGGCGATGATGTTGTCCTCGGCGACGAAGGGGGCACCCCGGTCGGGCCGAATGATGAGTCGACCTCCTGAAAGGCCCTTACCGAGGTAGTCGTTCGCGTCGCCCTCGAGTCGAAGGGTCACTCCGGCGGGAACGAAGGCGCCGAACGATTGACCGGCAGACCCTTGGAAGGTGATGTCGATCGTTCCGTCCGGCAAGCCATCGCCGCCGTGCAGCCGCGTCACTTCCGAACCGAGCATGGTTCCCACCGTTCGGTTGACGTTCCGAATGGCAACATTGGCCCGGACAGGTTCACGCGAATCAAGGGCTGGGCGGCAAATCTCGATGAGTTCTTGATCCAGGGCCTTGTCTAGGCCGTGGTCCTGCTCAACGATCTTCCGACGCGCCTCACCGTCTGGAACATCGGGCACATGGAGGATCGGAGCAAGGTCGAGTCCGTCCGCCTTCCAGTGATCGATGGCCCGCCGCATGTCGAGAAGTTCAGCGTGTCCGATGGCTTCATCGAGGCTTCGGAAACCGAGTTCGGCGAGGTACTCACGTACTTCCTGGGCGATGAATTCGAAGAAGTTGACGACGAATTCGGGCGATCCCTGGAATCGCTCGCGCAAAACGGGGTTTTGCGTTGCGATGCCCACCGGGCAGGTGTCCAGATGACACACGCGCATCATCACGCACCCCATGACCACCAAGGGTGCCGTCGCGAACCCGTACTCCTCGGCGCCGAGAAGCGCAGCGATCACAACATCGCGTCCGGTCTTGAGCTGTCCGTCCGCCTGGACGACAACACGATCGCGAAGGCCATTGAGCAGCAGGGTTTGCTGCGTTTCCGCCAAACCCAACTCCCATGGCGCGCCCGCATGCTTGAGCGATGTCAGCGGTGATGCGCCTGTCCCTCCGTCATGGCCGGAGATGAGAACAACGTCGGCATGGGCTTTGGACACACCCGCGGCGACGGTTCCAACCCCGACCTCCGCCACCAACTTCACGTGCACACGGGCCCGAGGGTTCGCGTTCTTCAGATCGTGGATCAGTTGCGCGAGATCCTCGATGGAGTAAATGTCGTGGTGCGGAGGCGGAGAGATCAGCCCAACGCCGGGAGTGGAGTGTCGGGTCTTGGCAATCCACGGATAGACCTTGTGGCCGGGAAGCTGTCCGCCTTCACCCGGCTTCGCTCCTTGCGCCATCTTGATCTGGATGTCGTCGCTGTTGACAAGGTATTCACTGGTGACACCGAAACGCCCCGATGCCACCTGCTTGATGGCGGAACGCTTCGAGTCACCATTGTCCATCGGCACAAAACGTTCAGGGTCTTCTCCACCTTCCCCGGTATTCGACTTTCCACCGAGGCGGTTCATCGCAATCGCCAGCGTCTCGTGCGCCTCTGCGGAGATGGACCCGTAGGACATGGCTCCGGTGCTGAATCGCGACACGATCGATTCGGTCGATTCGACTTCATCGAGGGGGACCGATTCGCGAGCACCATCGCGGAAGGCGAACAATCCGCGCAGCGTCATCAAGCGCTCGGCTTGTTCATTGACGCCCTGGGTGTATTCCCGGAATATGTCGAAGCGCTTCGCCCGCGTCGCGTGCTGGAGCCGGAAGACGGTTTCCGGATCGAACAGGTGCGGTTCCCCGTCGCGTCGCCACTGGTACTCCCCACCGTCGGTTAAGACGCGATGAGCGGGAGAAATTCCCGACGGGGGATACGCCGTCGCATGCCGTCGGGCGACCTCCTCCGCGATAACGTCAAGTCCCACCCCACCGAGCTTGGTCACCGTTCCGGTGAAGTAGCTATCGACGAGTTCTTGGGAGAGCCCGATGGCTTCGAAGATCTGCGCGCCGCGATAGGACGCGACCGTGGAGACGCCCATCTTGGACATCACCTTCAACAGTCCCTTGCCCATGGCCTTGATGTAGTTGCGGACCGCTTTCTCCACGCCAATGCCGTCGAGCACGTGCCGGTGGACGAGGTCTTCGACGGTCTCCAACGCCAAATATGGGTTAATCGCTGCCGCGCCGTAACCGACGAGGAGTGCCACGTGGTGGACTTCGCGCACGTCACCCGCCTCGACCAGCAGGCTGATCTGGCTGCGCGTCTTTGTTCGCACCAGGTGATGGTGGACGGCGGCGCACAGCAACAGCGAAGGAATCGGTGCCTGCTGGGCGTTGCTTTCCCGGTCGGACAGGACGATGAAGCGCTTGCCCTGGCGGATCAGAGCATCCACCTCGTTGAAGATCTCTGCGAGTCGCTTCTCGAGAGCGACTCCCCCACCGGCCACCGGATACAGCCCCGTCACGCGCGCCGCAGCGAACTCCGGAAGCGTGCCGTCCGCATTGATGTGCAGAATCTTGGCGAGTTCATCGTTGTCGATGACCGGGAACGGCAGCAGCACCTGGCGGCAGTGGCCGGGTTGAGATTCCAACAGGTTGCCTTCGGGCCCGATGAGGCTCGCCAGGCTGGTGACGATTTCTTCACGAATAGCGTCCAACGGGGGGTTGGTCACCTGCGCGAAGAGTTGGCTGAAGTAGTCGAACAACAGACGCGGCCGATTCGACAGCGCCGCGATCGGAGTGTCGGTACCCATCGAGCCGATCGGTTCCGCGCCGGCGCGCGCCATCGGCTCCATGATCACCCGGAGTTCTTCCTGGCTATACCCGAAGGTTTGCTGCCGACGCGCAACAGATTCGTGGGTGTGCACGATGTGCTCTCGTTCGGGCAGTTCCTCCAGGTGGATGATGCCGGTGTCCAGCCACTCGTCGTACGGCAATTCCGCCGCGAGTTCGGCCTTGATCTCGTCGTCTTCGATGATGCGGCCCGCAGCGGTGTCAACGAGGAACATGCGTCCTGGTTGAAGTCGTCCCTTGCGCACGACCGTTTGAGGGTCGATATCCAGCACGCCAGCTTCGGACGCCAACACCACCAAGCCCTCGTCGGTGACCCAGAACCGACCCGGTCGAAGGCCGTTGCGGTCAAGGACGGCACCGATCAGTGTTCCGTCGGTGAAGCAGACGTTGGCGGGGCCGTCCCACGGCTCCATAAGCGTCGCGTAGAACTCGTAGAACGCGCGTCGACGTGGATCCATGTCGGGGTTGTTCTCCCAGGCTTCGGGAATCATCATCAATACGGCCTGTGGGAGCGAGCGACCGCCGAGGTGGAGCAGCTCCAGGACCTCGTCGAAGCTGGCCGAGTCGCTCGCGCCCGGGGTGCAGATCGGCGAGAGGCGAGTGAGGTCGCCGGAGAGAACATCGCTAGTGAGCATGGCTTCGCGGGTGGTCATCCAGTTCCGATTTCCTGCCACGGTGTTGATCTCGCCGTTGTGAGCGATCAACCGGTACGGGTGCGCGAGCGGCCATGACGGAAACGTGTTCGTGGAAAAACGTGAGTGCACGAGGGCCAAGGTCGACGCGATATCGACGTCGCTCAAGTCCGGGTAGAAGGGTGTGAGTTGGTCCGTGGTCAACATGCCCTTGTAGACCATGGTGCGAGAAGACAGCGACGCGAAGTAAACGCCCAACTCGTTCTCCATCCGCTTGCGCAACGCGTACACGCGCCGGTCAAGGTCGAGTCCCGAGGTGGCATTGCGGGCATCCACAGCGAAGATCTGCCAGAAGTCCGGCATGCACTCTCGAGCCGTCACTCCGACCAGGGATGGATCGGTCGGCACATGCCGCCAACCGAGGATCTCGATCTCTTCGTCGCGGGCGATCTCGTCGATCTGCGCCATCAGCAAGTCGCGCGTAGGACGGTCCGTGGGAAGAAATCCGATACCCGTGGCGTAAGCGCCGGGCTCGGGTAGTTCGATTCCGCTCACCCGACGCAACAGGGCATCGGGCACCTGGATCAGGATTCCCGCTCCGTCGCCGCTGTCGGGCTCGCTTCCCGACGCTCCCCGGTGTTCCAGATTCTCCAGTGCCGTCAGAGCCTGCTTCACGACGTCGTTGGAAGGGACACCGCTCAGGGTCGCCACCAATGCGACACCGCAGGCGTCGCGCTCGAATTGCGGGTCATACAAGCCTTGCCGGGCCGGAGTGGTGGCGTATCCGTCGAGGAGAGACACAGGCATTCCTTCGTCGTCGGTTGATGAAACCGCCCGCATCACGGCAGTAGCGGCCGGCTGCGGAGGTGGTGGTGTGGCGGATCGGGACGACGTTGGCCCGGGGGGAAAGCCTACGGGGTTGTCGTCGCGGTGTCGTCTGGACCAGGCACCGAAGTGTCCGACTTTTCCGATTTTTCTTGCATTTGTGACATTTCACTCACGGGAGCCTGATCGTCAGAGTCATCGGAAGCATCGGAATCGCCGTCTTCACCGTGGTTCTCGTCGTTCTCATCGTTCTGATCGTCCGCGTCGGTCGCATCACTCGACGCCGCGCTGAGGTCCTCCCGCCCCGGCCGGGATCTCGCCGACAGCACCAGATACGCGGCGGCGCCGATCCCCACAATGACCGACGTCCACACATTCAACCGCAGCCCGGCCACGGTGTTGACCGGGTCGATTCTCAAGGTTTCGATCCAGGCCCGACCGATCGTGTACAGCAGCACGTACAGGGCGAAGACGCGCCCGTGGCCCATCGTGAACCGGCGATCCGCCCAGATGACGATCAGAGCAACCCCGACCAGCCACAGCGACTCATACAAAAACGTGGGGTGGAAAGTTTCGAAGGTCTCGTAGCCCACCGGCCGATTTTCCGGTGCGATCTCCAGCCCCCAGGGCAACGTCGTGGGTTGCCCGAACAGTTCCTGGTTGAACCAGTTGCCCCATCGACCGATTGCCTGGGCCAGCGCGATGCCGGGAGCGATCGCGTCTGCGATCGGAGGGAGAGCGACGTGTCGCCGTCGCGCACCGATCCACGCACCCAACGCACCGAGAGCAACGGCGCCCCAGATTCCCAAGCCTCCATCCCAGATGCGAAAAGCCGCAGCTAATCCCCGGCCGTCGGTGCCGAAGTAGATCTGCCAGTCACTGGCAACGTGATAGAGACGGCCGCCGATGATGCCGAACGGCACCGCCCACAGAGCGATGTCGGTGATCAGGCCTGGCTCTCCGCCGCGAGCGACGTAGCGGCGATTACCGAGCCAAATGGCAACGACGATGCCGGCGATGATCGCCAGCGCGTAGGCGCGTAGCGGTATCGGACCCAAGTACCACGTGCCCTGGTCGGGACTGGGAATCGACGCCACGACCTGCGTGGTGATCGTCGCTATCGCACTCCCGCTCATCGTTGCGTCACCGGCGCTAGTTGCCGGCGGCCTCGGTCAGCGCGGCGAGCAACGACGCTTGATCCGCCAACGACTGTGTGGGGATTTCCACTCCGTCGATCTTGCCGAAGGGGGTCCCTGCTACTCCTTGGTCGTAGAACTCCTGGGTCGAGTTCGCGGCCCACACCCGGTAGGTCTCGTCGTCGACGCACGCGGAGAAACTCTCGAGGGAGGCTCCACTCATGCCGATGTCTTCGGCTATCGAGACGAGTTCGGAGTTCGACCAACCGTCTCCCTCTTCCTCGGGTTGATTGGCGTAGACGGCGTCGTGGTACTCCCGCGTGAATCCCTCGTCGATCGCACAACCCCACGCGCCGATCGCGCGGTTGGAGGCATCGTTTCCGAGGTTGCGGTCCAGGAACGCGGTAGGACGCCAAATGACCCGCGCGATGCCGGTCTCGGCTGCTTCGGCGATGCCCTCGCCGTTCGCTTCTTCGAGTGAGCCGCAGGCAGGACATTGGAAGTCTTCCCACAGTTCGAGAACGGGGGCGTCGTCCCCAGCGGTTCCGTAGGGAACCCCGTACGCCCATTCACTATCGGCTCCAAGCACACCGTCGGGAACCGGAGCGCTCGGGTCCGCTTCAATCACATCGATCGCGTTCGCGTTGTCGTCTGCAGTGCGCGCGACGACGGCGACTCCGATGATTCCCGCGACAACGGCAAGGACAGCAACGGCTCCGATGATGCGCACGGTCTTCTCCCGGCGCTTCTCCCCCGCCTGAGCCTCCGCCCGAGCGGCGGCCGCCCGGTCGCGCCGTTCTCTACTTCCCGCTGCCATTACATCTCCGTTCGTGACCACATGGCGCCTCGTCGGGCACCGATCTCCAGAATAGTTTGCCTCTGCGACGCGCTCATGCGTCGGGCTCGGACAGGTGGGTTGATCGCCGAACCCCCTCGCGGAGCTCCGCAGCGAATCGACCCACCTCGGCCGTGGCCTCGGCGCTTGATTCGGCATCGAGGACTCGCCGGATGAATGCCGAACCCACGATTACTCCATCCGCGTACCCGGCGATCGACGCTGCCTGATCGGCAGAGGAGACACCCAAGCCGACACCGATCGGCTGGCCTGTGCGCTCGCGAACCCGGCCCACGAGTTGCGGGGCTGCGTCACTCACCGTGTCGCGAGTCCCGGTTACTCCCATCGTGGATGCCGCGTAGACGAAACCGGTCGTCGCTCCAGAGACGATGTCGATTCGCGCATCGGTCGATGACGGCGCCACGAGAAAGGTGCGATCGATTCCCGCGGCCTCGGTCACCTCGATCCATGCGTCTGCTTCTTCGGGCGTCAGGTCCGGTGTGATGACGCCGCTGCCGCCGGCTGCAGCAAGTTCGTCGGCGAAGTTCTGCACTCCGAATCGCTCGATGGGATTCCAGTAGCTCATGACATACACCGCTTGATGCTCCGCCGGCGTCAGGCGGTTGACCACGCTCAGAACGTCAGCAGTCGTCACCCCACGCTCGAGCGCGACTTCCACAGATTCCTGGATCGCGGGGCCGTCCATGAGTGGGTCGGAGTACGGGAGACCGACCTCCAGCAGGTCGACACCGGAGTCGAGCATGGTTTGAAAGATCTCGACACTGTCATCGACCGTGGGGAACCCCGCCGGGAGGTAGCCGATGAGTGCTGCTCGTTGCTGTGCCCGGGCGGCGTCGAATACGGCCGCGGTCCGCGGATTCACGTCGTGTCGATTCCAAACCAGCGAGCAGCAGTTTCCACGTCCTTGTCCCCTCGCCCGGATAGATTGATCACGATCACCGCGTCCGGACCGAGCTCTCGACCCAGACGCATAGCCCCCGCGAGAGCATGCGCCGTTTCGATCGCCGGCAGTATCCCTTCGGTGCGACTCACGATCGAGAACGCTTCCATCGCTTCGGCATCCGTCACCGGCTCGTAAGTGGCCCGACCCGAGTCATGCAGCCACGCGTGCTCAGGGCCCACGCCGGGGTAGTCCAGTCCGGCACTTATCGAATGTGACGGGATGGTTTGGCCCCACTCATCTTGCATGACGTACGTGCGCGCACCGTGCAGAACGCCCGGTGCACCCATGGCAAATCGCGCTGCATGACGACCGGATTCCACGCCTTCCCCGCCAGCTTCGTAGCCGACCAAGCGCACCTCGGGATCATCGAGGAACGCCGAGAACAACCCCATGGCGTTGGACCCACCGCCGACACACGCCACTGCTGCATCCGGCAACCGGCCCTCAATCTCGAGAATTTGCTCCCGCGTTTCACGTCCGATGACGCTGTGGAAGTGCCGGACGATGCGCGGGAACGGTGAAGGTCCCGTCACCGTTCCCAGCAGGTAATGCGTTGTCGCCACATTGGTGACCCAGTCACGCATCGCCTCGTTGATGGCGTCTTTGAGAGTCTGGCTTCCCGTTTCGACCGGGACGACGGTGGCCCCGAGCAATTGCATACGCGCAACGTTCAGCGCCTGCCGCTGGGTGTCTTCCTTCCCCATGTAGACGACACATTCCAATCCCATGAGTGCCGCGGCGGTCGCCGACGCGACTCCGTGTTGCCCGGCACCTGTCTCGGCGATGATGCGCGTCTTGCCCATGCGGGCAGCCAACAGCGCCTGTCCGAGAACGTTGTTGATCTTGTGAGATCCCGTGTGGTTGAGGTCTTCTCGTTTGAAGTAGATGCGGGCCCCACCGCACTCGTGTTCAAAGCGCGCCGCTCGAGTCAACGGAGAGGGCCGTCCGGTGTAGTCCTTCTCCAGGTCCGCGAGCTCCCGGGCGAAGTCCGGATCGGTGCATGCAGCGTCGAAGGCTTCTTCCAGTTGATCGAGGGCAGCCATCAACGCTTCTGGAACGAAACGACCCCCGTACGGGCCGAAATGACCTGGTGCTGACGAGCGAGCATCAACGGTGTCGGCAGGGGCAGTCACGATGTCATTCTCCTGCCGTGACGCAGGGCGGGGTGCGCTCCTGCCGTGACGAGATCGTGGACCGCGAGGCGAGGATCCTTGCCGGTGACCAGGCTTTCGCCGACCAGGACGCCGTCCGCTCCCGCCTCTGCGTAAGCGATCAAATCATGGGGCTCCCGAACACCCGATTCTGCGATCTTGATGCAGGTATCCGGGATCAGGTGCGCCACTCGCGCGAAGACGCCCCTGTCAACTTCCAGCGTGGTCAGGTCTCGGGCATTCACGCCGATGATGTCTGCCCCCGAGTCCAGGGCACGGGCGATCTCCTTCTCGTCGTGAACCTCAACTAGTGGAGTCAACCCCAGGCTTCGGGAGCGCTCGACAAGTGACACGAGAGCGTCCTGTTCGAGCGCGGCCACAATCAGCAGGACGAGGTCCGCGCCGTAGGCCCGTGCTTCCCAGAGTTGATAACTCCCGATGACGAAGTCTTTGCGCAACACCGGCACGTCGACAGCGGAACGCACCGACGCGAGGTCGTCCAGACTCCCCCCGAAGCGACGTTCCTCAGTCAAGACACTGATGCAGTGCGCTCCACCGGCTTCGTAGTCGCGAGCCAGGGCGGCCGGATCGGCGATCTCTGCCAGCGGTCCTCGACTCGGACTTTCTCGCTTGACTTCGGCGATGACGCATACGTCCTCATCGGTGAACATCGGGCGCGGATCTCTCGGTGTACTGGTCGTACTCGCGCGTTCCTTGACGAGCTCGAGGGGAACGCGTTGCATCCGCTGCGCTACGTCTTCGCGGACTCCGTCAAGGATGTCGTTGAGGACGTTCATGGCCCCACAGTACGCCCGGTGTCTGCGCTTGCAATCGGGGCTCTAACCCACCCCAGATCCCAGGTAGGGAACGAAGTTGCGCACCACACCAAAGATCAACACGCCGATCAGCAGCCAGACCATGAGTCGAGATCGCCGTGCTTGCGTTGCAATATCGACGACCGGCCGTCGACCGGTCCACGATCGGTAGGCCCAGACGGCGAAGGCGACGATCACGACCGGCCAAAAAACGATCAACAGAATGTTGTGATCAGCCATCCCCGAGAGGTCGCCGTAGAGCAGGTCGTAGGTGCCACGCATGCCCCCGCACCCGGGACAGTCCAAACCCAAGAAGATTTGGCTCGGGCACCCGGGGTAGTGCCCGGGAACGTTTGGGTCCACAGCGCGCAGGTAGACGCCTGCTGCAAGAGCGGCAATTCCAGTGATGAACACCGGCAGCATCCGCCGGCGCCGTGGCCGCTCGTCGACCGCGACACGAGCCTGGTCGTCAAGCGTCTCCATCCGTTGATCGTACGCCGTCATTCGAGCCCAGAGGGGCCGTCGCGCCCTACGCCAAGGGGATTCTGATCCAGAAGGACGAACCGACCCCGGGACTGCTGGTCACTGCAGCGGCGCCCCCCATGCGTGAGGCGAGTCGATCGACAAGCGCCAGGCCCAGTCCGGTGCCGACGGGCCGCACACCGCGATACCGCTCGTGCAAAGCACCCGGCTCGAAGGCGACAGCTAGGTCGTCCTCGCTTAAACCGGGGCCGCTGTCCCGAACCTCGATGACGGCAAACGAGCCATCGGCGATCGCAGCGTCCGTATGGATCGCGAGATGAATCTGCGACCCCTGGGGAGAAACCCGCAACGCGTTCTCCATCAGGTTGTCAATGATTTGCCGAAGGCGCATCGCATCAACGTGCACGTGGACGGGCCCCGCTGATTCCGCGAGCGTCAACGTGACGCCATCGCGATCACATCGAGTTCGCCACACCTCTGCCGCCTCGGTGAGGATCTCCCGCACATCGACGTCGGCTGCGTTGACATGAAAGTCAGCGGCACCCAATCGCGCGAGGTCGAGAAGGTCGTGGACGAGTCGATCCAAACGACTCGCCTCGTGACCGATGGTCGCACCGACACTCGTCAGTTGCTCGGAGTCGAGGATGTCGTCGTTGAGGGCTTCCGCGTAACCCCTGATCGCCGTGAGTGGCGTTCGCAGCTCGTGAGAGACCGACAGCAAGAACTCTCGTTGGCGACCTTCGGACGTCGCGAGGGCTGCGTTCAGGGCATTCAACGCCTCGGCGATATCCGCGACCTCCGCTGGCCCCCGCGGGGTGAGGCGCTCATCCCTCTCCCCGCCTGCCATGCGATGCGCGACTCCTTGGGCGTCGCGCAAAGGACGGGAGAGCCGTCGCGCGACAACGTAGGCAATGCCGACGGAGATAACCAAGCCCAGCGCCAGAGCCGCCGCGATTCGTGCGAGGAATTTCGTGCCGAGCTCTCCGGCGACATCGACCGACTGCGTCAGGATCACGGCACCGCCGGAGACCGGCCGACCCTCGATCAATATGCGACCCCCACGGCCATCTCGACCGCGAGACGAGATCGACTCACCGGCGAGCAGGGCGTCGAATTCATCATCGCTGATCCCCGACCCTTGCAACGCCGGCGGAAGACCGCCCTCGCGAGAGACCAGGTATCCGGTGACACCCTCCCGACGCAAGATCCGCTCCAGAGGTCGTGCGATGAGTCGATCCGGAGGCCGGCGGCCATCGGATCGCTCCACGTACGCGGCGGTTAAATCCGCCAGTCGCTCGAGTGCTCCGGAGGCTTCTGCCACGGCCGCGCTGCGAACGAACGGCGCCACCGCGACACCGGCAACGACAACGGCAACGGTCGCGATCGACGTGATCAACAGGACAGTTTGCGTGACGATCCCCCACCGCTTGCGGGGCTGCAGAGTCGGCCGGGAAGACGTCGTAGCCGACTCCTCACTCATCGCCGGACACTTCCGCGGAGTAGCCCACGCCGCGCACCGTTCGGATCGGACTGTCATCACCGAGTTTGGCGCGCAGTTGGGCCACGTGTACATCGACGGTGCGGCTACCCACTACGGACGCGTACCCCCACACTTCCGCGAGCAGTTGATCTCGACTGAACACCCGACCGGGCTCGGAAACCAGATGCGCGAGCAGATCGAATTCCGTCGCGGTCAAGTCGACGGGCTCGTCACCGACCCACACCCGGCGACGGGTCGTATCCATCGATACGGCTCCGACCGATACGGGTTCACTCGAACTCCGGCTCACCCGCGAACGCCGCACCAGGGACTTGACGCGCGCAACCATCTCCCGGGGGCTGAAGGGCTTGGTCACGTAGTCGTCCGCCCCCAGTTCCAAACCAAGTACGCGATCGACTTCATCGTCTCGTGCGGTGCAGAAGATGACCGGCACCCAGTTGTCCTCGGCGCGCAACTGACGACAGACCTCGGTGCCATCCATACCGGGCAGGCCCACGTCGAGCACGATCGCAACCGGATGCCGAGTGCGGGCAGCCGTCAGTCCGCCGACACCGTCGAATTCGGCGTGGACACCGAACCCCTCACGGGTCAGGTAGAGGCGAAGGAGGTCCGATATCGGTTTCTCATCTTCAACGACAAGAACCAGCCCACGATCGGTCATGTCCTAAGGGTGTCAGACGGACACGCAATTTCGCGGTGTCGGCGGTTACGAAAAGGTACCCAGAACGTTCGAGAACAGTGAAGATGCGCAGATAGCAGTAGATGGACTACTGATTTGCGGGTTTCGCGGCCTTGCCGTGCTTCCCGAGACCTACGGCCTGCATGACCTTTCCGACGATGGCGCCTAGGACAACCAGGCCAACGCTGATCCAGAACAAGGGCCAGTTACCCAGAATGATCGCCAGGGTTCCGAGGGTGAAGGCGAGCGTGACGATGACGACGGCTGTCCACGCGGCCGGCGTCGATCCGTGCGAGTCATGATCGGGCGCAATGTCATCCCCCGATCCGGGAGACGACGGACCAGGGCTCATCGATGCGGAGGAACTCATGTCGGTATCCAATCACTCGTACTCATCGCTCAGGTTCAGGCTCGGGCCGTTTCGCGGTGCTGGAACCGGTATTGCTCCCAAGGCCGCCTTCTTCGTCCACCGTCGGATCCAATCCGGCGTCGAGCGCCTCCCACGCATCGCGCGGTTGGGCACTCTTTCGCTCATAGCCCGCACCGAGGGTCGGCCATCGGTGACCGACGGCGGTGGTGAGCAGTCCGCCGATAAGTAACAGCACACCCGCAACGATGGCAACGACCGGCCACACCGTTGAAACCGTCACTACGTTCTGATCGCCACTTGCTCCAACTCCCACGGGAATCGGCAAGCCGACCGCCATCGATGACAGGAAACGCATGGCTGATACACACAGCACGATCCCCGCAATCGCTACCACCACGCCAACGACGCGTCGTAGCCACCCACGTGATCCGACAACGCCCGCCAAGCCGGCGAAACCGATGATCGGCGCCGCAGCCGCGATCGATACGACACTGCCACCGGACACAGCAAGCAGACCCACGGCTTGGACATCCGTCATCTCTGAGGACGTGGAATCTCCCAACAACGACCGCTCCACGAGAACCCACGTCGCAGAAGCCGACCACCACGCCAGCGCGGACCCCACCAGCATCGAACTCAACCCCACGATGTAGCCGCGCCTATCGGCAAGAAAGGGGCGAACGGTCGAGGCCACCTAGTCCCCTGCGCTTTCGCCTGGCGAGTCCACCGGTGCCAACGATTGCGCGACATCCAGCGCCGCGAGCACTGCACCCGCCTTGTTCACGCATTCCTGGGCTTCCGCTTCAGGATCAGAATCAGCAACGATCCCGGCGCCCGCCTGAACGTGCGCCACTCCGTCTTGAATAACAGCCGTTCGAATCGCGATTGCCATATCCAGGTTCCCGCGAAAATCCACAAAGCCGACCACGCCGCCATACAGACCACGCCGATCTGGCTCTAGTTCATCGATGATCTCCATCGCCCTGACTTTGGGTGCACCACTGAGCGTGCCGGCAGGAAACGTTGCTCGCAGAGCGTCCAGGGCAGACGAATCTTCGTTCAATCGACCAACGACGGACGAAACGATGTGCATGACATGCGAATAGCGCTCGATCTCCATGAACTCCGTCACGTCCACCGACCCCGGTTCACACACGCGACCTAGATCGTTTCGCGCGAGATCCACGAGCATGACGTGCTCCGCGCGCTCTTTGTGATCCGCGAGAAGATCGAGCGCTAAGGCACGATCTTCCTGTGCGTCTCGTCCACGCTGGCGGGTACCGGCTATCGGATGCACGGTGCACTGGCGATCCTCCACCGTGACGAGCGCCTCGGGAGACGACCCGACCACATCGAAGGCACTGATGTCGCTCATCTGCCCGCCGCCATCCTCGGTCGACTCCCTGGGCATCCGAATGAGATACATGTAGGGGCTCGGATTCGAGGAACGAAGTACTCGGTAGACGTCAAGGGCGCGAGCCGTAATCGGAGTCGAGTAGCGCTGAGAGAGAACGATCTGAAAGGCATCCCCCTCACGAATGTATTTCTGCGCTCTGTCGACGGCCTCCCGATACTCCTCGTTCGTGGTGTGAGATCGAGTACTTCCTGTGCCTGCTGTTGGCACCGATGCCACCTGGGAGACATTCACTCCGACGGGATTGGCCAGGGCGGCTTGCATCGCATCGAGCCGAGACTGCGCGTCGTGCCAGGCCTCGTCCACTCGCTCATCGGTGGCATCAAAGTTGATCGCCGCCGCGATGAGGGTCACCGTGCCTCGAAAGTGATCGAGGACAGCAAGATCGGTGGCCAGCAGAAAGGCCAAATCCGGAATATCCACCTCAGGTGGGTTGTCGTCGGGCAACTTCTCGAACAAGCGCACTGCGTCATAGGCGAGGCAGCCGACAAAACCAGACGTGAATCGAGGGCCGCTCTCGTTGGGCTGCCCATGGGAGTTCGGACTATCCGGGCTAATCGAGTTGCCCGAACTGTTCAGAATTGTCACGGAGTCGCGAAGAACTGACCATGCATCACCGGAGGTGGGCAGACCCGCCGGCACCTTTCCCAACCAATGCGCTTGGCCACCTTGCTCGGTCAACATTGCGGCCGCGCGAACTCCGACGAAGGAATAGCGAGACCACGAACGACCAGCCTCAGCTGATTCGAGAAGAAAAGTGCCAGCACGGTCTGTGCAGAGGGTTTCGAAGAGTCCGATGGCCGTCAAACCATCGGCTAGGAGCGTTCGCGACACGGGGATAACCCGATGGGACGTCGCGCGTTCCCGAAAGTCCTCGAGGTTCGGCTCGCTCTTACCGAACATCGGCACCGCCGACATCGAAGCAACTCTGCTCACCCGTGTGGCACGCCGGCCCTTGCTGTTCGACCAGCAAAAGAACGGCATCACCGTCGCAATCGAGGCGCAACTGCATGACCTGCTGCGAGTTTCCTGACATCTCGCCCTTCACCCACAGGCTCTGTCGACTTCGGGAGAAGTACGTGGCGCGTCGGGTCGTCATGGTCGCGCGCAAGGCTTCTTCATTCATCCACGCAAGCATCAGGACCTGCCGCGAGGTGGAGTCCTGGGCAATGGCGGGCACGAGACCCGCTGAATCGAATCGCACACGGGCGAGAACCTCGTCGGGAGACAGGGCCAGGAGGTCTGCTGCGTCGTTACCCATAAGAGACATTGTGCCGACGGACCGGCAGCCCTGCGTTATCGAGTGCCGACTTCACGTCGGGGATCGTGAGATGGCCGAAGTGAAAAACGCTGGCCGCCAGCACAGCATCGGCTCCCGCCTCCACCGCACGAGGGAAATCGTCGACGACCCCTGCCCCACCGCTCGCAATTAGGGGAACGTCTACGTGGCGTCTAACGAGCTCGATGAGTTCGGTGTCGAATCCCTGGGTTGTCCCGTCCGCGTCCATCGAATTCAGCAAGATCTCACCCGCACCGCGCTGCGCCGCCTCGTCGGCCCATCCGATCGCGTCCACTCCTGTGCCACGCCGACCGCCGTGCGTGGTCACCTCGAATCCGCTCGGGGTCGTGACGTCGCCGACACATCGCCGCGCATCAACACTGAGAACAACGCACTGCGAACCAAAGCGCTCGCTTGCCTTGGTGATCAAAGACGGATCGGCGATCGCGGCCGTATTGACGCCAACCTTGTCCGCCCCCGCCCGCAAGAGACGATCGAAGTCCTCGACCGTTCGGACACCACCACCGACGGTGAGCGGAATGAAAACCCTCTCTGCGGTGCGTTGAACAACGTCGTACGTTGTTTCTCTGCTCGCCGATGACGCCGTGATGTCCAAGAAGACGAGCTCGTCGGCGCCCTGGTCTCCGTAGGCAGCGGCAAGCTCGACCGGATCTCCTGCATCGCGCAGGTCGACAAAGTTGACTCCCTTCACGACCCGACCGGAATCGACGTCGAGGCAAGGAATCACCCGAACGGCCAGACTCATGGTCGGGGTGGCCCCCACTCGTACGGGTCGTAACGCGCTTCCACCGCGGCGATGGCTTCAGCCAATGTGAAGGCTCCCTCGTACAGCGCGCGCCCGATGATCGCACCCTCGATGCCTTGACCGGTCATGTCCGCGAGCGTGTGGAGGTCTTCGAGGCGACTGATCCCCCCGGACGCCACGATCGCAGCGTCGGTGGCCGAGCACACGTCACGAAGGAGGTGGATATTGGGACCCTTCATCGTCCCGTCCTTATGAACATCGGTGACGACGTATCGGGAGCACCCTGCCGCATCAAGACGACCCAACGTCTCCCACAGATTGCCGCCTTCGGTCGTCCACCCTCGCGCGGCCAACGTGTGTCCGCGAACATCGAGTCCGACGGCTATCCGATCACCGTGCTCAGCGATCACCTGTTCCGTCCAGTCAGGATTCTCGAGCGCCGCGGTTCCAAGATTCACCCGAGTGCACCCCGTTGCCAGGGCCGCCGCCAGCGATGCATCGTCGCGGATTCCTCCGGACAGCTCTATCCGTACCTGACCTTTGAGTTCATTGACCACCTCACCGATGGTGGTGGCATTGGATCCGCGCGAGAAAGCGGCGTCTAAATCGACCAGGTGGATCCACCCGGCTCCCTGTTCGACCCACGACCGAGCCGCGTCGATGGGGCGTCCGTAGACGGTCTCTGATCCGGCCTTTCCTTGAACCAGCCGTACGGCCTGACCATCGGCTACATCGACAGCCGGGAGCAGTTGGAGAGCGGGTCCGGGTTTTTCGGTGTGCGTCACAACGCAAGCCTAGGTCACCCAGGCATCGCTGGATCGCATGCTTTCACCTCTTGTCACCGTCGCGGACGTGTCACCGTCAGTGATCAACGAAGGGAGGCAAGCCAATTCTCCAGAATGAAGGCACCGGCATCCCCGGACTTCTCCGGGTGGAATTGCGTCGCAACGAGAGGACCGTTCTCGACCGCTGCGACGAAGCGATCGGTGTACGTGCACCAGGAAGCCACGGGTGGCTTCATCGCCGAGCGACCATCGTCGGGAAAGTCCCAGGAGACAACCCCGTATGAATGAACGAAGTAGAAGCGCTCAGACTCCACGCCGGTGAACAGAGTGGACCCCTCACCGACGTCAACGGTGTTCCAGCCCATGTGCGGGAGTACCGGCGCCGAGAGGCGCTCCACCGTCCCGGGCCATTGCCCGAGGCCGGCAGTGCGCGTGCCGTGTTCGACTCCCGCGGAGAACAGGATTTGCAGACCCACGCAGATTCCGAGGACCGGTCGTCCTCCCGCGAGTCGGGCGTCGATGATGGACTCTCCGCGTACAGCAGTGAGCCCCGCCATGCAGGACGCGTACGCACCAACTCCTGGAACGACCAGCGCGTCGCACGACGCAGCCGAAGTAGCGTCGCTGGTTATCTGGACGTTCGCGCCGACCCGCTCGAGGGCGCGTTGAACCGAGCGCAAATTTCCACTGCCGTAGTCCAGCACCACGACAGACGGCCTCAACGATGTGCTCATCGACGAAGTGCGTTCATCGGAAGAAGTAGTGTCCGGGTGTCGGTCAAGACGCCGTGAGCGTGCCCTTGGTCGAGGGGACACCCACGACCCGTGAGTCGATCGCCACTGCATCGCGCAGGGAACGAGCAACCGATTTGAATTGCGCTTCCACGACGTGGTGGGCGTTACGCCCGCTGAGGACCTTGACGTGCAGCGTTATCTGACTGGTCGCCACGATCGATTCCCAAATGTGACGGGTCAGGGTGGTGTCGTAGGACCCGATCAGTTCCACCAGATCGGGTTCCTCGTGCACGAGGTAGGGGCGGCCCGACAGATCGACAGCAGACTGCACGAGGCATTCGTCCAAGGGCACCAGCGCATCTCCGTACCGGCGTAGGCCCGCCCGGTCACCGAGAGCCTCGTTGAGCGCTTGGCCGAGGGCCAATGACGTGTCTTCGACGGTGTGGTGTGCATCCACCTCGAGGTCACCCTTGGTCCGCACGGTGAGATCGAGGCCTCCGTGCTTGGCGAGTTGCGCGAGCATGTGGTCGAAAAAGGGGACGCCTGTCTCGATGGAACTCACTCCGGTTCCGTCGAGTTCTACCTCGACGAGAACCTCGCTCTCCTTCGTCGACCTCTCGACGCGGGCCTGCCTACTCATGTCGATCCACCATCTCCGTCAGACATCAGGTCATTGTCCACCACTACCTCATCTAAGGCCTCGATAAATCTAGCGTTCTCCTGCGGTGTTCCTACGGAGACCCGCAACCACTGGTCGGGGCCGGTTTCTCGGATCAGGACACCTCGGTCGACGAGTCCCTCCCACACGCGTCGCCGATCGCGGAATCGACCGAAGAAACAGAAGTTGGCGTCACTGTCGGCCACTACAAATCCTCGAGACTCCAGGTCACGACGCATTCGATCCCGTTCGTCGCGAAGAAGCTGCAGATTCGACTGCAATTCCTCGACGAAAGTCAACGCAGTGCACGCGACCGACTGGGTGACGGCCGAGAGGTGGTACGGGAGTCGAACGACGCGCAACGCGTCGATGACGCTCGGGTGGGCTGCCGCGTATCCCACACGGGCGCCCGCCATCGCGAACGCCTTGCTCATGGTCCTGGTCACGATCATGTTGGGATGATCGGCAAGGCTGGCCACGGAGCTCGGCTGACCTGGTCGACGGAACTCCGCGTAGGCCTCATCAACCACGAGCATTCCCCCTGCATCTGCCGTGGCCCGTGCGAGAACAGCAATGTCGTCCGCGCTCACCGCAGTTCCCGTGGGATTGTTGGGTGAAGCTAGGAGCACGACCGAGGGTCGATGGTCCGAGATGGCGGCAATACTGGCTGCCATGTCGATTCGGAAATCGGCCGTCCGCGGTACGGACACCATCGCGGTGAAGGACTCTCGCGCGTATTCCGGATACATGGAATACGTCGGAGGAAATGAGAGCGCTACTCGCCCGGGTCCTCCGAAAGCGGCCATGATGTGGGACATCACTTCGTTTGATCCGTTGGCCACCCAGATGGACTCCACGCCGCACTCCGCGCTCGACTCATGAGACAGATAGTCGGCGAGGGCCTGCCGCAACTCACGGCACTCTCGGTCGGGATACCGGTTCAACGACCGTGCAACGTCCGTTACGGACACACCCAGCGCCCGCGCCAGCTCGGGCGAGGGTGCAAAAGGGTTCTCGTTGACGTTCAGTCGAACATCGACATCGAGTTGTGGCGCTCCGTAGGGCGTCAGGTCTCGCAAATCCTCCCGAACGGGCGGCTGAAACTCAGCCATCGTCGTCGGCGTCGTGGAAACGAATGGTCACGGCGTCTCCGTGACCCGGCAGGTCTTCGGCCTGCGCCAGGGCGACGACGTCGTCGGCAACGTCGGCCAGTGACGTGCGGTCGTACTCGATGACGTGGATCCCGCGCAGGAACGTTTGCACGGATAGACCCGAGGAGTGGCGCGCAGCGCCCATCGTCGGAAGCACGTGATTGGACCCAGCGCAGTAGTCGCCGAGCGACACAGGCGCCCACGGGCCAACAAATATCGCGCCGGCGTTGCGCACCCGCATAGCGACCTGTCGAGGCTCGTTGGTGTGGATTTCCAGATGCTCAGCGGCGTACGCATCGACGACAGCTACACCCTGGTCAATGTCTCGAACCAGAATGATGGCGCTCTGCACACCGGTCAGAGCTTCAGTAATGCGCTCGACATGCTTGGTGCTGGCAACCTGCGCCGCGACTTCCCGTTCGACCTCGTTGGCCAGACGCTCACTCGACGTGACGAGAACGGCCGCGGCGATCACATCGTGCTCGGCCTGGCTGATGAGGTCTGCGGCCACGTACCGAGCGTCCGCTGAGTCGTCGGCCAGGATCGCCACCTCAGTCGGTCCAGCCTCGGAGTCGATCCCGATGATTCCTTGCAGTGCTCGCTTGGCCGCCGTGACGTAGATGTTTCCCGGTCCGGTCACGAGATCCACCGGCTCGCATGTGTCACCGTCGGGAAGGTCAATGCCGTAGGCCAACATCGCGACCGCCTGGGCGCCTCCCACCGCGTAGATCTCCTCGACTCCCAGCAACGCGCACGCGGCCAGCACCGTGGGGTGGGGCCACCCATCGCAGTCCTTTTGAGGAGGACTGACCACAGCGAGCGAGGGAACTCCCGCCTCCTGGGCGGGGACCACATTCATCACCACGCTGCTCGGATAGACAGCCCGTCCACCCGGGACATACAGGCCCACTCGAGAGACCGGAAGCCAACGCTCGGTCACCGTGCCTCCGGGAACCACCTCGGTTTCCACATCCAGGCGCCGTTGGTCTTGATGGACCCTCCGGGCGCGCTCGATGGACACTTCCAGGGCCCGCCGCACCGACGGATCGAGACCGGCCAGCGCATCGGCAATCACCGAGGCGGGCACCCGTAATTGGTCAGGGCGAACCGAGTCGAAGCGTTCACACGCATCCAGAACCGCATCGGCACCCCTGGCCCGAACGTCGTCGAGCACCGGTCGGATCGCATCGCCTGCATCCGTCAGATCCATCGCGGCGCGCGGGACAAGCGACCGCGGGTCGGCGGACGAATCACGCAAGTCGATGAGACGCAACACTTGACGGAGTCTACGCTCGACGAATGGACGAGTCCCTGCCGCTCTTTCCTCTGACAACGGCGCTCGTGCCCGGGTTGGTCCTCCCGCTTCACATATTCGAGCCTCGATACCGACTGATGGTGGAGGAACTACTCGACAAGCCCGAGGACGAACGGGAGTTCGGCATCGTTGCCTTCCGGGAATCTCACTCATTGGCGCCGAAGCAGCCTGCCCCCGGTGATGGACCGGATGATGGCGCATCACCAAGCGAGCCTTCGGCAGAGGACGCCGAGCTCTACCCGGTGGGTGTGAGCGCGGTGATTCGCCAAGCAGAACGCCGAGAAGATGGCCGCTACGACATAGTCACGATCGGATCCAGGCGTTTTCGAATCGAAGATGTGGATCGCTCGGCTCCCCTCGTGCGCGCCTCGGTGACCTTCCTCCCGGAGCCAGAGATTGATTCCGATGATCCGCACGTGATGGTGGCCGTCCAGGCGGCCATGCAGGCATTCGATAAGTACCGCTCCGTTTTGGGCGGTCGGTTGAACGAAGCCGATGACAACGATGACGACGATCAGGTGCCTGCCGACCCATCTGTCCTGAGTTATTTGATTACCGCCGCCCTCGTTGTGGATGGGTCCACACGACAAAAACTGCTCGCGGCTCCCGATGCGATCGCACGTCTTCGCCTCGGCACACGCGTTCTGTCCTCAGAATCCGCCTTGATCTCCGCATTCGGCGCTATCCCAGCACTTGATTTGCTCAACTCGACTCCGTCGGAGAACTAGGTGGCGAGCAAGTCCGGACACTCGGCAGCAGCAACACCTGCGTTGGGGTTCTTGGCTGAACGGGGCATTCCCCACGGCGTGCACACCTTCGATCACGACCATTCGTCCCGGGGCGACCATCCGGACTTCGCCATGGAAGCTGCCCGACTTCTCGGCGTTCCACCCGAGGCCGTCTTCAAGTCCCTCGTGTGGTTGGTGGATTCTCGTTTGGTGCTCGCTCTGGTCCCGGCAACGACAACGGTGTCGGCAAAATTTCTCGCGCGCGCCGTTGGCGGCAAGAAGGCCCATCTCGCGGACGTCGCGTCGGCTGAACGCGTCAGTGGATCTGTCACAGGAGCAATCAGTCCCCTCGGCCTGCGGCAGGAATTGCCGGTCGTCATCGACGAAGAGGTTCGCCTGCACCCTGTGGTCTATGTCAGTGCGGGACGGCGGGGCCTGGAAGTCGCTCTGGATCCTCAAGACCTCATCGCCGCCACGAGTGCACGGGTAGCCGCGCTCAGCACGCCAGCTAGCAACTAATCCGCCTGTCGTGACCGTCGAGCCACCAGCCAGTCGGCGATAGCGAGCACCAACACCACGGTGGCCGCACTGATAGACCACACCAGATAGACACCGGGCATCGTCACCTCAAGCGGGGCATCGGTGATGAATTCCTCGCTGGTCGTCGCGATGAGACCTTCGATATCGACAGAGCCCAGCCGCGATCCCACTTGCCACATGGCAAGCGTGCCAACCGCGCTGGCCAAGAGTCCGGCCACCAAAACTCCGAGGAGGTGGCGACGGCGCATCGCCGCAAGGGCGATGGTGAGGACGATACCGGCGACTAGCGCTAGGGCCACGAACGAGACGTCTGCAGCGAGGTACTCCTCGGGCTGATATCCCTGGGGTCTCGCGCCGTCTGGACGTACCGCCACGGTCGCCCGTGGCGCCAACCTCCACCAGAGCACGCCCAGGGCAGCACCGCTCATCAGACCCGACACAACCCCCGCGATGACAAGCGACCATTCCGACCACTCGGGGCGCCGTGACCGGACGATCGGTGTGTCCGGGGCGCTATCCGGTGGCGCTCCATGGGAGGTCATCGTGAAACCGTACGGCACGTCACGACAAGCAGTTCGCTCCCAGCAGCGCTTTGAGATCCCCGTACAGAGCGGCCGAGGGCGTCACGCGCAGGGCATCGTCGATTCTCAGGACTGTTGTTTGCGTGCCGCCCGTCAGGTGCAGGTGGACTTCGGTCGTGCCCGAGTGCTGCCGGAGCACCTCTTTGAGCCGCTCGACAAGCGGTGGAACGCATCGACTCGCCGCGATAGACAAGCGCAACGGCCCACTTTCTGCTTCAGACAAGTCGGGAGATTCCACGTCCATGGCGATGACCCGCAAGCCGTCTTCATCCGTGCGCTCCACGCGCGCTCGGATGGCCACGATGGAGTCTTCGATGAGCGTTGTGGACACGGACGCGTACGTCTGCGGGAAGACCATGGCTTCGATGGATCCATCCAGATCCTCCACCGTCGCGATGGCCCAGGCTGACCCCTTCTTGGTGGTTTTGCGCTGCACATTCGTCAGCAAGCCTGCAACGGTGACGACCGTTGACTCCAAGGATTCATCGGCAATGAGGGATGCAATCGAGACGTCGGAGATGTTCGCGAGAGCATGATCGAGACCATTCAGCGGGTGATCCGACACGTACAAACCCAGCATGTCTCTCTCGTGCGCCAACAGGACGGCCTTTTCCCACTCGCCCACCGGAACGGGGGTCTGTTCCGCGAGCCCGGTGGTCTCCCCTTCCCCTGCGAGACCTCCGAATAAGTCGTACTGGCCGGCTGCTTCTGCTCTCTTGATATCAACCGCCGAGTCGATCACCAGTTCATGGACCGCTGCGAGGCCTTTGCGTGTGTGGCCAAGAGAGTCGAATGCACCCGCCTTGATGAGGGACTCGACGACGCGTCGATTGCATACGTGCACTTCGACCTTCGCCACGAAGTCATGGAAGTCGGTGAATCGGCCCCGCGAGCGCCGTGTCTCACCGATGGACAGAACGACTCCTTCGCCGACATTGCGAATCGCCGATAGCCCGAACCGGATGTCGCTTCCGCGCGCCGTGTATGCGGAGTCAGAATCATTGACATCCGGGGGCAACACTTTGATGCCCATCCGTCGACACTCACCGAGGTAGATGGCGCTCTTGTCCTTGTCGTCTTGAACACTCGTCAGCAGCGCGGCCATGTATTCCGCGGGGTAATTCGCCTTCAAGTAAGCCGTCCAGTAGGACACCAGGCCATAGCCAGCCGTGTGGGCCTTGTTGAAGGCGTAGTCCGAGAACGGGACCAGGATCTCCCACAGGGTGTCGATGGCCGAATCGCTATATCCCTTGGAGCGCATCCCCTCTTGGAAAGGAGTGAACTCCTTCTTCAGGATCTCCTTCTTCTTCTTGCCCATCGCGCGACGCAAGAGGTCGGCTTTGCCAAGTGAGTAACCGGCCAACTCTTGCGCGATGGCCATGACCTGCTCTTGGTAGACGATCAATCCATACGTGTCACCGAGAATCTCCGACAAGGGCTCTGCCAGTTCCGGGTGAATGGGAACGACCGGCTTCCTGCCGTTCTTTCGATCCGCGTAGTCATTGTGTGCATTGGCACCCATGGGTCCGGGTCGGTAGAGGGCCAGGACAGCGGAAATATCTTCGAAGCTGTCCGGTTGCATGGAGCGCAAGAGTGAGCGCATGGGTCCGCCGTCGAGCTGGAAGACGCCGAGTGTGTCTCCACGGGACAGCAACTCGTATGTGGTCGGGTCGTCCAGCGTCAATTCCTCGAGTACCAGCTGGTCTCCGGTGTTCTTCTCGATGTTGTCGAGGCAATCTTCGAGCACCGTCAGGTTGCGAAGACCAAGGAAATCCATCTTTAACAGGCCCAGCGTCTCGCAGGCACTCATATCGAATTGGGTGATGATCGCGCCGTCTTGCTCGCGTCGCCACACAGGAATGACATCCATCAGGGCCTCGCGGGAAAGGATCACCCCGGCAGCGTGAACTCCCGGCTGACGCTTCAGCCCCTCGAGACCTTTGGCTGTGTCAATGATTTGGCGGGCCTCGGCGTCGGATTCATACAGCGACCGAAAGTCCTTTGCTTCCGCATAGCGATCATCTGTCGCGTCGAAGGCGCCAGCGAGGGAAATGTCCTTGCCCATGACCGTCGGTGGCATCGCCTTGGTGATGCGTTCTCCCACGGCATACGGGAATCCCAGAACGCGTGCACTGTCTTTGATGGCCGCCTTTGCCTTAATGGAGGCATAGGTGACGATCTGAGCGACTCGCTCCTCGCCGTATTTCTCTGTGGCGTAGCGGATCATGTCCGAGCGTCGACGTTCGTCGAAATCGATGTCGATATCCGGCATCGAGATGCGTTCGGGATTCAGGAATCTTTCAAAGAGCAATCCGTGTTTGATCGGATCGAGTTCGGTGATGCCCAGCGCGTAGGCGATCATGGCGCCGGCAGCTGATCCTCGGCCTGGGCCGACCCGGATCTGGTTTTCGCGGGCGTAGCGCACGAGATCAGCAACCACCAGGAAGTAGCCGGGGAATCCCATTTGAGAGACGACGCCGAGTTCATACTCGGACTGCTGGCGGACGTCGTCGGGAACCGAGCCCTGGTAGCGAGCCTCCAGGCCACGCTCTACCTCGGCACGCAACCACGTCTCTTCGGTGTATCCGTCGGGCACGGGAAATTGCGGCATCAGGTTGGCTCCCTCGTCGAAGGAAACCTCGCACCGCTCCGCAATGAGCAATGTGTTGTCGCAGGCCTCGGGGAGTTCGGACCACACCGAACGCATCTCGGCAGCGGACTTCAGGTAGAAGTCCCGGGCGTCAAATCGAAACCGCTTGGGGTCGTCCATCGTCGTCCGCGTTCCGACGCACAACAACACCTCGTGGGTATCCGCATCCGACTCGTGCACGTAGTGCAGATCGTTGGTGGCCACCAACGGCAAGTTCAAGTCCCGTGCGATGCGGATCAGGTCTTCTCGAAACCTTCGCTCGATCGCCAGGCCGTGGTCCATGACTTCGCAGAAGTAGTTTTCCGGGCCGAGAATGTCGCGAAAATCGGCCGCGGCAGCGCGCGCCTTCTCGTACTGCCCCGCCTGCAGCCAGCGATTGACCTCCCCGCTGGGGCACCCGGTAGTACCGATCAACCCGGCACCGAACCGATCGAGCAACTCTCGGTCGAAGCGCGGCTTGTGGTACTGCCCTTCGAGGCTGGCCAGAGACGACAAGCGGAAGAGGTTGTGCATGCCCAGGGTGGATTCCGCCCACACCGTCATGTGGGTGTAACTGTGTTTGCCTCGGCCGGCGCCTGGATCCTCTGGCGTTCCCTCGTCGAACCCTCCGCCGAAATCAAAAGGTTTGCGTTCGGCTCGACCCTGGGGCGCGTAATAGCCCTCGAGGCCGATGATCGGCTTGAGCCCGGCACCCCGGGCCTTCGTATAGAAGTCGTACGCGCCATAGAGGTTTCCGTGGTCGGTCATTGCGATGGCCGACATACCGAGACGACTGGCCTCAGCCATCAGATCGTCGAGTCGAGCAGCACCGTCGAGCATCGAGTACTCGGTGTGTACGTGAAGATGGACGAATTCGTCCGACGTCATTCCAATCCCCCACCGGTCACCGTGAACAGTGACTCACATCGGCAGCGGGACATCGTCCAACTCTATGCCCGAACCGGCTAGCCGCTCAGCCCGACAAGCCGACCTGCAGCCGCTGTAGGGCCTGCTCAAGATCCATCGGGTACGGGCTTTCGAACGACACAGACTCCCCCGTATGCGGATGCTCAAATCCCAGTCGTCTCGCGTGTAACCACTGTCTCGTGAGCCCCAATTCTTTCGCCACCGTCGGATCCGCGCCATAGGTCACATCCCCGACACACGGATGGCGCATCGCTGCCATATGGACCCGAATCTGATGCGTACGCCCTGTTTCGAGATGCACCTCGACGAGCGACGCCCGAGGCCACGCTTCGAGTGTTTCGTAATGGGTCACGCTCTCCCGGCCACCAGCAACGACGGCCCACTTGTAGTCCTTGGATGGATGTCGGTCGATGGGGGCATCGATCGTCCCCACCAGCGGATCAAGAAGACCATGCACGACCGCGTGGTACTGCTTGTCCACCGTCCGTTCCTTGAACTGCCGCTTGAGCGAGGTGTACGCCGCCGCGCTCTTGGCTACAACCATCGCCCCCGTCGTCCCAACATCGAGCCGGTGCACCACGCCCTCGCGCTCCGCTGCTCCGGCCGTCGCCAGAGCATGCCCGGCCGCGGACAGAGAATCGGTCACCGTGGGCCCCGACCAACCCGGGCTCGGATGAGCGGCAATCCCTGCCGGCTTGTCGATCACGACGACGTCGTTGTCCTCCCACAGAATCGGAATCTCCACCGAGGGTGCATTGGTCGACGGTCCCGCGAACGGCCCGGCCTCTGATCCGCCGCCGTCGGAGGCGTCGCGCGTCTCGCCTGTCTCGCGGATTTCGATCATCTCGCCGGGAGCAAGACGATGTGACTTGGCGACCACACGGCTTCCGACCTGGACGGCTCCGCTTTCCACGAGTGCACTCGAACGTGCCCGCGACAACCCCAGCATCGTCGCGAGCGCGACGTCGATCCTTTCCCCCTCAAGCCCCTCAGGCACCGGGAGAATCCGACTCATGGGCCGCTCCCGGCCGCGGGTGTGTCGTCATGACGTACCTCGTCTTCTTGACTCGGCTCGTCCGTGGATATCGGCGCTTGCGATGCAGACTCCTCTGTTCTCGAGTCATTCGAGCTGGAGTCTGCCGAGCTCGAATCGTCCGAGCTTGAGCCGTCCGAGCTTGAGCCGTCCAAGCTTGAGCCGTCCGAGCTTGAGCCATTCGCTTCCGACTCCGATAGCGGGATGCCGCGCCACGCCAGGATGATCATCGCCACTGCCGAACACGTGATCGCCATATCGGCCACGTTGAAGACAGGAAAGTTTGGAAGGCCGATGAAGTCGACCACCGAGCCCAACCCCGGGCCCGGAGGTCGTGTGAGTCGATCGATCAAGTTTCCGAGCAACCCACCGAGCAACCCACCGAGTGCCAGGGCCCACGCACGGGAGGTGATTGTCCGCGCAAACCGAACGATGACGACTCCCACCACGACGGCGACGATGGTGAATATCCAGGTGTATCCGGCTCCCATTCCCCACGCCGCTCCCGTGTTCTCGACATACGTCAAGCGCAGGAGTGGATCGATGAGGTAGATGGGCCCTTCGCCACTCTCGATGCGCGGCTGGAGATATGCCACAGCCCACGCCTTGGTCACCTGATCAATCAGAACGATGCCCACGGCGGTGCTGGCAAGCACCGCCAGCACGGATCGCTGGGCACCTTGAAACATTTCGCCAGCCTACGTCCGCAGCCGCCGGTGATTAGAACCGCTCTTCGGCTTCCTTACACGTTCGACACAACGTGGCACGAGGGAAGGCCTGAAGTCGGTACTTGCCGATCGGCTTGCCACAGTTCTCGCACACCCCATAGGAGCCATCCGCGATGCGAGCCAACGCGTGATCGACCTGCTCGAGCATGTCGCGCGCGTTGTTGGCGAGGGACATCTCGTGCTCCCGCTCGAAGGTCTTGCTCCCTGCGTCTGCTTGATCGTCACCTGCCCCGTCTCCGGAATCGCGAATCAGGTCGGCGAGACCCTCTTCGGTGGTGGCGATTTCCTCCAGGAGTCGCTCGCGTTCGCTGTGCAGTTCGGTACGCACCTCGGCGAGCTCAGAGTCCGTCCACGGTGACTCGTCCTCACGAACAACAGGGCGCTTCTTTGCCGCCCTCTTTATGGTCGCCTTCTTCGCAGCGGCTTTCGGAGCGGCTGCTTTCTTGGGGGCCGCCTTCTTCGCAGCAGCCTTCTTGGCGGGAGCCTTCTTCGCAGCCGCCTTCTTAGGGGCCGCCTTCTTGGCGGGAGCTTTCTTCGCAGCCGCCTTCTTAGGGGCTGCCTTCTTGGCGGGAGCTTTCTTCGCAGCCGCCTTCTTAGGGGCTGCCTTCTTGGCGGGAGCCTTCTTCGCAGACGACTTCTTGGGGGCTGCCTTCTTGGCGGGAGCCTTCTTGGGGGCTACCTTCTTCGCAGCCGCCTTCTTGGCGGGAGCCTTCTTCGTGGCCGCCATCGCGATCTCCTCAGTTGCCGTTCCGCTGCCCGCCTGCGCCCACCAAGACGTTTCCCTCAAGCC
>WLWL01000015.1 GCA_012103605.1 Candidatus Nanopelagicales bacterium
GCGCTTTCATGTCCGATGCAACAACTCAGGTGACAACCCTTACCGACGGGCCCAACGTGGTCAGTGGCGATTCTGTCGTGGTTCGGGATCAAGATGGCAACGTCGTTGCCGAAGGCGAGACGGTATACCTGTGCAGATGCGGCCTGAGCGACAGCAAGCCCCTATGCGACGGCTCTCACCGCAAGCACCCCGGACTAGGTGCACCTTCCCCTCAGTAGTCGCGTGATCGGCGCTTGTTCCCTTGGGTAGCGTGACGACGTGATCCGAGAGGCAACACCAGACGACGTGGCCGCAATTCACGACATGATCGTCGGCCTTGCGGAGTTCGAGATGGAGCCCAATGCCGTCACGGCGACCCCGGCTGACCTGCACGAGGCGCTGTTCGGACCGCGGCCAGCGCTGTTCGCGCACGTCGCCGATGATGCCGAGCACGGCGTAGTCGGTTTCAGCCTCTGGTTCTTGAACTATTCAACGTGGCTCGGTACGCACGGCATCTATCTTGAGGATCTCTTCGTTCAACCAGAGCATCGGGGATCCGGGTACGGCAAAGCACTACTGGCGAACCTCGCACGTATCTGCGTCGAGCGCGGGTACGGACGCCTGGAATGGTGGGTGCTCGACGAACCGAAAATGCAGTCCTCGTGGCGCTTCTACGAATCGCAGGGAGCCCGAGCGCTCCGAGAGTGGGTACCCCACCGCGTCACGGGTGAGGCCCTAATTTACCTCGCCGGTGGAACTACGTCCCAAAAATGATCTGAGAAAGACCCCAGATCACAAGCCCGACACCCAACGCCATTCCGATCCAGCCTCGCGTGGTCATCTCGCAAGTCTTGCAAAGCGCTGTGAGCGACCACCCATACGCATACCTGACGGTGTCTCAGGCGCGCGGGGTTGCCTCATCGACGGCAGTCCGACAACGTGCAACTCAGATCACATCAGGGGTAGCGCACCTCGCCGGGAATCTCTCGGTAGCCGACAGAGATCACTGTTTCGACCACACGCTTGGACCTGGCGGACACGGTGACCCGGTACTCCCCCGTTATCGCGTCGGATTCCACACGCGAGAGATACAGGTAATCGGTTCCGCCGTACGGCTCGTAGAACTCCGTTCGTTCATTGATGATCATCCGCGTCTTGCGACCGCGGGGATCGGTGATCGTCACTCGAGGCAGACGGGCGTTGCGGATCTCGTTGCTCGGCGGCCGATCCAGAATCAGCAGCTGCACGGCCATCCGGTCGCCTTCTTCCAAACGAAAACGAAAGCCTCGGCGATCGCCCCGCTTGATGTCGGCAAAGAGTGCGAAAGAGATGGTGCCGTCCACCAGAAGTGGGCCTTTCGCCGGAGACGACTCCGCTGGGCCAAGCGGAACCGGCTGGTGAGCCGCCGCCGGTGGCGCCAACACCAGCGCCGCCGCGGCGATAACGGCGGCAAGGACAACCCGAGACATGCGCGTCATGACCTCCACTGTGCCAAGAATTTCCCTCGCGAGCATCTTGGAGCGCGCCTCTGACCGCTGAAGGGCGGAGGGTGCGACACTTGTTCCATGGATGGAACTGATCTGAAAGCAAAGTCAGAGACCGGTATTTCGTTCGCGGGTCTTCGCAAACTCAATCTGGTTGCCGGATTCGCCCATCTGGCGCAGATGGTGCTGGTTCTCGTGCTGGCGAGCGACTTTTCCCTCCCCATCACCGCGGCTTATGTATTTGGCCCGCCAGGGACTCCGCCGAACGACCCGGTCACCATCTTCGAATCCCGCATCGCGTGGGGCGTGGCTTTGTTCTTCGCGCTGTCGGCCTTCTTCCACTTTGTTGTTGCAAGCCGGTGGTTCTACCCGCGTTATGTCGGCGGCCTGCAGTCAGGACACAACTACTTCCGCTGGGTGGAGTACTCGCTGTCGTCCTCCATCATGATCGTTCTGATTGCTCAGATCACCGGAATTTCCGACGTTGCCGCGCTGATGGCGATCTTCGGCGTGAACGCGTCGATGATCTTGTTCGGTTGGCTTCAGGAGAAATACGAGCAGCCCGGTGGCGGAATGCTTCCCTTCATTTTCGGGTGCATGACCGGAATCGTTCCGTGGCTCATCATCGTGGTCTGGGTGCTCGCCCCTGGGTCCTCAAGTAAGCCGGAGATTCCAGGCTTCGTCATCGGAATCATCATCACCCTGTTCGTGTTCTTCAACACCTTTGCTCTCGTCCAATGGTTGCAGTACAAGCAAGTCGGCAAGTGGCGAGACTACTTGCGCGGTGAACGCAGCTACATCCTGTTGAGCTTGATTGCCAAGACGGCTCTCGCGTGGCAGATCTTCTCGGGAACCCTCGTGCCTCCGGCCTAGGCCATCGGCAGCATCGACCCACCAGCGTGAACCATAGCGGGCCCTTCGGGCTGAAAGATTCACGTAAACGCGCTGTCATTCAGTGATTGAATGACGGGGTGAGTACCACACCGGACTGCGTTCGAGTAGAGATTCCCGCAGCGACAATCAATATGGCCATCGCTCGTACGGTGGCTGCCGCTATGGCCGCCCGTGCCGACCTGACGCTGGACCAAATCGAAGATGTTCGTCTCGCCATGGACGAAGGCCTCGCGTACATCATCGAGGTGGTTCCCGATGGAGCGATGGTCACATGCGAGTTGTGCGTCGCCGATGGTGTCGTGTCCGCGACACTCGCCAGCACCGTCGCCTCATCGACTGTTGCCGAGCCCAATCCCTTCGCCTGGACGGTGCTGACCGCACTCGTCGGTGACGTGGACCTGCGCGTAGACGATGCATCCATTCGGCTTCAGTGGAACGTGGCTCGCGACGCCTCCGTCCAGGCCTAACGACCCATGTCGCAGACACGACAGTCCGCCGATGATCAGCGGTTGGTGGCTGAACGAGAACTCTTCGAGCGACTGCATGACGCGAACGCCTCCGACGCCGAGCGGTCCGCAGTCCGCGATGAGCTCGTCGAGACACACATGCCACTCGTCCACCACCTCGCGCGTCGATACGCCGATCGCGGAGAGCCCATCGAGGACGTCACGCAAGTCGCGACCATCGGATTGATCCAAGCCATCGACAAGTTCGACCCCGAGCGTGGTTCCGCTTTCTCCACGTACGCCGTTCCCACGATCTTGGGCGCCATACGACGCCACTTCCGTGACGCGACGTGGTCGGTGAAGGTGCCGCGACGTGTGCAGGAACTGCGAGGAAAGATCGACGCCGCGCACGACGCGCTGGCTCAAGAGTTGGGGCGCTCCCCCACCGTCGCCGAAATCGCCGCACGCGCCGATGTCGATCCAGCCGACGTTCTCGACTCCCTGGAACTCAGTCGTGCTCGAAGCACGGCACCGATCGATGCAACCTCCGACGGCGAGGTTCCCCTCGCCGACACTCTCGGAGATCTAGATGCCTCGTTGACCGACATCGAGAACGCCGAAACCATCAAGCGACTCCTTGCGACGCTCAGCGAAGATGAGCGCACTGTCGTGACGTTGAGATTTTTCGATGGCCTGACCCAAACCCAGATAGCCGAGCGCGTCGGCGTCTCTCAGATGCAGGTCTCGCGGATTCTCACTCGATCGTTGGAGAAGTTGCGGGCTGGCCTGGCCGCCGGCTAACTACGCTTCCCCCGTGGCCAACGACGACCCCCACGCGATGACCGGCGACCTCGCCCGACTGCGTGACTGGTGGGACAAGCGCCGCGGTGACCGAGAACGATCGATCGCCTGGATCCTCGACCCCGAGGACGAAGAACAAGCGCGCAGAGCCGTGGACCGCGCGATCGACAGCGGCGCCACGCTGATCGCCTTGCACATCGACGGAGACGATTCCGCGTCGCGGGCCGCGATCGCCTTCGTAGCGAACGTGCCGGCAACCGACGTCGTCGAACAGCAGCCAGGAACAACCGATCACGCATGGATGGAGGCCGTGGCCGAGGTTCGCGACCTCCTGGAGCCCTTCCGGGGCGTGCCACCCGAGGACACCAGCGTCGATTCGGCGGCACACGCTCTCCCCGCCCCCAAAGCCCGCGGCGCTCAGGCGGCGATCATGTCCGCTGCCCAACGCGAGACCGCGATCATCTTCGATGGTCTCGCCGCCCACGCGGGCGCGGCGCTCGTGAGCACTGCTGATGCACGCGCTCGAGAGTGGATGCTGCCGGCCACGTCCTCCACCGACCCGGCTATCCGCGAGGCCCAAACTCTTCTCGATATCGAGCCGGCGACCCATTTCGGCACCAACGGTGGCGACGCGACGTCGCTACGCGCAGTTCTGTCGCTGCTCGACGTCGTCGATCCTGCGTAATCCCCGCTGATCGAGGATTCCTCGCCGATCAGCCAGGCTGCCTCAGCCGTCCGCCCGCACGTTGCTCGCGACGAACGGCGCCTTCACTACCGCGAACGGCACGTGTCGGCCACGAACATCGACCGCGACCTCGTCATCGATACTCACCGATGTGTCCACCAGGGCCAACGCGATTCCCTCCTTCAAGGTCGGAGAGAAGGTGCCGCTGGTGACCTCCCCCACCGTCACGCCCTCAGAACTCAGAACATCCATGTGTGACCGAGGGACGGCCCTTTGCGTGGCACGCAACGCCCGTAGTCGCCGCGCAGGACCGCTCTCCCGCTGACGCACCAGAGCCTCGCGCCCACCGAACGTGGGCTTGTCCCAGCCGATGGCCCAGGACATGCCGGCCTCCACTGGAGTGATCGACGGTGAAATGTCCTGCCCGTGTAGCGGGTAACCCATCTCGGTTCGCAGGGTGTCGCGGGCGCCGAGGCCCGCCAATCCCCCACCGACGCCCTCGGCCGCTCCCGCTAGCTCATCCCACAGCTGCTCCACCACGCTGTTCGGGGCGATCAACTCGAAGCCGAGTTCTCCGGTGTAGCCGGAGCGGCACACCGTGATCGGCTCGTCCCGCCACGACGCCACCGCGAACGCCATGTAGTCCATGTCCGTGGGCAGGTCCACGGCTGCCAGCACGTCCGCGGACTTCGGTCCCTGAACCGCGATGATGCCGTGCGTCAACTGCTGATCATCGATCGTGATCGTTTCCGGAGCCGCATCCTCGAAGATCCCCACGATGGTTGCGGCATTCGCAGCGTTCGGGACGATGTAGACGCCATCGTCGCCCCACTTGTAGACGATCAAGTCATCGACGACGCCTCCGGTGTCGTTGCACACCATCGAGTACTGCGCCTGACCGGCGCCGATGCGATCAAGATCATTGGCCACGATGGAATTCACGAAGTCCGCGGCCCCGGTGCCGAAGATCGCCACCTTGCCCATATGGGAGACGTCGAATATCCCAACCGCCTCGCGCACGCTCGCGTGCTCGGCGACCGTTCCGTTGTATTCGATGGGCATATCCCAGCCACCGAAATCGGCCATCTTCGCGCCGGCATCGAGGTGTCGGCCATGCAAGGCAGTGCACGAGAGCATCGTCCGACCGTAGTCCTCGGCCACCGACCAGCGCCGCAGATTAGGGTTCCTCGCATGTCTCTTCTCAGCCTGGCCACCACCAAACCGGCCACTACATCTGCCGACTCCCTCCTCGTCACCATCACTCCCGGTCGCGGGAAGAAGGTGGTGGTTCGCGGCGAGGGCATCACCGCGAGCCAGGGCACGAAGATTGCCGAGGCCTTGCAGGCCGTGTCAGCCACGGGCAAGGCCGGCGAGGTCATCCGCGTGCCGTCGCCCACCGCGATCAAGGCATCAATCATCATCGCTGTCGGAATCGGTGATCGAGACGCAGACACCGATGGCGAGAAACTCCGCCGCGCGATCGGTTCGGCCGTTCGTGGGTCAACGGGACAGCGCAAGATCGCGATCGTGCCTCCCGACACCGATGACTCCACGATCGCCGATGTTGCGATGGCCGCCCGCCTCGGCGCCTACGCGTTCACCGCGTTCAAGTCCAGCGACCCGGCGACCGCCCGTCCCGTTCGCACCGTCGCGATCCTCGTCCCGGCTCCCGTGGTCGCCGCGCGAGAGATCATCGACAGAGTCGAGACAGTCGGAGAGGCCGTGTGCTTCACCCGCGATCTCGTCAATACCCCGCCGAATGCCCTCGCGCCGGCGGACCTCGCCGAGGCGGCGAAGGACTCCGTGGCAGGTCTACCGGTCACGGTGAAGATCTGGGACGAGAAGGCCCTCGAGAAAGACAACTGCGGCGGAATCCTGGGAGTCGGCAAGGGCTCGTCGCGCCCGCCGCGCCTGGTGCGCATGACGTACGCGCCCCGCGGTGCCACATCGCACGTGGCCCTCGTCGGCAAAGGCATCACTTTTGATACCGGCGGCATCTCCATCAAGCCGGCGGCCAACATGGACGAAATGAAGGCCGACATGTCCGGTGCAGCTGCCGTGATCGGTGCCATGCGCGCGATCGCCTCGCTCGGGCTCGGCGTGAAGGTCACCGGTTGGGTGCCTGCCGCGGAGAACATGCCCAGTGGCACCGCGCAACGCCCCGGTGACGTGCTCACGACCTATAGCGGTACCACCGTCGAGGTTCTCAACACCGACGCCGAGGGTCGACTCGTTCTCGCCGACGCCCTCGGGATGGCCGTCGAGGACACCCCCGATCTGATCGTGGACGTCGCAACCTTGACCGGTGCGCAACGCATCGCGCTTGGCTCGCGAACGGCGGGAGTGATGGCCAACAACGATGACGCGCGCACCCAGGTGATCGATGCGGCGAACGCGGCCGGTGAGGCTATGTGGCCGATGCCGCTCCCGGAGGATCTGCGTCCGTCGCTGGATTCCGCAACCGCGGACATCGCGAACATCGGCGACCGCCTCGGCGGCATGCTCTCGGCGGGCATCTTCTTGTCCGAGTTCATCCCCGCCGACCAGCCCTGGGTCCATATCGACATCGCCGGACCAGCCTTCAACGAGAAGTCCGCCTACGGCTACACCCCCAAGGGCGGCACCGGTGCAGCCGTTCGAACCTTCGTCGAACTCGTCGAGCACTTCACCCGGGACTGATGTTCACCGCCGGGGGACTCGGTGGAAGAATGAGGCGACCGAAACCCGAACAGGAGTGAAACCTGTGCCCCAGGCAGACATCGTCATTCTCGGTGGAGGCAGCGGCGGATACGCCTGCGCTCTCCGAGCAGCAGAACTCGGCAAGTCCGTCATCCTCATTGATGCCGACAAACTCGGAGGCACGTGCCTGCACCGGGGATGCATACCGACCAAAGCGCTCCTGCACGCAGCCGAAGTCGCTGACTCGGCACGTGAATCCGATGAGTTCGGCGTCAAAGCGACCTTCGAGGGCATCGATATGCCACAGGTCAACAAGTACCGCGACGGCGTCGTTGGTCGCCTCTACAAGGGACTGCAAGGACTCATCAAGTCTCGAGGCGTCACCCTCGTCGAGGGCTACGGGAAGATGGTGGGGCCGACGACGGTCGAGGTGAACGGCGAGCAGTACACCGGTGAGAACCTCGTGTTGGCGACCGGCTCCTACGCCAAGTCCCTGCCGGGCCTCGAAATCGGCGGCCGGATCATGACCTCCGATCAAGCGCTCACGCTGGATTACGTGCCCGAGCGCGTCATCGTCCTCGGCGGCGGCGTGATCGGCGTGGAATTCGCCAGCGTGTGGAAGTCCTTCGGCTCCGACGTGACCATCGTTGAGGCACTACCGCACCTTGTTCCCAACGAGGACGAAGCCTGCTCGAAAGCCCTCGAACGGGCATATAAGAAGCGAGGCATCAACCTCTCCCTCGGTGTCCGCTTCGCCGGGGCAACCCAGAACGAATCCGGTGTGCAGGTGTCGTTGGAAGACGGCACGACCATCGACGCCGACCTACTTCTTGTTGCCGTGGGTCGCGGCCCCAGCACCGATGGCATGGGCTACGACGAGCAGGGCGTGGCAATGGACCGGGGCTGGGTGCTGGTCGATGAGCGCCTACGCACGAATCTTCCAGGCGTCTTCGCCGTCGGCGACATCACCCCCGGGCTGCAACTCGCGCACCGCGGCTTCCAGCACGGCATCTTCGTCGCCGAGGAGATCGCCGGCGAGGCACCGATGCCCATCCCGGACATCAACATTCCCCGCGTCACCTACTGCGAGCCGGAAGTTGCCAGTGTCGGACTCACCGAAGTCGAAGCGATCGAAGCTCACGGCGCAGACAACATCACCACCTACGAATACAACCTCGGCGGTAACGGCAAGAGCCAGATCCTCGCAACGGCTGGATTCATCAAGCTTGTCCAACTCACCGACGGTCCGGTGATCGGCATTCACATGGTCGGATCACGTCTCGGCGAGCAGGTCGGTGAAGCACAACTGATCGTCAACTGGGAGGCGCACCCAACCGATGTCGCGTCCCTCATCCACGCGCACCCCACGCAAAACGAAGCAATGGGCGAGGCACACCTCGCTCTCGCAGGCAAGCCTCTGCACGCACACGCCTGATCGCACTTCACGCACCCACAAGGAGCTCACATGCCGGTCACCGTGACCATGCCGCAACTCGGCGAAAGCGTCACCGAAGGAACGATCACCCGGTGGTTGAAGGCCGTTGGCGACACCGTCGCTGCGGACGAACCGCTCCTAGAAGTCTCCACGGACAAGGTGGATACGGAGATTCCCGCACCCGCATCCGGCGTGCTGCTCAGCATCGACGCCGCTGAAGATGACACCGTCGAGGTGGGCGGAGTACTGGCCGTCATCGGCGAGCCCGACGACGCTGCCACCGCGCCCTCGAGCGAGCCGGCCGAGCCGAGCGAGCCGGCCGAGCCGGCCGAGCCGGCCACGCCGGAGCCCGTTGCCGCCGACGCACCTGCAGAGCCGGCCACGCCGGAGCCCGCACCGGCAGAAGCTGCACCTTCCGAGCCGGCCACGCCCGAGCCGGTATCCGGTGGCTCAGAAGTCTCCGTCGTCCTCCCCGCACTCGGCGAGAGCGTGTCCGAGGGTGTCATCACCCGCTGGTTGAAGTCCGTCGGCGACGCGGTTGAGGCCGATGAGCCGCTCGTGGAAATTTCCACCGACAAAGTCGATACCGAGATCCCCGCGCCCGTGTCCGGGACACTCGCGGCGATCGCCGCCGACACCGACGCCACCGTGGAGGTGGGTGCGGAGATCGCTCGAATCTCCACCGGAGCCAGCGCACCGACACCAGCGGCACCGGCACCCGCGGTACCCGCACCTGCAGCCCCGGAAGCGAGTGCTCCCCAGGCTCGTACTCCGGACGCCGATTCCTCCGATTCGAACGCCGGTGCGTACGTCACACCCCTCGTCCGTCGGCTCGCAGCCCAACACGACATCGATCTCTCGACCGTCACCGGTAGCGGCGTTGGCGGTCGCATTCGCAAAGCCGATGTTCTCGCTGCCGTGGAGGCACGCGGTGGCACCACAGCACAACCGGCACAACCCTCACTACAACAGCCAGCAGCACCAGCGGCCGCTCCGGCTCCGGTATCGAGCAGCGCACCCACGGCCGCACAGACAGCACCGGCATCACCGCCGACGACCGCCGAACCATCCGCGCTGCGCGGGCGAACCGAGAATCTCAGCAGGCTTCGCCGAGTCATCGCCGAACGCATGGTCGAATCGCTGCAGACGTCCGCTCAACTGACCACCGTGGTTGAGGTGGATGTCACCCGCATTGCTGCCCTACGAGGCCGAATCAAGGCCGACTTCGAGTCACGCGAGGGCGTCAAACTGTCATTCCTTCCGTTCTTCTGCAAAGCCGCCGTCGAAGCGCTGAAGGTGTACCCGCAAATCAACAGTTCCATCGACATGGACGCCGGCACCATCACCTACCACGAGTCTGAGAACCTCGGCATCGCCGTTGACACCGACCGAGGCCTCCTGGTTCCCGTCGTCCGCGACGCAGGTGACTTGAACATCGCCGGCATCGCACGACGGATCTCCGACCTCGCCGAACGCACCCGCACCAACAAAGTCGGACCCGACGAACTCTCCGGCGGCACGTTCACCGTCACGAACACCGGAAGCCGTGGCGCCCTGTTCGACACCCCCATCATCAACATGCCGCAGGTCGCGATCCTGGGGACCGGCTCGGTCGTCAAGCGGCCGGTCGTCATCAGCGAGGGTGGGCAAGACGTCATCGCGATTCGATCGATGGTCTATCTCTCGCTCTCCTACGACCACCGGATCGTCGACGGCGCCGACGCCGCTCGATTCCTCAGCACCATCAAGTCTCGCCTGGAGGAAGGCGCATTCGACGCCGAGCTCGGTGCGTAACGCTCCGTAATGTTCATCACCGGGCTTTGGTTCGTCGGGTCGATGGTGGGCATCATCCTCGTCGCACGCTTCGCCCTCTACATTCCCGCGCGGAAGTTGGCGCGCGCCGGTGGGCTCTCGCAATCAGCAACCGGCCAACTGCTGGGTTACCTCACCAGCGCACCCGAACTCGTCGCCACGGTCTTCGTCGCCTCCACCGGACTGTTCACGGTGGTCAGCACGAACATCCTCGGCAGCAACATCATCAACACGTTGCTCGCCACGGTCGCGGCGGTGCTGTTCGGTCAATTGCGTCGGATCGCCGGCTCACGATTCCGGTTCGAGCAGGCGGTGGTCGCCGGCAGCATCGTCGTGCCGGTGCTGCTGCTCGTCACCGGCCAAGACAGCGCCCTGTGGAGCGGCATTGCCTTAGGCGCCGGGTACATCGCCTACATGCGCGTCATGCGCTCACGGCAGGAAGTGTCCGGGCCGTCGCAATCCGAGAGCGCACAGAAACCGTGGAGCGGACGACGCTCGCACATCGTGCTGCAGGTTCTGATCGTGATCGCCGGGCTCGTCGGCCTGTACTTCCTCGGCGACGTCCTCGGTGATTCGGTATACGAACTCGGCGTTGCCTTCGCCGTTCCGGCCGTCATTCTCGGTGTCCTGACGGCCGTTGCAACGAGCCTGCCCGAACTCACGACGTTCTTCTCCTCCTTCGCCGCGCACCGCAAAGCCGGAACCGACGGAAACTCCGAAGTGGTGCACAACCTGATGGCCAGCAACGTTGTCAATCTCCTCGTCGTCCAAGCGGTGGGCGTCGTGGCCTACACCGTTTTCGCTTAGCCCGAACAAGCCGCACGCCGACAAGCCCACGGGACCGTTATGCGCCATGCTTAGACCATGAAAATCGCCATCACCGGAGCGTCGGGGCTCATCGGATCGGCCCTGGTGCCCCACCTGAGGGCCCGCGGAGACGACGTCATCCGCCTCGTTCGACGCCCCGCCACCGCGCCGGATGAGGCGTCCTGGGACCCCAATGCCGGGACCGTCGATCTCGACGCACTCGCCGGAGTCGAGGCCGTTGTTCATCTCGCCGGTGCTGGAGTGGGCGACCACCGATGGAGCGATGACTACAAGAAGCTGATCCTGGATTCGCGGGTGAACGGCACCCACACCATCGTGCGTGCGATGATCGAACTGGACCTTCCGCCCCGTGCGTTGATCGCCGGGTCGGCCATCGGGTGGTACGGCGACACCGGTGACCACGCCGTCGACGAATCGGCACCGGCCGGGACTGGCTTCCTCGCCGACGTGGTGCGGGCCTGGGAGGCCGCCGCCGAACCCGCAATCGCCGCAGGCATCCGGGTGGTCCACGCCCGCACCGGGCTCGTCGTCAGCGCGCCCGACAGCACGATGGGACCCCTGGTGTCCATCCTGAAAGTCGCGGTCGGCGGGACGTCCAGTGACTCCGGGGGTGCCTTCGGCCCGCTCATCCCGTCCGTCCGATTGAACCTCGCCGGCCGCCTCGGCCCGGGAACTCAGTACTGGTCATGGATCTCGCTGCGCGATGAGGTCAACGCCTTGACGTTCCTGCTCGACAACGACGACATCAGCGGGCCCGTCAACCTGACCGGCCCCACCCCGGTCACGAACGCCGAGGTCGCCGAGGCCTTGAAGCAGGAGATCGGCCGCGCCTGGCTGCCACCGATTCCAACGTTCGCCATCAAGGCGCTGCTCGGCGAATTCTCGATCGAGGTGCTCGGCTCCACCCGGGTTTTGCCGTCGGTCCTGACTGAGACAGGTTTCTCCTTCCAGGACACCACCGTCGAGTCAGCGATACGCACCGCACTCGAGGGCTCCTAGCCGATGACGCACCATGACGTCGTCGTCGTCGGTGCCGGGCTCGCGGGTTTGGCCGCGGCTCGGGAACTGGCGATTCACGGCGTCGACGTTCAGGTATTCGAAGCCGCAGACGCTTCGGGCGGACGCGTTCGCAGCGACTTCGTCGATGGTTTCACCCTGGATCGTGGCTTCCAGCTCTACAACCCGGCGTATCCCGAAGCGGCGCGCGTCCTCGACCACGAAGCTCTGAACCTGCATCCCCTGACCCGGGGAATGGACATCGTTCGGTCCACCTCCACAGGCCGCGCAGTGCTGCGGCTCGCTGACCCCCGATCGCCAGGCAATTGGCATACCTCCGCCCTCTCCCGCGCAGCGGGCACGATCACCGGCAAGGCGCGGTTCGCGGCGTACGCGCGCACCGTCGCCAGATTGTCCGGCCACCAGTTCGACGAGCGGGTCGACGAGCCAGCACAGGTAGCGCTCGCCCGGGCCGGCGTCGACGCGACGATGATTGACCACGTCATCCGCCCCTTCCTGACCGGTGTGTTTCTCGAACCGCACTTGATGACGTCGCGTCGCTTCATGGACGTGGTGCTCGCCAGTTTCGTGAAAGGAACGCCATCGCTGCCGCGGGCCGGCATGCAGGCGATCCCCGACCAATTGCACGACGCGCTACCCGCGGGGACCGTTCACCTAGCCACACCGGTTCACCGACTCACGCCCGCGAGCATCGAAACGGACTCCGGCACCATCACGGCGTCGGTTGTCATCGTGGCAACCGACGCCACGCACGCTTCGGCTCTGCTGGAGGAGGCAGGGCTGACCACTGAACTGAACACGGTGACCAACTCCGTCACTACCTGGTATCACGCGGTCGCAACGACGTCGTTGCCCGAGCCACTCGCCCGCGGGCGAAGCGTGATCACCGTTCCCGACAAGCGATCCGGACCGGTGATCAACACGGTGCCGCTGACATACGCCGTGCCGAGCTACTCCCCCGACGGCCAGATCTTGATCTCGTCCTCCACCCTCGGCGTCGACGACTCCACCGAGGTCGCGCAAGCCGTGCAAGGCCATCTGCAGTTTCTTTACGGCGCCGAGACCTCCGGATGGGAACTCGTGGCCCACTACCCGATCCACGACGCGCTGCCGTCCATGCGCGGTCCGCTCACCGTCGCCGAATCCGGCGAGCACGGCCCGGTCATTCTCGCCGGTGATCACTGCGCCACTGCGAGCATTCAAGGAGCCATGATCAGCGGGCGCCACGCCGCCGACGCGGCATTTCGTCGACTGGGCGTCGTGCGGCCGGACGACCGTAGGATCGCCGTATGAGCGTGACAGAGGCCACCGTTGTCGTTGACCGTGTCGGGTTCGGACCCGACGCGGTCGCGTACCAGGACGGGTGGGACCTGCAGAGGGCGACGCACGAGCGCGTGGTCGACGGTGGGCCCGACACCGTCCTGCTCCTCGAGCACCAGGCGGTGTACACCGCCGGACGCCGGACCGAGGACGCCGAACGCCCCCTCGATGCCACCCCAGTGGTCGACGTCGACCGCGGCGGGAAGATCACCTGGCACGGACCCGGACAGTTGGTGGGCTACCCGATCCTCCGACTTCCCGATCCCATCGACGTCGTCGCCTACGTGCGCCGGATCGAGACCCTGCTCATCGACGTCTGCGCGGAATTCGGCGTCACCGGCACCCAGGTGGAAGGGCGAAGCGGCGTCTGGGTTCCGGCCGACGCGCACGGACCTGATCGCAAGATCGCAGCGATCGGCATTCGCGTAGCCAAAGGCGTCACCATGCATGGATTCGCACTGAACTGCGATTGCGATCTAACGGCGTTCGACCGGATCATCCCCTGCGGCATCGCCGATGCTTCCGTCACGTCCCTCTCGCGTGAGACCGGCCGCGAGGTGAGCGTTCGCCAGGCTCTGCCGTTTGTCATCGATCGCCTCGGCAGCTTAAGAGGGATCACACCATGACCGTGTATTCAGGAACTAACGCCGACGGCCGCAAGCTTTTGCGCATCGAGGCGCGCAACGCCGAGACACCCATCGAGCGCAAGCCGCCGTGGATCAAGACGCGCATGCGCACCGGGCCGGAATACCAGCGCATCAAGGAACTCGTCGGCAACGAAGGCCTGCACACCGTCTGCCAGGAAGCCGGGTGCCCGAACATCTTCGAGTGCTGGGAGGACCGCGAGGCGACGTTCCTCATCGGAGGAGAGCAGTGCACCCGGCGCTGCGACTTCTGTCAGATCGACACCGGCAAACCTGAGCCACTCGATGTCGACGAGCCGCGGCGAGTGGCCGAATCGGTCGAGAAGATGGAGTTGCGGTACGCGACGGTGACCGGCGTCGCCCGGGACGATCTAGAGGATGAGGGTTCGTGGTTGTATGCGGAGACCGTTCGACAGATTCACGGCCTCGGCCTCGGCACGAAGGTCGAACTCTTAATTCCGGATTTCTCCGCCAACCCCACACTCCTTGGAGAAGTCTTCGACGCGCGTCCAGAAGTACTCGCGCACAACGTTGAAACGGTGCCGCGCATCTTCAAGAGGATTCGCCCCGCGTTCCGGTACGAGCGCAGCCTGGACGTCCTCACCCAGGCGCGCAGCGTCGGACTGGTCGCCAAGAGCAACCTGATCCTGGGCATGGGCGAGACCCGCGACGAGGTGGAGCAGGCCCTCGGTGACCTCGTCGAGGCCGGGTGCGAACTCATCACGATCACCCAGTACCTGCGGCCCTCACCCCGTCACCATCCGGTCGAACGTTGGGTGCACCCGGAGGAATTCGTCGAACTCGCCGACGTCGCCACCGAACTCGGTTTCTCCGGAGTGATGAGCGGCCCGCTCGTTCGCTCGAGCTACCGGGCCGGGAAGCTGTATGAACAGGCTCTTGCGGCCCGTGAGTCCGGTGCCGTGGCGCGTATCACCGTCACATGAGCGCCCGCGTCGTCGCTACCCACGTGTGGCCATCCGACATCGACGAGCCGGTGTCGGTCGATGTTCTGGAGCTGGATTGGGGTGGCCCCGTCGGAGATCGCCACCACGGTGAGCGAATGGCCTCCGATACACGGCAGTCGACGGTGTTCACCCGCGGAACCTCTATTCGCAACCACCGCCAGGTGTCGATCGTGGATACCGGGGAACTCGCGCAGATTGCCACTGCGATGGGCATTCCGCGCATCGACCCCGGGGTGATCGCCGACAACATCTGCACCGAGGGCATCGACGCACTAACCGCGCTGCCTCGCATGACGCGCCTGGTCTTTGCCTCCGGAGCGGTCATCATGCTGGGGGGACCCAACGCTCCGTGCACGATCGCCGGCGGAATGCTCGAGCGCGTCTACGGCTCTCGCCCCGAATCCTTCCCCAAGGCCGCGTGGGGCCTTCGTGGAGTCACCGGCTGGATGGAGCATCCCGGAACGGTGCGACCCGGTGACGCCGTGACCGTGCACGAGCCGGACTAGGCTCCCTGGCCATGGGCAAGATCAAATCCAGCCTCGCAGCGATCGGCCAGAACTGGTCGATGACCCAGAAGGTCTACAAGTTCTTGTGGGCCGAGGTCCTCGGCATCGTGCTCGCCACGATCATCGTGATCGCGGTCCCGGTCTCGATTTTCATCAACTGGTTGACCGCCGTGCTCATCGCTATCCCGATGGGTCTGCTCGCCGGGACGTTCTGGTTCAGTCGTCGCGCGATGCGCGCCGCGTACTCGCGCATCGAGGGCCAACCCGGAGCAGCGGCCGCGGTCATCGAATCCCTGCGCGGGAAGTGGGCCGTCACACCCGCGGTCGCCGTCAACCGCAACCAGGACATGGTCTCCCGAGTGATCGGCAAGCCGGGGGTGATCTTGGTGTCCGAAGGTGCGCCGACCCGGGTTGGTCACATGCTGACCAGTGAGCGCAAGAAGACCGCCCGGTGGGTTCCCGACATCCCGATCTACGAGATCCAAATCGGAGACGAAGAGGGCCAGATCACGCTTCGGCAGATCCAAAAGACCCTCGGCAAACTGCCCAAGAACCTGCGTGGAAGCGAAGTGACCGAGGTCCGTCGTCGACTGGAAGCGATCGGGAACGCCCAACAATCCATGCCCATCCCCAAGGGCCCGATGCCGACCAGTCCTCGCCAGGTGCGGCGGCAACGCCGGTAAAGAGTGCTCCGTTAGCTAGCCCCCACCCGAACGACCCGGGTATGCGCGAGTCGGTCGTGCACCCCTCGCCCATCGTCGTCGTAGACCACGGCCGGGATGACCAGGCAAATCAACAGCGTCCGCACGAGTACCCGCCACAGCGGTACCCGGCCCCCGTCGATGGACACCACCCGCAGCCTCACCAACCGCTGTCCGAAGGACGCCCCCGTCAGCCAGGTGAGCACCGTGATCTCGACGACGAACACCGCCAGCGTGGCGAGCATGGAACCGTTGGAGCCGTAGGGAAACTGGGGGAAGGCCAGGAGAGCCACCAGAACGCTGGCGAACCAGTCAATAAGGAAGGCCACGACACGTCGGCCGAACCACGCGCGCTGCTCCTCCACAGCCCCAGCGTAGGAGGCCGGACGGTTAACACTCCCGAAACAGTTGAGATACCGGCCGGACACGCCCTGTCCCTAGTTTCTATCGTAATCCGGCGGCACAGGGCCGCCGAGCGAGGCGATGCACGCAAGTGCAGGAGGTAGAAATGTTCAGCAATGCTGACGAAGTTCTGAAGTTCGTCCAGGACAACGGGGTGGAATTCATCGACGTGCGATTCGTCGACCTGCCCGGCATCATGCAGCACTTCAACGTCCCGGCGAGTTCGTTCGGGACCGGTGCTTTCGAGGACGGCCTGATGTTCGATGGCTCGTCGATTCGTGGCTTCCAGTCGATCCACGAATCCGACATGAAGTTGATCCCGGACCCGGCCACCGCGTATCTCGACCCTTTCCGTTCGGCCAAAACGTTGGTCATGAACTTCACGATCCGCGATCCCTTCACCAACGAGCCGTACAGTCGCGACCCCCGAAACGTCGCGGCCAAGGCTGAGGCGTACATCGCCTCCACCGGTATTGCGGACACGGCGTATTTCGGCCCGGAAGCCGAGTTCTACGTCTTCGACGACGTTCGCTTCGAGACCAATCAGCATTCCGGCTACTACTTCATCGACTCCATCGAAGGCGCCTGGAACACCGGTCGCGTCGAAGAGGGCGGAAACCGCGGGTACAAGACTCGTTACAAGGGTGGCTACTTCCCCGTTCCCCCGGTCGATCACTACGCCGACCTCCGCGACCAAATGGTCTCCACGCTGCTGCAGGTGGGGCTGCAGGTCGAGCGCTCTCACCACGAAGTCGGCACCGCCGGCCAGGGCGAGATCAACTACCAGTTCAATTCGCTTCTGCACGCGGCCGACGACGTCATGCTCTTCAAGTACATCGTCAAGAACGTCGCATGGGCGAACGGCAAGACCGCCACGTTCATGCCAAAGCCTCTGTTCAACGACAACGGCTCCGGTATGCACTGCCACCAGTCGCTATGGAAGGGCGGAGAACCGCTGTTCTACGACGAGATGGGCTACGGCGGATTGTCCGACACCGCCCGTTGGTACATCGGCGGTCTTCTGGCCCACGCGCCTTCGGTGCTCGCGTTCACCAACCCGACGGTTAACAGCTACCACCGACTCGTGCCGGGCTTCGAAGCTCCCGTCAACCTGGTGTATTCCGCCCGCAACCGCTCCGCCGCGGTGCGTATTCCGGTCACGGGTAACTCCCCGAAGGCCAAGCGCGTGGAGTTCCGCGTGCCGGACCCGTCCAGCAACCCGTACCTCGCCTTCTCCGCACTGGTGATGGCCGGACTCGATGGCATCAAGAACAAGATCGAGCCGATCGCCCCGGTGGACAAGGACCTGTATGAGTTGCCGCCGGATGAGTTGGCGAACATCCCGACCGTTCCGGACTCCCTCACGGGATCTCTCGATGCTCTCGAGGAGGACAACGAGTTCCTCCAGGCCGGCGGAGTCTTCCCCGCCGATCTCATCGAGACATGGATCGACTACAAGCGGACCAACGAGGTGGACCCGATCCGCCTGCGTCCGCACCCGCACGAGTTCGAGATGTACTACGACATCTGATCCCACTCGACTCCCTCCGCGTCGATTCGCCTCGCGCGCCTGGGAAACGCAGAAGCCCCGGATTCGTCCGGGGCTTCTGTCGTGTTCGCCTAATGCTCGCCGTAGAAGACTCGCTCGGTGACCGAGCGTGCCCGTCTCGTCGTGCGCAGATACTCATCCTTGAGTTGACTTCCATCGCTGCCGTAGTGACGAAGAACGGCGGCGAGAGCCGAGAGTTCACCCACGTCGCTCGGGAGTGAATCACCCGGTCGCGCCTTCACCAGCATGATCGCATTCCGGATCGCCGTTGCGAGTAGCCACGCTTCCCGAAGTGTTCGGGCATCTGCGCCGGTCAACCGCCCCACCTCTACGCACGCCTGCAGCCCGTCGAGGGTGGTCGTCGTTCGCAAGGCCGCGTGTTGCCCGGCGTTCTCCATCTGTAGTAACTGCACCGTCCACTCGACATCGGACAGTCCGCCGCGGCCGAGTTTGGTATGAACGGTCGGGTCGGCGCCTCGCGGCAATCGCTCCGCCTCCATGCGGGCCTTCAACCGGCGGGCTTCGCGCACGGCCCCGAGATCGAGCCCGTCCGCCGGCCAGCGCAAGGGGTCGATGAGATCGGTGAATGCCTGCCTGAGTTCCTGAGGTCCGGCGATGGGCAAGGCGCGCAGCAGCGCTTGCGCCTCCCAAGGTGACGACCACCGTTCGTAGTAGGCCGCATAGGACGCCAGTGATCGCACAAGCGGTCCTGCCTTGCCCTCCGGTCGTAGGTCCGCGTCCAGGTCCACGGGAGGGTCGCTCGAGGCGGACATCAGCAGCGATCGCAGTTCTTCCGCGATCGAGGTGGCTTGTCGTCCGGCGTCGGTTTCATCCGATCCCTGCCGTGGTTCGTGAACGAACATCACATCTAGGTCGCTACTGAAGCCGAGTTCGCAACCACCGAAGCGCCCCATGGCGATCACGCCGACATCAGTGAGTTGCTGCCCATCACCCACAACGGATCGGGTCGCTACGGTCAGTGCGCTGTCCACGGTGACACGGGCGATGGCCGACAATGCATCCCCGACCTCACGAACGTCGATGGTGTCTGTCAGGTCAGCAACCGCGATGCGGAAGAGCTCCCGACGACGCAGGCTTCTAATAGCCGCCACCGCGGCAATCGGGTCGTCTTGCCGTTGCACGAGCGCCGCCGCCTCGGTGGCGAGCGAGGCTTCGCCTCGCGGCCGAAGTTCCTCATCATCGGCGAGCATCCGCACCGACTCCGGCGCCTGTAAGAGCAGGTCGGTTGCGTATCGACTCGCCGACATCATGAACGCGAGCCGTTCGGCCGCAGCGGACTCGTCCCGCAGAAGCCGCAGGTACCACGGTGTGGCACCGAGTGCATCGCTGACTTGCCTAAAGCCCAGCAGCCCCGCATCGGGGTCGGGGCCGTCGGCGAACCACCCCAGCATGACCGGAAGCAGTGTTCGTTGAATGGCTGCCCGTCGCGACACACCACTGGTCAGCGCCTGCAGGTGGCGAATCGCCCCGGCCGGATCGGAATACCCGAGAGCCTCGAGTCGCTCTTGGGCCGCCTGGAGGGACAGTCGTGCTTCTCCGGCTTCCAGGCGCGCGACGGAGGCCAGCAACGGCCGGTAGAAAAGTTTCTCGTGCAGGCGACGAACTTGACGCTGGTGTGATTTCCATTGGTCAATGAGTTCTCGGACCGGTTCGCTTCGCAAACCGATAGAGCGCGCAAGCACCCGTAACTCCGCGTCGTCTTCGGGCAGCGTGTGTGTTCGTCGCAATCGACGCAGTTGCAAGCGGTGCTCGAGTGTGCGCAGGAATCGGTACGCGTCGGCGAGCGCCGATGCGTCCCCCCGGCCGACGTACCCCCACGTAGCGAGCGCCTCCAAAGCGACGAGGGTCGTGGCACTGCGCAGCATCACGTCGCTGCGACCGTGCACGAGTTGCAGCAACTGAACCGAGAACTCGACGTCGCGCAAGCCGCCGGGGCCTAGCTTGATCTCCCGTTCGGCGATGTCCGCCGGGATGTGATCCTCCACCCTCTTGCGCATGGATTGCACATCCGCAACGAAATCGAGGCGATCGGCTGCTTTCCACACCAGCGGAGATATCGCGTCCATGTACCGGGTGCCGAGGTCGGCGTCACCCGCGCAGAACCGCGCCTTCAACAGAGCCTGGAACTCCCAGGTGCTGGCCCAGCGTTCGTAGTAGCCAAGGTGCGACGGGAGAGTGCGGACCAGCGCACCTTGCTTCCCTTCCGGACGCAAGGCGGCATCGACTTCCCAGATCGATCCCTCGGCCGTTACCTCCGAGCAGGCCCGCATCAACCCTGCCGCGAGAAGCGATGCTGCGCGAAGGGCATCGGATTCGTCACAGCCGTCTGCTGCTTCGGCCACGAAAATGACATCGACATCGCTGATGTAGTTCAGTTCCCGCCCACCGCACTTGCCCATACCGATGATGGCGAGCCGGCACGTAAACGCCGATTCACCCACCTCGTAGCGGGCGATGGCCAGAGCAGCTTCCAACGTCGCATCGGCGAGATCACTCAGCCACGCCGCCACGGACTCCATTCCGGCCAAGCCGCTGAGGTCACGAACAGCAATGCCCAGTAACCACCGCCGGTACGCGACCCGCAGCGCATCGGCCACCGATCCACCATCAGCGGGCGCCTGGGCGACAGGTTCAGGCGACTGCGGTATCGCACCGACGGCACCGAGCAACGAGGCTCGAGCATCCACCGGGGACGGGGGTTGCGCTAATCGGTCCGCATCCGCGAGCAAGTCCAGGCTCGCGTGATCGCGCACCAGGAAATCACCCAGCGCCTCCGATGCGCCCACCACGTCGATGACGCGACCGCGGAAAGCCTCATCAGCGCCGAGACCAGCCCGAAAGCGACCGTCGCATGCTTCGACGACGCGCAGGAACTGACGAAGGGCCAGGTCGGGGTCGGCTGCGGAGCCGAGTTGGTCGGCGACTCCTGCGAGCACCTCGCCGTCATCGAACGGCGGGAGTGTCCCAAGCGAGTCCAGCAGTGCCCGAGCCTTGTCCGGCTCGACGAAACCGCCACGAGCGAGACCGCCTGCAGCGGATGCGTGACGATCGCTCATGGAGCCCGACCCTAGGTGTCCGAGTTGCCCTACAGCTTCGGCAGGTAGCGGTCCAATTCCCAGGACGTCACTTGCTTGCGGTACTCCTCCCACTCCGCGCGCTTGTTACGCAGGAAGAAGTCGAAGACGTGCTCACCGAGGGTTTCGGCGATCAATTCGGATTTCTCCATCGCCGTGATGGCCTGGTTCAGCGATCCCGGGAGCGGATCCATGCCGACTGCGCGCCGTTCAGCAGCAGTCAGACCCCACACGTCGTCCTCGGAGCCGGGCGGCAACTCGTAACCCTCGTCGATTCCCTTGAGACCGGCAGCCAGCAGGACCGAGTACGCCAGATACGGATTGACCCCGCTGTCCATCGCTCGGTATTCGACCCGCGTGCTGTTGCCCTTCGATGGCTTGTACATCGGGACCCGGATCAGCGCGGAGCGGTTGTTGTGACCCCAGCAGATCCACGCCGGTGCTTCTCCCCCGCCGGCGAGCCGTTTGTAGGAGTTCACCCACTGATTGGTGACCGCGGTGATCTCCGGAGCGTGGGTGAGAAGTCCGGCAATGAAGGAACGCGCAACTTTCGAGAGCTGGAAATCAGCTCCGGCTTCGTAGAACGCATTCCGATCGCCTTCGAACAATGACAGGTGCGTATGCATGCCGCTGCCGGGTTCATCGCGAAAGGGCTTCGGCATGAAGGTGGCGAACAGCCCCTGCTCCATCGCAACTTCCTGGACAACAAGCCGGAAGGTCATGAGGTTGTCGGCGGTGGTCAAGGCGTCTGCGTACCGCAGGTCGATCTCTTGCTGCCCGGGTCCACCCTCGTGGTGACTGAACTCAACCGAGATCCCCATCGCTTCCAGGGTGGTGATCGCCTGTCGACGGAAATCGTGGGCGACACCGTGCGGAGCGTTGTCGAAGTAGCCGTATTGGTCGATCGGCTCGGGGACACTTCCCGGGCTCGGGCGCTCCTTGAACAGGTAGAACTCGACCTCGGGGTGGGTGTAGAAGCTGAAACCCTGATCTGCGGCTTTCATCAACGTGCGCTTGAGGACGTAGCGGGGATCGGCGTACGAAGGTGAACCGTCCGGCATCAAGATGTCGCAGAACAGTCGGGCCACTCCCGGCCCCTCACTGCGCCACGGCAGGATCGCGAACGTGCTCGGGTCGGGTTTCGCGAGCATGTCGGACTCGTGTACCCGGGCGAAGCCTTCGATCGCGGATCCGTCGAAGCCGATTCCCTCTTCGAATGCGCCCTCAAGTTCCGCCGGTGCGATCGACACCGACTTCAAGGTTCCGAGAACATCGGTGAACCACAGTCGAACAAATCGAATGTCGCGCTCTTCGATCGTGCGCAGCACGAACTCTGCTTGCTTTTCCACGAGTCCATAGTGTGCCCTGTCGTGTTACAGCCGCGTAACAGACTCCCGGGGGTAGGTACCCTCCACGAGTGAACGTCCTGCGCATTGCCCTGGGCCAGGTGAATCCGACCGTGGGCGACTTGGAAGGCAATGCCCGCCTGATTCGCCAGGCGGCCGCCGACGCTGCCGCGGGGCAGGCAGATCTGCTGATTCTTCCCGAGATGGTGCTCACCGGATACCCCGTTGAGGATCTGTCACTACGCCCGTCCTTCCAGCAGGCATCCCGGCTCGCGATGAGCGCCCTGGCCCGCGACATTGCCGATGATGGGTTTGGCGACCTCGTATGCCTCATCGGCTATCTCGACCACAGCGATGACGACGACGATGCCGATGCGGTCGGGCGACCCCGTGGGGGTCCGGTGAACAGTGCCGCACTCGTTCATCGTGGCGCTGCTCTGGCCCGGTACGACAAACACTTCCTGCCCAATTACGGAGTCTTCGACGAGGCTCGGTACTTCGTGCCCGGTGAGTCACCCTTGGTGTTCGAGATGAACGGCCACCGGGTGTGCGTCGCCATCTGCGAGGACTTGTGGAGGCAGGGAGGCCCCGTCCAATGGGCCCGGGAGTTTGACGCAGACCTGTTGGCGGTGTTAAACGCATCTCCGTACGAGCGGATGAAAGACGACCGGCGCCTGGAACTGTGCGTCGAGCAAGCCCAGGCCAGTGGATCAGCCGTTGCATACACCAACATGACCGGAGGACAGGACGAACTTGTCTTCGACGGTGACTCGCTCGTCGTCGATGCTGCCGGGCAGCTTGTCCACCGAGCGTGTCAGTTCGATTCCCAAATCCTCTTCGCCGACCTTACGGCAACGCGCGTCACACCGTCGTCGCGCGAGGACGTGGCGGTCTCGATCCCGGTCTCGATGCCTGCGTCGAACACATCGGCACGCGAGCGTGCGCCGCTGACTCCCGCGAACACCGCGCGACTCGATGATTCCGCTGAGTTATACGCCGCGCTGCGCCTGGGGCTGGCCGACTATGTGAACAAGAACGGTTTCACGAGCGTCCTGCTCGGCCTCAGTGGCGGGATCGACTCGGCGTTCGTCGGTGCACTCGCGGTCGATGCTCTGGGTGCCGATCGAGTGTTCGGGGTCGCGCTGCCGAGTCGCTATTCCTCGACCCACTCGGTGCAGGACGCACACGACCTGGCGGAACGAACCGGTCTGACCCTGCGCGAGGTGCCTATCGGCCCGATGTTCGACGCCTTCCAGTCGAGTTTGCACCTCACCGGGCTCGCCGAGGAGAACTTGCAGGCGCGCATTCGAGGCATGGTGTTGATGAGCCTGTCTAACGCCGAGGGGCACTTGGTGTTGGCGACCGGCAACAAGAGCGAGCTGTCCGTGGGCTACTCCACCATCTACGGCGACGCGGTCGGTGGCTTCGCACCCATTAAGGACGTTCCGAAGACGCTGGTGTGGGATTTGGCGCGATGGCGCAACGAGCAGGCCGAGTCCGCTGGGTCCACCGGGCCGATTCCGCCACGATCGATCACCAAGGAGCCATCCGCGGAGCTCAGCCCCGACCAGAAGGACTCCGACTCGCTTCCCGATTACCACGACCTCGACAGCATTCTCGAGGCATACGTCGACGAGGACACCGGCGCGTCAGAACTTGTATCCGCCGGCTTCGACGCCGGGCTGGTCGAGCGCATCGTGCGCCTGACGGATGGCGCCGAGTACAAGCGGCGCCAATACCCTCCGGGAACCAAGATCGGGGTTCGCGCCTTCGGGCGTGACCGTCGACTACCGATCACCAATCGGTGGCGGGAACGTCCCGATTCGAACTCCTAAGCCTCAGACTCACGCGACTTGTCTGCCGAGGGTTCGCTCTTGGTGGGGACAGGTATGTGGGGTAGACCGAAGCCGACGATGAGAGCGGCGATCACAACGACGGACGCCGAGATGACCGATGTCACGTGGCTCGCGGCGAGGAAGTCGGCGTACGCGATGGCCGTCAACGAGTCGATGACCGCCGCAGGGACGCCGGACTCGGCCGCCGAGGTCAGCACCTGCTGGGTCGCCACGATGGACTCGCTCGCTGCGGCGAATGCTCCCTCGGGCAGCGCCTGAGAGGCGTCGTCGGGTAGATCGGTGCTGCTCGCCGCCAGGTTCGCCGCGTACTGGGTAGCCAGCACGGTGCCCACGATCGCTACCCCCAAAGCGCCACCGACCTGCCGCACCGTGTTCTGCACGGCCGAGCCCGCCCCAGCCCGGGCCAACGGCAGAACGTTCTGCATCACGGTGGAGGCTGGAGCGATGACCAGGCCCATGCCCAGCCCAAACAGGAAGAAGACCCCCAGGAGCAGCCACAGGGGCGTGTCGATTTGAACAAAGACCAGTGATGTCAGGGCGAACGCAACGATGACAAGCCCACTGGTCATCACGGCTCGGTAGCCGAATCGTGCGACCGTCGTCGCACTTCGGGGTGCGGCAAGGAGTTGTCCGACAGCGAAGGGGATGAAGCACAGCCCCGCCGTCAGCGTGTCAAATCCCCGCAAAATCTGCAGGTAGAACGGGAGCGTGAACGTAATACCCGTGAGGGCGAAGAACGACAGCGACACGGCCGCGATGCTGATGGCGTATCCCCGATTGCGGAACAAACTCACATCGAAACTCGGATGTTCGCTTCGGTACTCCATGTATAGGAACAGCGCAATGACGGCGATGCCCGCGACCATCGGACCGAGCACCATCGCATCGATCCAGGTGCGGGTCTCGGATGCGTGGATGATTCCGTACACCAGCAACACCAGCCCGACGATCGACAGCACGAGCCCGAGCACGTCCAACTTTCGCCCGTCGGGGTTCCGCGTCTCCGGAACAACCCTCCAGATGGCAATCAGGCCGACGATCACAATCGGCACGTTTATCAAGAAGACCGATCCCCAGGCGTTTCCGGTCAATGGTGCGAACCATTGGGGGTTTTGCAGCAACGCTCCACCCAAAACAGGCCCCAGAGCCACGGCCGCTCCTACGGCGCCCGCCCAGGTGCCGATCGCTCGTCCTCGCTCGTGAGGAGGGAAGACGACCGTGATGATCGCCAGCGTTGTCGGCAATACAGCGGCGCCACCGATGCCCATCACCGCTCGGAACCCGATCAACATCTGCGGCGTCGAGGCGAAGGCGCAGGCTGCGGAAGACAGACCGAACACGATCAAACCCACGATGAGGATGCGCTTGCGGCCATACCGATCGCCGAGCACTCCCCAGGTGAACAGCAGGGCTGCGAACACCAGGATGTAGGAATCCACCGCCCACACCAGCTCGCCCTGGGTCGCTTCCAGGTCGCGCTGGATGGTCGGCAGCGCGATGTTCAAAATCGTGTTGTCGAGAACGACGACGAGCAGGCTAACGATGAGAACGCCGAGGATCGCCCAACGCCGGGGGTGTCCCTCGCCTGAGACCATCCAGCGGTCGGCATCTTCCGGCGCGGGCTGCATGCATCCTCCGAACGGGCCCGGTGGGCTCCGCTGCAGGGGGTCCACGAATGAAGGCCTCATGCTACTCGCGGGTCGGTTGAGCCAGATCGTCGATACGTGGCATGCTTTTCTCGTCCGGGGACTTCACACGGGAGCCTCGAGATGGGAGTTTCACCATGTCTCGTCATTCTTCGATTCGGCGCGTGACGATGCGCGACCTCCAGGTGCGCACCGATGAGGGTCAGCCCTGGACCATGGTTACCGCGTACGACGCGCTCACCGCGGGTGTCATCGAGCAGGCTGGTGTCCCTGCGCTGTTGGTCGGTGACTCAGCCGCGATGGTGGTTCACGGCCACGACTCAACCATTCCGATCACCGTTGACGAGATGCTCCCGTTGGTGTCCGCCGTGGTTCGCGGCACCGAGCAGGCTCTCGTCGTCGCCGATCTACCGTTCGGTTCCTACCAAGAGGGCCCGGCGCAAGCCCTGGCTACCTCATCTCGTTTCATGAAGGAGGCTGGCGCACACGCGGTGAAGTTGGAGGGCGGCCACAGTGTTCTGCCCCAGATCGAAGCACTCGCTCAGGCGGGGGTTCCGGTCATCGGTCACCTCGGACTCACCCCCCAGTCGGTGAATCTCCTCGGGGGTTACCGGGTGCAAGGTCGCGGAGAGAGCGGACAACGACTGCTCCAGGACGCGAAGGCATTGGAGTCGGCCGGTGCGGCGGCGGTTGTTCTCGAAGTCGTCCCGGCGGACCTCGCCGCCTCGGTGACCGAGGTCTTGAGTATTCCCACCATTGGTATCGGGGCCGGGGCGGCCACGGATGCGCAGGTGATCGTGTGGCAGGACCTCCTCGGTCTCACCCCGGATCCTGCGCCGCGTTTCGTTCGCCGCTACGCGAACCTGCGAGAGGTCATGACAGGAGCCGTGTCGGCATGGGTTAACGACGTCGAGACCCGCACTTACCCGGCTGAGGAACACACGTACGCCTGAACGTGGAGATGGCTGTCGGCTGAGACTGAGCTGACTACTAGCCGTCTAGACGTCGGTGACTCTGATTCCTGCGTGCACCTTGTAGCGGCGATTCATCGAAATCAGATTCGCAGTGAATGCCTCGACCTGACCGGCGTTGCGCAAACGCCCACCGTAGATGCCGCGTATTCCATCGATACGACCGGCAAGGGCCTGTACGGCGTCGGTGGCGTCGCGGTCGTCGCCGAGAACAAGGACGTCCGTTTCGATCGAGCTCACGCTGTCGTCGAGCAACAGGACCGCGGAGATGTGATGGAAGGCGGCAACAACCGAGGAGTCCGGCAGAACCGATGCCGCTTGTTGCGCGGCGGATCCTTCGTCGACCGGCAGCGCAAACGCCCCTTGCTTGTCGAAGCCCAGCGGGTTCACGCAATCCACAACGATCTTTCCTGCGAGATCGGAGGCGAGGGATTCGAGGAGTTCTCGATGGCCATCCCACGGCACCGCCACGATGACGATGTCGCCAAACCTCGCCGCATCTTCATTGCTGCCACCAGCAACCCCTGAGTCGATCTCCGCTGCGATCGACTGCGCACGATCTGCTGATCGAGAACCGATCATCACCGATTGCCCAGCCCGCGCGAGACGTTGCGCAAGGCCCCGTCCTTGTTCACCTGTGCCACCGAGAACGCTGACGTTCATAGCATCGATGTTCGGTAGTTCTCGTGGATCACGTGTTCCTAATGTCGTCGTCATGAGAACGCATAGTGCCAGAACAACGTCACATGCACACCACGAGTAACGCGTCTGCGCACGCAGACAGTTCGCGTACAAAACATTGTGTGTGAAATAACGCGACACGACGACGCGAAACAAGCCCCAAATCTTTGCGTTTGACCCTTGCCCGTGTCAATGTTCCCCTAGTGGACTCTGCAATGGGTGCAGAGCCAACGACACGGGAGGCAACGTGGCGGTCGCAAAGAAGACTGCACGCAAGGCGTCAAAGAAGAAAGCGGCGCCTCGTAAAGCAGCCAAGAAGCGCCCTGCAAAGCGCACGGCCAAGAAGGCAACCAAGCGGACAGCCAAGAAGGCAGCGAAGCGGCCTGCAAAGAAGGCAGCCAAGAAGCGCCCAGCAAAGCGCACCGCAAAGAAGGCAGCCAAGAAGCGCCCAGCAAAGCGCACCGCAAAGAAGGCAGCCAAGAAGCGCCCAGCAAAGCGCACCGCAAAGAAGG
>WLWL01000096.1 GCA_012103605.1 Candidatus Nanopelagicales bacterium
GGTCGGGACCATTATCGGTATCCAAACCCACGAGCCGAAGGACCCGGCTGCCATCTTCGAGAGTGATGATGCGCGCCTTGCCCGCCGTTGAGTGTTCGTGGGAGATAAACGTGCCTTCGGCCGTGACGGTCCGCTTCGGGGTTTCCTCGACGCTCGGCTCAGCACTGGCGTCATCGCCGGAGTTAGCGGTGGAATCCGCGGCGGAATCGGTAGCTGACTGCTCCTCAGCGTTTGAGTCCGCAGACGCGTCTTGACTCGTGTCACCCGCGGCCTCCTGCGCGGAGGCGTCGGAACTCGGTTCGACGGTCTCCTCGGCGGCCACGGTGGGTAGTGCCTCATCCACGGTCACGTCAATGAAGAGTCGCCACGGCTGGAATGCCGCCAGTGCGAGGGTGAGTGCGGTCACCGCGAATATGGCCGTCGGGACGATGACGACGGGTCGGCGCCACCAGCGCTTTGATGCCATGTCAGCTCCTCTCCTAGCCGATTCGACGGATCTCGGCCGTGGACGGTTCCCGGACTTGACTTTTTCTCACCCAGTGTCTCGTTCATGAGACAAAAAAGGCGTCTCGTGTCCTTCTTTGGGTTGACAAAGGCAATCAGTTTGTTCCACATGTTCGGCGGAGATCACCGCACGTGGAAATTCATGTTCGACTCTCCGGGTGGGCCGCTGGGGTCTGCCTTGGGGTGAACCGGGAAGTTTCGTGCGAATAACTTATCGCCCGGCTCGGGCTATTGCTGTCGTGTCGTCGTTCGCCATTGCCATGCCGATGGGTGTCGCCCTGGTTGCCTCACCGGCCAGCGCTGATCCGGTGATCGAGGTGGAGTACGTGCCACCGGTGACCCTGCTGCCGGAGGTAGACGAGGGCGGTGACGGCGGCTCGGGCGGTGATGGTGGTGACGGCGGCGAGAACCCGACCTGGATTCTCGAACCACCGACCACCTTCCCGGTCCCGGAAGACGAGATCCTGACCGATGAAGAGAAGGCCGCGGGCGAGAAGGCATACGCCGAAGGCGCCGGAGTTTTAGTTGTCCAGCCCGACCCCGACGTGGTCCGGGCGGCTTTCAACTCCGCCGATCACGTACGCATCGACTCCTTCGAGTGCGAGGCCGGCACCGTCCGCGCCGGTGGTCCAGCCTCCACCTGCACGCTGACCGTCTCGTCCCTGGCTCGCGAGTTCACCGACGAGGTCCGCGACTGGTTCGTCGCGAACGCCGGGAACTTCTCCGTCGAACCCGGCACCGGGTTCACGATCGTCGAGCAAGGCACCTGCGAAGTGACCGGTCCGCAGTCCTGCACGATCAGCGGAATCCAGCCTGACTGGGTCGCCGCCAACGCCAACTCCGACCTCGCCATGAACCTCGCCTACGAGCTCGTCGATAGGTCCGCAGCCGGCCTCTCGGCTTACAGCGACGCCGGGACGTTGTACCCGGCGTGCCCGGTGCTCGACGACGCCGGCGTGCAGGTCACGTGGGAGTTCGAGCCCGAAACGGCGATCGTCAACACCGAAACCGAGGTTTCCGTCACCGCGATCCCTGCGCTCAACAACGGGTACGCGACAGCGTGGGACGGCGACGTGACCTGGGCGCACGAGGCAACCAACCTCGCTCGCAGCCCGCTTACCACGCGCGACATCGCGTTCACCAGCGACTGGGACGCAGAACTACTCGACGACGCCGTCCGAGCTGAGGCCGCACGCGAGGTGAAGCTGAAGAAGTCCGGCACGTACCTGTGGACCGCGGTCGCGGAGTTCAGCCCCGAGCAGCGCGACGGCGTCCCGACCTGCGCCGGCGCCCGTGCATCGAGCACCTACACCGTCGATGCGCTGGGGGCCAGCTCGGATGCCTTGATCTTTACGTCGAATGCTGGGCCTGATGGTCGGCTTGGTTTGAAGTGGGGGTATGAGGCGAAGGATCCCCGCGGGAGTGCGGTCCAGCAGGGTGACTCGTGGATTTACACGGTGCCGGGCGGGATGGTTATCAATGTCACTGATGGGGCGTCGCAGTGGACGGACGTGTTGCAGTGGGGTGCCTCGACGGTGGGCGACGCGAAGAGTGGTCGTGCGTTGGGTGACGCTAATGGGGCTGGTTCGCTGAGGAAGATCTCCGCGGAGGATACGCCGGCGTTGGCGTCGAACTTGGAGGCTTTGTTTCAAGGGCAGCCTGCGTTCAACGGTGTGGGTGTTAAGGACTGGGAAACCGGTGGTGTGACGCGTATGGGTCGGATGTTCACTGATGCGTACAAGTTCAATGGGGATATCTCGGGGTGGGATGTCAGTAGCGTGACGGATTTCGCGTCGATGTTTGTTCGCGCGCGTGCGTTTAATCAAGACATCAGCGGATGGGTGACAACGAGCGTCAAACCCGAGGTTTCAGACAGGTGTTTTGAGCCTGAGGAGGGTGACAACCAGTGCAATACGACTGGCATGGGTGCGATGTTCTATGGCGCGAATGAGTTCGATTGGGACTTGTCGGGCTGGGATGTGTCGACGTACTCAACGACAGATGGTGCGGTGAGACCAGTTGATGGCACTCGGCAGATTGCGTTTGGTTCGACCAGCGAGATAGGTAAGGGCAAGGTCGCGACTCCGTTTACTGATAACGCTGATTGGGACCGGTGCAAGCAGCCACAATTCGACCCGGACCTTGAGTGTGGTGTTTCTGATGATGCCTTGATCTTTACGTCGAATGCTGGGCCTAATGGTGGTCGGCTTGGTTTGAAGTGGGGGTATGAGGCGAAGGATCCCCGCGGGAGTGCGGTCCAGCAGGGTGACTCGTGGATTTACACGGTGCCGGGCGGGATGGTTATCAATGTCACTGATGGGGCGTCGCAGTGGACGGACGTGTTGCAGTGGGGTGCCTCGACGGTGGGCGACGCGAAGAGTGGTCGTGCGTTGGGTGACGCTAATGGGGCTGGTTCGCTGAGGAAGATCTCCGCGGAGGATACGCCGGCGTTGGCGTCGAACTTGGAGGCTTTGTTTCAAGGGCAGCCTGCGTTCAACGGTGTGGGTGTTAAGGACTGGGAAACCGGTGGTGTGACGCGTATGGGTCGGATGTTCACTGATGCGTACAAGTTCAATGGGGATATCTCGGGGTGGGATGTCAGTAGCGTGACGGATTTCGCGTCGATGTTTGTTCGCGCGCGTGCGTTTAATCAAGACATCAGCGGATGGGTGACAACGAGCGTCAAACCCGAGGTTTCAGACAGGTGTTTTGAGCCTGAGGAGGGTGACAACCAGTGCAATACGACTGGCATGGGTGCGATGTTCTATGGCGCGAATGAGTTCGATTGGGACTTGTCGGGCTGGGATGTGTCGACGTACTCAACGACAGATGGTGCGGTGAGACCAGTTGATGGCACTCGGCAGATTGCGTTTGGTTCGACCAGCGAGATAGGTAAGGGCAAGGTCGCGACTCCGTTTACTGATAACGCTGATTGGGACCGGTGCAAGCAGCCACAATTCGACCCGGAGACCCCGTGCAATGACACGGGAGATGATGGTGCCCCGATCGTGATTACGGATGAGGGTGTTGTTGAGGGTCTGCCGAATGGTGAGGGGGACTCGTTTGAGATCACTAACTCCAGTGGTGAGGACCTGTGGATTGTTGATTCAAACGTGAGTGTCAATGGAGTGTCGTGTGCGACGGGTTGCAAGATTCCTGCCGGCGAAACCGTGAGCTTCACTGTCGATGATGACGGATTCGACGGGACGCTCACGCCCACCTCTCAAGACCCGACAGCGGAACCAGAGGACGTCAATCAGGGTGTCTTGCCGGGAGCGCAGCAGCAGGGGCAAGGCTCGGTCACCCCTGAGCCGGGTGTCCCGGACGCTGCCGGGGACATCGTGAACCCGAAGGCGGTGAACTCCGTGGTGGTGACTCTCGACGGTCAAACCGCTCAGGCCACCGGTGGTCGCGTCGGGGTGCTCCCGTACGGCGAGTATCAGGTGGCGGCGACCGCCCGGTCCGGCGGCGTCGTGGATCTCACCGTCGGTGGGGACGGATGCTCATTGCAAGGCGATGTGCTGTCCGTGACGCAAACCAACGCCAACTGCACGCTGTCGACATCCGTGGCCGAGACCGACACCTTCGAAGGTGCCTCGGATGTGTACGAGGCGGCAACCGCCATGGGCACCCAGACCGCCGCCCTGTCGGCCCCGGCGAGCAAGAAGATCAAGGTCGGCAAGACGCTCACGCTCGCCAAGCCCGGCGAGGCTGAGACCAACGCTGGCAAGAAGGTCACCTTCACCGTGGTCAAGGGCAAGAAGCGATGCGAGGTGCGCACCACCAAGAAGGGTGCGGTCAAGCTTGACATGAACAAGAAGGGCGACTGCGTCGTCGAGGCGTCCGCGAAGAAGGTCCCGCAGAAGTACAAGGCGGGCAAGGGAGTCGCGACCTACACCGGAGTCAAGTCCTCGTAGGTAGCAACTCTTGAGTGGCTTGTTCCACGACTGCCCGGTAGTGCGCTTGCACTCCCGGGCAGTCGTGCGACGGTGGATAAGGTGACGCAGTGGAAAAGGAAAGCGAATACGACGAGAAGCACGTCCAGTTGTTCGTCGGGAAAATCGCCTTCGATCCGCACCGGCTGATCTACGCCACCATCATCTTGATGGTCTCGCTGGCCGTCTATAACCAGGAAGCCGAGTCGTGGTCCGGCACGCCGTTCATGGACCTCGTGGTCGTCGTATTCGCACCGCTGCTGGCACTATCCCTCGCGCACGCGTTCTCCGACGCGCTCGATGTGCAGATCCGCACCGGTAAGCGCTTATCGGCCAAAGAACGCCGACACCTCCTCGGCATCGCCGTGCAGTACGTCGCGGTGGGCATACCCGTCGTTGTCCTTGGACTGGTGTGGTTGATCGTGCAGCAAGATCCTCGCGCCGTGGTCCGCATAGCCGAAGTCCTCGGTGTGGCCAGCTTGTTCTTCTGGGGAGCCTTCGCCGCCCGCCGGTCGGGGCTTCCTCGGGGCCGGCAATGGCTGTGGGCGACCATCTACGGGCTCCTCGGCTTCGGCATCATCCTCATCGAACTCGCCTTCACCCACTGAGCCTGTGGGGTTCATCGCGCACTGTCGGTGCGCCGTGGAAGCATCGGCCCATGGATCCCGCCGACGTTCTCGAGGGCCTCGACGCTGAGCAACGGGCCGTCGCGGAGAGCCTGTCCGGACCCGTCGCGGTG
>WLWL01000097.1 GCA_012103605.1 Candidatus Nanopelagicales bacterium
CGAAACCGACGAAACCGGCGATCGCGGTGCCAACACCCTCGATCGGACGGGTGGCGGCGGGGACTTCTTCTACGTAGACCCCGGGAGAAAGGTAACTGGGCATTCAGGGCTCCTCGTGCGGTTGGATTTCTGTAGTAGGAACTATGGAGCACACGGGCCCCTCCCGTCCAACGGTTCACAAGATTGTTCACTAACTGTCATCAACCCCATGCCTCCGCGGGCTACAGTCGCTGCATGCCAGGTCCGGTCGCCACCCTTGGAACTCCTATGTTCTGCGACATGGGCTTCGCTCCGTCGGCGCTGATCGTGGAGCCGCTGGGAGTCTTCGCCAACGATCTCCCGGTGGCGACCATGATGGATTTCGCTCCATTTGTGAACATTCCGACCTTCGGCCTGTGCCACTCGCCGGCCAACCCCGAGGTGATCGCGCTCACGGCGGCGGCGCTGGGAGTGCCCACCCCGGCCCCGTGCGTTCCGGTCGTGGTGACCCCGTGGATCTCGCCCAGCAATGTCCTGATCGACGGGATGCCGGTGCTGACCGAAGGGGCTGCCTGCGAGTGTCTATGGGCCGGAACCATCGAATTGACCGGCCCCTCACCTGCGTTCAATGTGGAAGCGGAATAGCGGATCCGCTGCGACAACGGGCCTCCTCGCGATAACTTTGACGCGTGTTCATTCTGTTTCTGCTGTGGTCCGTGGTGATTGCCCTAGTCGTTCTGCGCAATAAGTGGGCAGCGCCGTCCGCCCTTGCGTCCTTGGGGATTACGAGCCTTTTTGTGGCGTTTGCGTGACTGGCTGCTCCATGTCCGGTTACTCAGCGTCCAGGCGTGAGTGTGGACGATGAACCTGAATTCGACCCTTGGAGCGGCCTACACCCTCAAGGGTGCGCTCCCGCAGGGAATGAAGGAGCCCAAGCCTCCCAAGGCCCCGACGATGTCCAAGAAACCGGGGATGCCGGAGTTTCCCGAAGGCGACTCCGGACACCCGGACGGCACAACCGTCCAGTCCGGCGCCGATAACGAGCCCACACCCTCGGTGGGGAGCGCGCGTTGGGTCAACATCGCGGCCATCGGTGTCGTCATCGGGGCGATCACCGTGGCCATTACCCAGCAGTACGGCTACGGAATGGCCCCCAGCGCGTTGGGAGTCGTCGAGCGGTCGGCCCTGATCGGTGCGGCCATTGCCCCGATGCTGAATTTGCTGCGTGGAATGCGACCGAACCACTACGCCATCGCGATCCTCGCGGCGGTCGTGGGTTGTGCCGCGAGCGGACGGCAGATACTGGACCACGCGACCGGAGACCTAACTTTGGACCCGAACGAAGTCGTCTTCGGTCGCCCCATGTACGAGTGGGCCTTCGCCATCTTCCTGGTCGCCGTCGTAGCCTGCGCCGCTATGCTGTTGTGGACGTCGTCGTGGCGGGCAGTGGACCGGGGCCTATTTCATCACCGTGGTGCCGCCCGGGCCTTCACCTTCTCCACCATCATCTGGCTGTTTGTGTATGTCGTGCTGAGCTTGGTTCAGGTTGTCGTCAATTGCGGCATCACCATGTGTCCGGCCGATCCGTCGAGCACCGGTGCTCAGTCTTTCGAATTTACTTTTTCGGTCGCGGGATCAGGCGGAGTCGAGGCATCTATCTCAATCCCAGGTTTCGTGACCGTGATGCTCGGCATCGGCCTCATTTCCTTTGTGGCGGGAGCCATCATCAACGGGAAGGTCCTTCGCGGAGTTAAAGATCAGGCTAAGCAAGGGGCGTGACTGATGTCCATACAGACTCCGGTGACTGACGTTGACGACCGGCAAGTTTCCTCACGATCTCAATCATCTTCTGGGAGGACGAGTGGACAGGTATCGCGTCCAGATACGGGGAATCCCGGTGGTGCCGTGGACGGGTATCAACGTGGGTACACCCGCCCCGTCACATCGGTTGACGCTGATCATGACGACGGGTGGCATCGCACCGCCGACGGATCGTGGACCCAGCATGAAATAGGCCACGGACCCGCCCCTCGACCGGAATCAACAGCCATGGGGCGCTTGGCACAAGCCGGTCGAGCGGGGGGCGCTGGAACCGAAAAAGTTGGACGGGCCGGACGGAGTTTCAGTAAGGGCCTCCGAAAGCGTGTCTCCAAGCTCGGCAAATTCTTCAAGCGTTCGAAAAAGAAGGCCGATCAAGTAAATGATTCTGTCGACACAGCCCAAGGAAACATCGAAGACGCGAATGACAGGGCATCCGGCCGTGGGTTGTCGGGGGTGTCGCAGCCGCTGGCGGACCTTGGCCAGACCGTTTTGGGCGGTGTGGGCGCGGTCGCGTCAGAAGTAGGAGATGTTGCGTCAGACGCAGCGCCGGTGTTAGGCGCTGTCAAGCAAGCGGGAAAGGCGGTCGGCCAGGGCTCAGCCTTTCTGGAAGCTTCCGGTAGGAAGATGAAGGAATCTTCAACCGGTCGAGCTGAACGTCAGGATGCGCGAGATCACGCGACGTACCTGAATTCAGAGCGAGGCTCGCGAGATATAAACGCGATGCATACAGCAATAGCGCAGCAGATCGAAGCCAAGGGGGTGAAAGGGACCAACAGCTTGCGTTCGGATCCGTCACCGGAACTCCAAAACCTTGTGGACAAGGACACTCCCAGCCCTGATGCCAAAGGGGTCGTGCAATCGGGAGTTTCGGAAGAAGTACAGACAAACTTCGTGGCTGATCAGCTGCAGCGAGCACAAGACGAGCGGGCTGGGAGACCGCCAAGCGTCGAAAATCTTGCTCACGAGTCAGGTAACGAGGAGTCGTCGCCTTCGCCAGAACCCTCTCAAGCGATGGATGAAACTGCAGGGGAATCGAGCCCCCCTGAGAGGGAGATCGCCGATGGCGATAACTCTGACAGCGATGTCTGGACCGGGCAAAAAAAGAAACACGGTGCACCTGTTTCGACCCTCGGTCATTTCTCCGAAGACATTGATCCCACCGCGCGAACATACGTTCGTGGGGACGCGAAGACCAAGCATCTGCGCAGCAGAAAGCAATTCCTCATGGAACGTCCAGGCAAAATGTGGAACAAGTTGAGAGGCAGAGGCGGGCGAAAAAAGAAGACGATAGAAGCTCCCGGGGTGAACTGGGACAAGCAGCCTGACGGGACCTGGAGCGAGAGTAGTCTTCCCTCCGGCGAAACAATTCCGGCGCCTCGAGTCGGCTCCACGGTTGACAGCGCACTGGGGGGAGTGAATGCCGCAGCAGGGAAGGCCAGGGCTCTAGGGAAAATTGTTGCCGGCACGTCGCGGAATGACCCAAGCAAAGATAAAACGATCGTAACGGCTGGCGCGGGAGCGGCTGTAAGCGGAGTTTTGGCGGCCGATGCCACAGGAATCGGGTCCGCAACAGTGCGCGGCGCAGGAAGGAGCCTGGCTCGGGGGGCCAAAGTTGTTCAGAACGCCACCGACGCAGGTGCCACCCGAGCTCGACGAGCAGATCAGATCAATCGCACAAACTCTGGGGCTGGGAAAGCGGATGTGGTGCAAAAGCACAATGCAGTCTTGGATGAATTAACGTCAAAGGTCCACAAGGACACTCATAGAGACACGTCAAATTTCCCCGAGCCGCAAAACCCCGACGCCGGAAAAGTTGTTGACGACTCACTATCCAGACAGGAAATGCAAACGGAATTGGACGCCCACAGAAACAAAAAGAAGGTAATGGGCCAGCTATCCGGTTCGGTGGATCGGGCAAAGGATACGAGCGAAGGTGGGGAAACACGTTCTGTGGCGGAGAGGACGCCCTTAAAGCCGGTCGCGAAGCCGAAGCTTGGACTGTGGGGGAGGATCAGGCGGGGTGCTCGTCGAGCTTGGAGAGGGGTACGTCGGGGTTTCAAAGGGTTGTGGAGAGGGAAGAAAATTGATGCCGGCTACGACGACGAGTAAGTGAGCGTCACATTTAATGACGTGCGCACGCTCGCAACAGACGTGTGCAACAGCGCGTTGCAACCCGCTGCTCGTCGCCAAGCGTCCTGAACTTACGCTCAGCCTCACCCCGGCGTCTGAATGCGAATGAAAGCTCCGTGCGGCACCATTGGTCGGGTGTGGCCTCTCGCCGGTGAATCGTCGGGGCTTGAGGCCGGAATGGAGCAAGGCCTCCAGGGGCCGAATGAGTTCGCACCGATGAAAGCCGCGCGGCGAACTTCGTTGGGTCGACCCTTTTGGTTTCCGCGGACTGGTTGAGTGAGTTAAGCGGGTGGCTTCAACCGTGAAAGTTTTCCCTCCGGTGAGAGCCATCACAGAAAGGTTTGTCTCTACTGAACCCGCACCGACACAGGTAAACGGTCGAGGCTTCTTTGATGACGTTCCCGTCAGGGTCTTGCACGACGACACCGCCGGCAACTTGGTTGGGGCCGTCCTTCAATGGCGTGATGACTACGCGCTCGTCGCTCATACCGTGAGTATTTCAGTGCCGTGGTGATGGCGCGCGCTAGAGCAAGCCGTCTTTGGTCAGTTTCGTGAACGCCCAGTAGCCGGGGACGGTGGGTGCCCAGAAAGTGATCAGTCTGTAGAGCAGAACAGCGGAGACGGCGGTGCCGGCGTCTAGTCCTGCAGCCGTGAGACCAGCCGCGAGCGCTGCCTCCACAGCGCCGAGACCACCGGGCGTGGGAGCAACCTGCCCGATCGTGGCACCGGCGAGGTAGACGACCGCCACGAGCGCGATGTTCAGCGATCCACCGAAGGCGGCGATGCAGGCGAACAAGACCGCGATGTAAGCCACGTTCAGCAGGAGAATTCCCCCAATTCCCTCAAGAAGCTTGAGGGGGCGTTGGGCGACGGTCACCAGCCGAGGGATCACCTCGGCGATCAGGGGGCGAATCCTGCGGGTGATCTCCTTGCGGACCCGGGGAACAGCCAGCAGTCCTAGAGCGAGAACGGCGAGACCGGAGACGATGATCACGGCGGCCCGAGGAGGGTCGAACGTGAAGTCGGTGGCGGTTCCCGCCGCGACACCGAAGCCCAGGAGAAGCAGTATGTGCATGACGAAAGCCATGACGCCGGCGACGCCGACCGACGCTGCTGCCAGCGCCGGGTGCAGTCCGGACTTCTGCAGGTAGCGCACGTTGATCGCGATGGACCCCAGTGTTGGCGGGGAAACCAGCGTCGCGAAATCTC
>WLWL01000016.1 GCA_012103605.1 Candidatus Nanopelagicales bacterium
CCTTGCTCAGCGCTTCTTCCCCAATGAGGCCGACGGTCTCCGGCGTCTTGGGCAGGTGCACCGTGATGAAGTCAGCATCGGCCAGCAACTCATCGAGGGTGACCATGTGCACACCCAGTTGGGCCGCTCGCGCTGGCTGAACGTAGGGGTCGTACGCGATCAGGTTCACCCCAAACGCGGCAAGGCGCTGCGCAACGAGGATCCCGATCCGACCAAGCCCCACGATGCCGACGGTCTTGTCCGCTACTTCGACGCCGGTGTACTTGGAGCGCTTCCACTCACCACGGTGCAGGGCGGAATTCGCGGGCACAATGTTGCGCGCGCTGGCGAGCAACAGTCCCACCGCCAATTCGGCGGCGCTGACGATGTTGGAGGTGGGTGCGTTCACCACCATGACACCCGCTTGGGTGGCGGCCTTGACGTCGACGTTGTCCAATCCAACGCCCGCGCGCGCGATCACCTTCAGGCGCTTGGCGGCTGCGATGGCTTCCGCGTCGACCTTCGTTGCCGAGCGAACCAAGATGGCATCGACATCCGCGATCGCCGGAATCAACTCATCGCGATTGGCTCCATCGCAGCGAACCACCTCGAAGTCCGGGCCCAGGGCCTCGACGGTTGCAGGAGAGAGTTCTTCCGCGATCAGTACTCGGGATGCAGACACGGGGGAAGCCTAGCGACGGGACGCACGTGACTTAGACCACGCTGTGAAGGATGTGATCGACCCACCGTGTGGTCGCCGCAGCCACGGCCAGGGGTAGGTAGCCGCGATGGTGACGCGTGCGGAAATTCGACGCCATCCCGGAACCGGGGTGAACGTTGCGGCCACCGGACCGACATCGGTGAGTATTTCCGCGGCGTTCCCGCGATAGGTCTGCACCTGCCGTTCGAGTGAGAGGTCGGCGAGGGCCTCGGTGAGAAACGTCAATCGCGCGAAGCTCAACCGCAATCGCCGCAAAAGCGCGTCATCGAATACGAAGACCACGGGTAGGTCGGCGTGGGCCGTCAGCGCGGGATCGTCGCGTCCCAGGCTCTCGGCGGTGATCCATACGGCTTCGGGTCGACCCTCCACCCGAGGGTTCATGGGTCCCGCCGTTGCCTCCACATCGTCGTCCCGACGCATCCGGGGATCCACCATCGAGCGAGGCTCGGGGCGCTGATCCTCGGGCCAATCCTGAATGGGGCAGGCGTCGCTCACCGGGCACCGCCGGCACAACTCCGGCGCCCGCTTCTCGACCTGCCATCGCGAGAATCCGTACTGCTTTCCCGTCAACGCGCCCACGGTCCATTGCCAGCCCGCTCTGTTGGCGGCTCGCGAACCATCGAGCAGATGGCGAAAGAACAGGTCTTCGCCGTCGCGCCAACCCCAGCCGCGCCGCACAGTCCAGTGCGAGGAAAGCCACATGCGCGCCTGGTTGGTCAGGTAACCGGTGTCCACGAGCTCGCGCCAGGACTCCTGCAGACACGAAGCCTCGACGTCCCACGGATTCTCCCCCGGCGGGTACTCGTCTCGGACGGCGAAACGAAGCGACGTCCGGGTCGCTGAACCCATGCGCGCGTACAGGTGACGTGCGTACTCCTGCCACAGCAATTCGTCACGGAACTTCTCCACGTCCGACGCCGGCCCAGACTTCACGTGCTCATACACCCGTGGCAACGTCAGCAGGCCATGGCGGATGTAGGGCGACAGCCGCGAGGCACCCCTGGCCGAGAGCGGGAGCACGCTGTTGCGCCGGCGCGCGTATCCGGTGACGTCGAAGCCATCGAGAGCTGCGTCTGCGGCTGCTTGACCACCCCGGGTGGGTGACGGTGTTGGATCACCACTCGCCAAGTCGCCGAGATGATGGCTGACCCAGTCGACGACGCCATCGGTGTCCGCCGGTGGTGCCGGCAGCGGGGTGAGGTTCATCGGTGATCGACCTTTCGAATACGAATGGGGCCCTTGGCTGTTGACGGATCCACTACTCGACCCTGCTGCGTGATCTCAGCTTCGCCCCTGGCGACCAAACGTCGCGCTGCTCGCCTGGCGGGCTCCATCAATTCGCGCCAGTTATCGTCACCAACGAACTTCGCCGCTTCACTCGGGCAAATCGTCGCCCCGGCTTGTCGCTGATCGAGCAGCCGAACGATCGACTCCTCCAGCGCTATGTCTTGTGGTCCGACCTTGCGCTTGCGGCAGGCATCCGAGCAATAGCGGACGTCGTCCCAGTTCTTCTCCCAGGACTTGCGCCACTTCATCTCGCGACCACAGGAGACACACGTCTTGGTGTCTCCTGCTTTGCCCGACATGTGCGACTAGCGAGCTGCTGTGCCCTCGACGTAGTCGTCGTCGCCCTTGACCCAGCTCATGAGCTTGCGCAGTTGACGGCCTACCGCCTCAATTGGGTGCTTCTCGCCCTTCTCGCGCAGCGCCTTGAACTCAGGCCCACCTGCTTCCTGATCAGCCATGAAGCGCTCGGCGAAGACACCGTTTTGGATGTCGGCGAGCACGGCCTGCATGTTCTCCTTGACCCGTGGGTCGATGACGCGCGGACCGGAGACGTAGTCCCCGTATTCGGCGGTGTCCGAAACGCTCCATCGCTGCTTGGCGATGCCACCCTCGTACATCAGGTCGACGATCAGTTTGAGTTCGTGCAAGCACTCGAAGTAGGCGACCTCCGGCTGGTAGCCGGCCTCGACCAGCGTTTCGAAGCCGTACATCACCAGTTGGCTGGCTCCACCGCACAAAACGGCCTGCTCACCGAAGAGATCGGTTTCGGTTTCCTCGGTGAAGGTCGTCTTAATGCCACCGGCGCGAAGTCCACCGATCGCACGGGCGTAGGACAGCGCAAGAGCCCAGGCGTTACCGGTTGCGTCCTGTTCAACGGCGACGAGCACGGGAACGCCTCGACCGGCGACGTACTCGCGGCGAACGAGGTGGCCCGGGCCTTTCGGGGCGACCATGCACACGTCGACGTTCGCTGGTGGCTGGACGAATCCGAAACGGATGTTGAAGCCGTGAGCGAAGAACAGCGCGTCGCCATCATTCAGGTTGGGTTCGATGGCCTCCGCGTACAACTTCTTCTGCGCCGGGTCGGGCACCAGAACCATGATGACGTCCGCCTCAGCAGCAGCGGTGGCTGGATCGACAACGCGCAGCCCGTCTTCCTCCGCCTTCGCTCGGGACTTGGAACCCTCCTGGAGGCCGACGCGAACATCGACACCAGAATCCCGCAGGGACAGCGCGTGGGCATGGCCCTGACTGCCGAACCCCATAATCGCGACCTTCCGGCCCTGAATGATGGAAAGGTCGGCGTCGTCGTCGTAGTACATCTCGGCCACGGTGGCTGTCTCCTCGGTAGATGGGGTGGATGAAGGCTATCGGGCCAGGTGGGCCTCGGTCAGTGCGGTCAGTGCGGTCAGTGGAGTCTGTGCGATCAGTGCGGTCAGGCCGGGCGCTCGACCGATCGAAGGCTGCGCTCGCTGATGGAGCGTGACCCTCGGCCGACGGCCACGAGCCCGGACTTGACCAGTTCGCTAACACCAAAGGGCTCGAGGACGCGCAGCAACGCTTCCAGCTTGTCGTGCGCGCCGGTGGCTTCGATAGTCACGGCCTCGTTGCTCACATCGACGACCTTGGCCCGGAACAACTGAACCGTTTCGAGGATGTGTGAGCGGGTATCGAGGGTCGCTTTGACCTTGACGAGCATGATCTCGCGCTGCACCGAACTATCTTCTTCGAGTTCGACGATCTTGAGCACATTGATCAGCTTGTTCAACTGCTTGGTGACCTGCTCTAGGGGCAGGCGGTCGACGTTGACGACGATCGTCATACGCGAGACCTCAGGCACCTCGGTCGGGCCGACAGCCAGGGATTCGATGTTGAAGCCGCGTCGTGAGAACAAGCTCGCCACTCGCGCGAGCACACCGGGCTTGTCTTCGACGAGAACGGACAGTGTGTGTCGAGACATCAGTCGTCACTCCCCCACTCGGGCGCCATCGCACGGGCGACCATGATGTCGTCGTTGCTGGTTCCTGCCGCAACCATCGGCCACACCATGGCGTCCTTGTGCACTCGGAAGTCCACAACGACGGGTGCATCGTTCATCGCAAGAGCCTTCTCGATCGTGCTGTCGACATCGTCGGCGTTCGTCGCCTGCAACCCGTAGCAGCCGTACGCCTCGGCCAACTTCACAAAGTCTGGGAACGAGTGCGAGTGCAGATCGGTGTTGGAGTAGCGCTCGTTATAGAACAGCGTCTGCCACTGGCGCACCATTCCGAGGCTGGAATTGTTGATGAGTGCGACCTTGATCGGTATGTCGTTGATGGAGCACGTGGCCAACTCCTGATTGGTCATCTGGAAGCATCCGTCGCCGTCCACGGCCCACACCGTCGTGTCGGGGCGGCCAACCTTGGCTCCCATTGCCGCGGGGACGGCGAAGCCCATCGTGCCGAGTCCGCCGGAATTGAGCCAGGTTCCCGGCCGCTCGTATCCGACGAACTGTGCGGCCCACATCTGGTGCTGCCCCACGCCCGCCGCGTAGATGCTGTCCGGGCCAGAGAGCGCTCCGAGCCGCTCGATGACGTACTGCGGCGACAGCGATCCGTCCTCGGGCAGGTCGTAGCCGAGTGGATACGTCTCCCGGAGCCGGTTCAGTTGGTTCCACCAATCGCTGTAGTCGGGGTGGGAACCTTCGGCGAGTTCAGCCTCGACCGCAGTGATCAATTCGGGGATGATCTCCGCAACATCGCCGACGATCGGGATATCGGCGGTTCTGTTCTTGCCGATTTCTGCGGGGTCGATGTCGGCGTGGATGACGGAAGCCTTCGGCGCGAACGTCGACAGCTTGCCGGTGACGCGGTCGTCAAATCGGGCTCCCAGGGTGATCAGAAGGTCTGATTGCTGCAGCGCCCCGACCGCGGCCACCGTGCCGTGCATTCCGGGCATGCCCAGGTTCTGCGGATGCGAATCGGGGAACGCGCCCCGAGCCATCAAGGTGGTGACCACGGGGATACCCGTGAGTTCGGCGAGTTGATAGAGCGCCGCGGTGGCACCACCGCGGATGACTCCACCGCCGACATAGAGCACCGGTTGCCGGGCGGACAGGATCGCGCGAGCAGCCTCACGAATCTGCTTGGAGTGTGGCCGCGTCGTCGGGTGATATCCGGGAAGGTCGATTTCCGTCGGCCACGAGAACTCGGTCTCGGCTTGCAGCGCATCCTTGGAGATGTCCACCAGCACCGGGCCCGGTCGCCCGCTCGCAGCCAAATGAAACGCCTCGTTGATGGCCTGCGGAATCTCGTCAGGATTGGTGATGAGGTAGTTGTGCTTGGTGATCGGCATCGTGATGCCGCGGATGTCCGCCTCTTGGAAGGCGTCGGTCCCGATCGCGGCGCTGGGAACTTGGCCGGTGATGGCCACCAGGGGGATCGAGTCCATGTGGGCATCAGCGATCGGCGTGACGAGGTTGGTGGCTCCCGGTCCGCTCGTCGCCATGCACACGCCCACCCGACCGGTCGCACCGGCGTATCCCTCGGCAGCGTGACCGGCCGCCTGTTCGTGGCGTACCAGGATGTGCCGCACTTTGGTGGAGTCCATTAAGGGGTCGTACGCGGGAAGAATGGCTCCTCCGGGGATTCCGAAGACGACGTCCGCCTCGGCGGCCTCGAGGGACCGCACCAGGGATTCGGCTCCGGTGATTTGCTCGCCCATGTGCTCTTTCCTGTCCTGAGTCTTTCTGGTCGTGAGAATGAAAAACCCTCCACACCCGGGTGGGTAGGAGGGAGCGCGCCGTCGACGGGGTGCGTCGTCAGGCGCGCCTGGGTACTACTACGAGAATCCGTGCCACAGGAGAACTGTAGCCCCCCGAGCCCCATCTGTCACGGGTGGCCTGTCACGGGTGGCCTGTCTCGAGCACTCTGCGACCAGAATCTTTAAGGATCCCTCACGGGCCGGGTGGGTAGCCTGCCGCTCATGACCGAGGCCGCCGAGCAGCAATCCGTCATCACGGTGCGAACCGCGCTCGCCCAGCGGGGCGTCAGCGGCCAGGTACGTCGGCTCGATGACAGCGCCCGCACCGCCGTCGAGGCCGCCCAGGCGCTGGGTATCGAGGTGGGGCAGATCGCAAGTTCGTTGATTTTCCTCGCCGACGGAGATCCCGTGCTGGTGATCGCATCGGGCGGGCACCGGGTGGACACATCTCGACTGTCCGGGGTGCTGTCCGGAGCCACGATTACCAAGGCCAACGCCGACGATGTCCGAGTAGCCACCGGATTCGCCATCGGAGGCGTCGCACCCGTGGGTCATCCGGAGCCCCTGAAGACGATCGTCGATGTTGCGCTCTCGCATTTCGATGAAGTGTGGGCAGCCGCGGGTCACCCGCACTACGTATTTCCCACGACGTACGACGAACTGCTGCGCATCACCGGCGGCGAAGCCGCTGAAGTCGGCGAGTCGGGCAAACTATGACGTGCGGTTACCCATCGGATTCAGCGATCTCCTTCAACCGGACAAGCGTCTTCACGATCGCCTTCTGGTTGTTGTCGTAGGCGTTCATCAGCGCCAGCGCCGGTGGAAACCGCGCCGTCGACCCGTCGAAGGTTTCCGTCACTTCTGTAGTGGTGGCATCGATGGAGCGAAGCTCGTAGCGCCACCGGTGATGGCCGAGATGCCGCCATGCGATGCGTGATGGTTCATCGAACTCCATGACGGTGTTCTTGATTCGGTAGGGCACCGCGATGCGCATATCCATTCCGAATTGCGCACCCTGCTCGAGCCGCTGGGGTCCGAAGGTGCACGCTGTCACCGTTCCCGAACCGTCGAACTCACAGTGCCGATAAGGGTCGGCGATGATGTCGAAGACCTTCTGAATCGGAGCGTGGATGACGATCGTGCCCGCCCGCCGATACTTATGTCCGGTATCGACAACATCGGCACGCACGCTCACGAATTAACGGTACGTCGACTTGCCTCTTCGAGCACTTTGACGAGATCGTCCACGACAGCATCGTGTTCTGGCTTCATGAGAACACTGCGCAGTATCCGAGCGTGTGCTTGGTCGGGCTTGAGATCGATTCCTCGTCGCGCAAGATCATCGACGCGGATGTTGTAGGTCGCGAGGTGCCATTGCTCCTCAGGGGGACGCAGCGCCAACTCATCGAAAATCTGAACCGAATCACGGTCGATCCCTGATGCCGTGCGAGCCCGGGTGAGGTATCCGACGATGTCGAGCTCCGGTTCTTGCAACGACCGGACATCCGACGACGCCTGCAGCAACGAGTGCATGCGGCGGGTGGCGCGCAGCCCGGGCCGAAGGACGTGTCCGAGTCCGTCGGAGGTCAACGGGAATACCTCGGTGGTGAGCCAGAACGCTGCCGCAGCAGCACCGGCCCGCGAGCACTCCAAGGAGATCTCCCCGAGGTGGAGTTCGTCGCTGGAGAAGTAGGTGTACGGGGACTCGTGCGCGTAGTGGGTGCCGACACCGGGATCGGTGAACAGAACCGCACCGCAGCCGTACGGCTGAAGCCCGTGCTTGTGTGGATCGACGACCACCGAATCAGCTCGTGCGATCGCGGAGAAATGGCGAGAGGCGACACCATCGTTCGAGTCGTCGGCAACCAACGCGAAGAAGCCGCCGTAGGCACCGTCTACGTGCACCCGAGCGCCGGCGGCTCGGGCCACGGGGATGATGTCGTCGAGGGGATCAATCGCGCCGAGCCCCGTCGTTCCTAGGGTGACAACGACGGTGCCGACGTTGTGGGTCTCCAGCACCTGGGCAAGATCGCCCACCGCCATACGTCCGGCATCGTCGACGTCTACGTCGACCACCTCGACACCGAGGACGTTGCCCATGCGCGCGTGCGTGTAATGAGCATCGCGGCTAACAGCGACGACGGATCCGGGGTTTTCCTCTCTGCCTACCCATAGGGCTTCGAGATTCGCGATGGTGCCACTGGAGGTGAGGTGTCCGAGGTGTTGATTCATCCCGAACATGGCGGCCAGGCGCTCCACACACTCTTTCTCCATCGCAGCCGTGGATGGCCCCCCGTCCAGGGCGTGATTGTTCGGATTGATCAACATCGCGGCCAGATATCCGACCACCGCCACCGGGTGCGGGGGCTTCAACATCTGCCCGGCGTAGCGCGGGTGGAAGAACGGGTACTGCTCATCGGTGAGGCGAGCCAAAAATTGATCAAGCGTCTCGCGCCACGCCTCGGCGTCGACAACACTCACCGGCACTGATTCGACGCCGCCGTAGGACTCCTGCCAACGTTCGATCGCTTCGACAACGAGCGGGAGAGTCCGGCTCAGATCGACGCCTAAATCCGGGGAGTCCGTCGCCATGGCGTTCACCCTATGCTTGCGAAGCGTGAGCCAGCGCGTCTATACCGGCCCGCGGTCGCAGCCCGGTCGGGGCGGAAACCGGTGGTTTCGACTCATTCCCTGGTTGTTCGTGGCTCTCACCATCGGCCTGCAGATCGCGTGGGTTCTGGTGCCCGACTCGGCACGCGTCGCAGTGACCGCAGCGTCGGTGACGGTCTTCTTCCTTGCCTCCGTCACGCACGCCTTCGTGAGTCGAGGGCTCGCGTGGACCCTCGGCTTTTTCGCCATCACTCTTGCTTTCGGGTGGCTGGTCGAGTTTCTGGGAACGACGACGCAATTTCCGTTCGGTGAGTACGAGTACACGAGCGCCCTCGGGGTTTCCGTGCTCTCCGTGCCGATCCTCATTCCCATGGCGTGGTCGATGGTGGCTTATCCGATGCTTCTTGCAGTCCAGCGTCTATCGACGACGAGCCTGGGTGTCGCCATCATCGGCGGCTGGCTGCTGATGTCGTGGGATCTGTTCCTGGATCCACAGATGGTGGGCGAGGGCTACTGGACGTGGACGACCATCGGCTGGCAACTGCCGGGGATACCGGGCATTCCGCTGCAGAACTTCCTGGGGTGGTGGCTGGCCGGCATGCTGCTGATGTTCCTGCTTGACCGACTTCCGCGAAAGACCGCAAACGACTCGGCACCCAACACACTGCTGCTGTGGACATACGCGTCCAACGTTCTGGGGGCCGCCGTCTTCTTCGACCGCCCCACGGTCGCGATCTGGGGCGGCGTCGCGATGGGAATCGTGATCATTCCGTGGGCGTGGCGTCTGTGGAGCCAGCCCGCATGGTGAGGCGCCTTCTGCCGGTATTGGCGGTGGGCGCGATCGCACTCACCGCCCACGCAGCGTGGAACAGGCGAGTCCTTCGGCGCCCGACACCGGTTGATGAGGACATCACCGAGTCGATCGCTGTCCACATCCCCGCCCGGAATGAAGCCGACGCCCTCGGCGATGCCCTGGCGAGCGTTCAACAGCAACGGGGTGTCCCCCAGACGACCATCCACGTTCTCGACGATGGCTCATCTGACGGCACGGCCGAGATAGCCGAGCGCGCAGCAGCCGACGATCCCCGAGTGCGCGTGACGCGCGCACCCGATGAAGCGCCACCACCGGGATGGCTCGGGAAGAACTTCGCGTGCGCGCGACTAGCCGAATCGACACCAGATGCGTCGGTGCTGGTGTTCATGGACGCCGATGTGGTTCTCCAGCCCGACGCACTCAACGCATTGGTGCACCATCTTCGCTCCGAAAGCGCCGACCTGGTTGCTCCGTATCCGCGGCAGGACGCGGTCACCTGGCTCGAGAGGCTTGTGCAACCACTCCTGGCATGGTCGTGGATGACCACCGTTCCCCTCGGCGTTGCACACCATCGGCAGTGGGCGTCGATGTCTGTTGCCAATGGTCAACTCCTCGTCTTCGACGCCCGCGCGTACCGACAATCGGGCGGGCACGCAGCGGTGCGTGGTGACGTCATCGAAGACGTCGCCTTAATGCGGGTTGCACGTCGGGCTGGTCACCGCGCACTGACCGTGGACGGCTCGCATATTGCGTCGTGTCGGATGTACGGCTGCGCAACGGATCTGATCGACGGGTACACCAAGTCTGCCTGGGCGGCCTTCTCTGGAATCACCGGCTCGATCGCAGTGAACGGGCTACTGCTGGGCATCTACGTCGTCCCGGTGATCGGTGCGGTCTTCGGTCGAGGATCCACGCGCACCTGGGGACTCGCCGGGTACGTCGCCGGTGTGGGTGGCCGCGTTGTCGTCGCGCAAGGTACTGGGGAGCGCACATTCCCCGACGCGCTCGCTCACCCGGCCTCCATCCTCGCCTTCACAGCCATCAATGGTGTGTCGTGGTGGCGCCACCTCCGTGGCACAACGCAGTGGAAGGGCCGGAGGTTGACCGAATGAGTCGCGTCATCGTCATCGGCGCCGGCGCAGGCGGCCTAGCGACGGCAGCCCGACTGGCGGTCAAGGGTCACACCGTTCAGCTATTCGAAGCCTCACCCCACGTCGGTGGAAAGTTGGCTACTTATCGACGGGACGGCTTCGCGTTCGACACCGGCCCGAGTCTGTTCACGCTGCCCGCGGTCTACCGCGATCTGTTCTTAAAGACCGGCCGGCCGTTGGAGGAGGAAGTCGATCTCCAGGAAGTGGAGCCGGCTTTCGGCTACCACTTCGCGGATGGAACCACCGCCACCGTTCCCGGTGTTGATCCCGCGCGATGCGCCATGGCGCTTCACGACGCGTTCGGTGGGGATACCGGGAGTCAGTGGCGCGCACTCATGGATCGCGCTGGCCAGATGTGGCGACTTACCCGCGGGCCGTTCCTGCAATCACCGCTCGCCGGGTGGCGCACGCTGCTACCGCTGGCGAAACCCGCAGACGTGCGAACGATCGCCCCTTGGTCCACGTTGCGCGGACTGGGGCGCTCGATGTTGTCCGACCCGCGCGCTATCACGCTTCTGGACCGCTACGCGACGTACACCGGATCGGATCCGCGCAAGGCGCCGGCTGTCTTGGCGACGGTTCCCTACGTCGAGCAGGAGTTCGGCGTCTGGCATCTCGGGGGCGGCTTGGGCACGCTCGCCGATGCTCTCCACCGGCGATGCATCGAACGCGGGGTCGATGTTCGAACCGGCGTCGACGTCACCGAGGTCACGACCAATCAGGCCGGCGTCACCGGCGTCGTCGCGGACGGTGCGCATCACGGGTGCGACGTGGTGGTCTCAGGCATCGATGCCGGGGTGCTGTACTCCGACCTGCTTCACGACGAGCGTGCAATCAAGGCAGCGCGCCCTATCGACCGAACCGATCCGAGCCTGGCGGGCTTCGTCCTGCTGCTGGCACTTCGCGGCAGAACGCCCGGGCTGCAACATCACAACGTGTGGTTTCCTGAGGACTACGACGCGGAATTCGATGCGATCTTCGGCCGCGCGCCACGACCGGTCGAGGACCCCGCGATTTACGTGTGCTCACCCGACGACCCCGAGATGCGACCGGACTCCGATCACGAATCGTGGTTCGTGCTGATCAACGCCCCCCGCCACGACCCGGCCGGGGGTGTGGATTGGACCAGCCCCGGACTCGCCGAGGGGTACGCCCAACGGATCCTCGGCCTGTTGGCCCAGCGCGGCGTCGACGTTCGGGATCGGGTCCTGTGGCATGAGTGGCGAAGCCCCGCGGATCTCGAGCGCACGGCGAGGGCTCCCGGGGGATCGATTTACGGAACCGCGAGCAACGGCCCGCGCGCGGCGTTCGCCCGGCCAACGAACGCCTCACCTATCCCCGGCCTTTTCCTCGTCGGTGGGAGTTCGCATCCCGGTGGCGGGCTTCCGCTGGTGGGCATGGGTGCGGAGATAACGGCGTCTCTTGTCGGACGGGCCTAGCAGGACCCAAATCCCCGGACAGCGCGAGCGGCACCCTTATTCGTGCTCGCTCGCTACGCTGTCGCGGTGCCGAATGACACGTCTGATCTCACGTCTGAGCTGATCCGGGCTCCGCTGGACGCAGCGGACCTTCGACCACGCATTCAGGCAACGATCGACGACGTTCTCGCACGACAGGGCACGCTGCTGGCGAACGTCAGCCCGGATATGGAGCCCCTCGTCTCCGCGTTGCGGGATCTCCTTGCCGGCGGAAAGCGACTGCGTCCGGCGTTTGCGTACTGGGGCTGGCGGGGCGCCACGACCGACGTCACTTTGGGATCTGCCGAGGAGACGGCCGTCGTTCACGCCGTCACGGGTTTGGAATTCCTGCAGGCGTGCGCCCTCATTCACGACGATGTGATGGATGGGTCGGATACCCGGAGAGGCCTGCCGGCGGCTCACCGACGTTTCGCCGGAGTCCACCGCAACGAACAATGGTTGGGCTCACCCGAGTCCTTCGGAGTGGGAGCGGCCATTCTGCTCGGCGACCTGTGCTTGTCCTGGGCAGATGAAGTCCTGTTGACCTCGGATCTCGATCGCGATGCGGTGACTCGCGCGAAGCGCGTGTATGACGAGATGCGCTCGGAGTTGATGGCCGGCCAGTACCTCGACCTCCTCGAGCAGGCGAACGGCGGCGGCTCGGTTGATCGTGCGATGCAGGTGGTTCGCTACAAATCAGCGAAGTACACGATCGAACGCCCCCTGCACATTGGAGCGGCCATCGCCGGTGCCCCGGAGGAGATTGTCGCCGCCTACTCCGGATACGGACTGCCCCTCGGTGAAGCCTTCCAACTGCGTGACGACGTTCTCGGGGTCTTTGGCGACCCGGAGCAAACCGGCAAACCCGCCGGAGATGATCTGCGCGAAGGTAAGCGAACGGTTCTCATCGCCCTCGCGCACCAGCGAGCCGATGATGCGCAACGCGGCCATCTGCGTGCGCTGCTCGGCGATCCCGGCCTCGACCACTCCGGTGTCGAGACTCTGCGCTCCATCATTGAGGACACCGGGGCCCTCGCGAGCACCGAAACGATGATCGATGAGCTCCTCGATCGATCTCTGGCCTCCCTCGATGGTGCGGGGCTATCCGACGACGCACGAGAGGTGCTCACTGGGCTGGCATACGCCGCAACGCGCAGAAGCGTCTGATTCACGGCACACTTAGCGTCCCGCCAGCCACGTCCGCTTAGCAAGGAGCCCCATGTCCGTTCTCGCTCAGGCCCAACGCTTCATGCCGTGGACCGGTCCGCGAACCGTGGCGGGGCCGACGGACGAGGTAGTTGTCGTCGGTGCTGGCCTCGCGGGCCTCTCGGCTGCGATGCGACTCGCCGGCGCCGGTCGGGCGGTCACGATTCTCGAGCGCGATGACCACCCCGGAGGCCGAGCCGGACAGGTTCACCTGCAAGGACCATCCGGTGACTACCGCATCGATACCGGCCCCACCGTGCTGACGATGCCCGATCTCATCGCCGACGCTTTCGACTGCCTCGGCGAGAACATGGAGGACTGGCTTCAGCTGTCCCCGGTGGCGCCGCTGTATCGGTCGTTCTATCCCGACGGTTCCGTCTTGGACGTGCACGCGGACGTCGACGAGATGGCCGAGGAGATCAACACCGTGATCGGTCCGCAGGAGGCGGCCGGCTACCGCCGGTACGTGGATTTCGTATCCGACCTCTACCGATACGAAATGAAGGACTTCATCGATCGGAATATCGACTCACCACTGGACTTGATCACACCCGACCTCGCGCGTCTGTTCGCGATCGGTGGTTTTCGCAAGTTGGCTCCCAAAGTGCGCGAGTTCCTGTCCGATCCCCGCACCGAACGGGTCTACTCGTTTCAGGCGATGTACGCCGGCTTGTCGCCGTACGACGCGCTCGCGATCTACGCGGTCATCGCCTACATGGACTCTGTTGCCGGGGTCTTCTTCCCCAAGGGTGGAATGCATGCCGTGCCGCAGGCGATGGCGGCGGCGGCTGAGAAGCACGGAGTCACCATCCGCTACGGCACGAACGTCGAAACGATCGAGGTGTCGAGTGGTCGCGCCACGGCGGCCATCACTTCTGACGGTGAGCGCATCACCGCAGACGCCTTTGTGCTCAACCCCGACCTGCCCATCGCCTACCGCGATTTGCTCGGCCGGGAGCCGTGGAGCGTGCGTCGATTGGACTACTCCCCCTCGTGCTACCTGCTCTTGGCTGGATCATCGGCGGAGTACTCGAAGCTCGCGCACCACAACATTCACTTCGGTAGGTCGTGGAAGGGCGTCTTCGAGGACCTGATTGATCGCAAGCAACTCATGAGCGATCCGAGCCTGCTGGTGACCAACCCGAGTCGCTCGGACCCCGATCTGGCCCCTGACGGCAAGCACATCTATTACGTCCTGTTCCCCACGCCCAATCTCGACTCCCCCATCGATTGGTCGCTGACCAAGGATCGGTACCGCGACGAGGTCATTCGCACCCTGGAAGAGCGTGGCTACGTCGGCTTCGGCGATGCCATCGAGGTCGAGGACATCACCACCCCGCAGGACTGGGCTGACCGGGGAATGGAACGCGGAGCACCCTTCGCCTCGGCTCATTCCTTCTTGCAGACCGGCCCGTTCCGCCCGGGAAACATGTGGGGGGAGAACGTCGTCTTCACGGGCTCTGGTACCCAACCTGGAGTGGGTGTGCCCATGGTGCTCGTCTCCGGCCGTCTCGCCGCCGAGCGCATCACCGGCCCCGATCCGACGTATCGCTCCCGCGCCCGCCGATAGATTCGGACGCATGAGTTCTCGGGATCTGGACCGCGCAGGGATCACCGATCCGCAGTTGCGCGCCTCCTACGACCGGTGCCGGGAACTCAACGCGGCTCATGGCAAGACCTACTACCTCGCCACGTTGTTGCTTCCACCCGGCAAGCGGCCCTACGTCCACGCGCTCTATGGCTTCGCGCGGTACGCCGATGAGATCGTCGACGATCTAGCCTCGACGCTGTCCGATCAGGAGAAGTCCGACTGGCTCGGCACCTGGGGCGATGCATTCCTGGCCGACCTCGAACGTGGGCGTTCGGACGATCCGGTGTGCCGGGCGGTCGTGGACACGGTGCTGCGTTGGGAGATCCCCCGCGAACACTTCGAAGCTTTCTTGCATTCCATGCGCATGGATCTCACCGTGACCGAGTACCCCACGTACGAGCACCTGTATGAGTACGTCTACGGCTCAGCCGCCGTCATCGGTTTGCAGATGGTGCCGATCCTGGAGCCATCTGATCCTGCTGCCTACGACTACGCGATGAAGCTCGGCGTCTCGTTCCAACTCGCGAACTTCATCCGCGACGTGTCCGAGGATCTGGACCGCGGACGCATCTATCTTCCGATGGATGAGCTCGAGCGTTTCGGCGTGAGCCGAGAAGTTCTGGGAAGGCGCGAGGCAACACCGGAGGTCAAAGCTGCGCTCCGGCACCAGATCGATCGCGTCAAGCGACTCGAAGCGGAATCTCGCCCCGGCATCGACATGCTGCATCCATCGTCACGTGACTGCATCGACGCTGCACGCATCTTGTACTGCGGTATCGCCGACGAAGTCGCGCACATCGACTACGAGGTCTTCAAAAAGCGGGCACGGGTATCGATGCGCGAGCGCCTATGGGTTGCCCTACCGGCCTGGCGGCGAGCCGTGCGCGCTCGCCGACGGCACGGAGCCGGTCACGTACACGGGATCAACCCGTCCTACACGTGAATCAGTGCGCGTGAATCAGCCCGCGCGAATCGGTGCGCGAACATGCACCCTTCATCGAATACGCGGGCACTATTCGTCCGCGCTCCGGCGCCACATCGGCGGGCCCGCGGTAGGCGTCCGCGCGATCCCTCGGCGACCGAACAGCACCCACAGGGACAGCGACAGCAGGATCAGCGAGAAACCGAAGAGCAGATCCTCCACGGGCGCAAACGCCACTCGCCCGTCACCGATGAACGGTGGCGGACCGCTCGTCGGTGACGTCGATCCGATGATCGCTGCTCCGTCGTATTGAACGATCCCAAATCCAGTGAACATGCCGTTGGTGATGAGCTGGAAGAAGAAGATGATGGCGTAGGAAACCCAGAAGGCCCGACGCCGCACAAGACGAGTGCGGAAGACGAACAGGTCGATGATGACGGCTGCGGCCACCGCGAGAATCGCTATCTGCGTGTAGGTCATCGATCGCTCCCGTCACCCACGGGCCAACCCTTGACACTTCGCACAGCTTCGAGAGTGAGGATCGAGGCGAGCGGAATCACCAAGAAGAACAGCAATTCATCCAGCGGAATATTCCCCGGCAGATAGATCCCCGTAATCATGTCGGTATCGAAATACCAATGTCCGTTGGCGATGGCGTACGCGTCCCATGCCAGGAACGGCCACACGACCACAACCATCACCAGAAACAGTCGCGGCCACCGGCGAAAGACATGCGTTCGCAGAACCACTTCGAGCCACAACGATCCTGCGAGCACGAAAACGAGGATGCCCACGTACGCGAGCGAGGCCGGCATGCTCCAATACTTGCCCATGACCGTCAGCGTGCTTCTTCTCGGGGGCGAAAGTACCGGCAAGACGAGCCTTGCCACCGCCGTGGCCGAGGATCAGCGCGCGCGTGGACGCTCGGTACTCGTGGTCTCGGAGGCACTGCGCGACTTCGTCGACTCAACGGGCCGCACCCCGCACCGCGATGAGCAGGAGGCCGTGTGGCGAAGTCAATGCGATTCACTCACGAACGCCCTCGACACTGCCCGAGCCGGCGGCGTCGATCTGGTCGTGTGTGATCCGGCACCACTCATGACGGCCGTGTACAGCATTCAGTACTTCGCCGACGATTCGCTTCTTGACCCAGCTTTGGCCGCGACCGAATCTGCCGACCTGCTGATCTGGTGCCAGCCAGACCTGCCCTGGCAACCAGACGGGCTCCACCGTGACGGCCCCGAGGCCCGGCATGCTACTCACGAACTGCTGTCGTCGCTGGCGGTTCCGCAGCTCGACGAGCAGTTGCTGCATATCGCCGCAGGGTCGCTGCAGCAGCGAGTCACCGACGTCCAAGCGATGATCGAGATGTTGCTCGCGTAGCCCGGCATCGAGGGCCGCGTGGCTCCCCGAGCGAGCGTGAGCGCCGACCTACACTCGCACGAATGGAGTCGGGTGCGCGCGCGGGACTCGTCGGCAAGGTGGTTGGTTCTCGCTACGAGGTTCGCGCACTTCTCGCACGCGGCGGGATGGCGACGGTGTATGAGGCGGTCGATCTTCGTCTCGACCGTCTCGTGGCCTTGAAGGTCATGCATCCGCACTTAGCGGCCGACCCGGGATTCGTCGCCCGTTTCGAACGTGAGGCCAAGTCGGCCGCCCGGCTCTCCCACCCGCACGTGGTCGCGGTCTACGACCAGGGTGAGGCCGACGGGCTGGTGTATCTGGCCATGGAGCTCATTCCCGGTCGAACACTGCGCGACGTCATTCGCAACTACGGTCCCCTCACCACCGAGCAGGCCCTGGTCTTCCTCGAGCCCGTCGTGGAGGCGCTTGCTGCGGCGCACGCAGCGGGACTGGTGCATCGGGACATCAAGCCCGAGAACGTACTGATTTCTCACGACGGTCGAGTCAAGGTGGCCGACTTCGGCCTCGCCCGAGCAGTCGCCACATCCGAAACCAACGCAACGGCCGGCGTCTTGATCGGCACGGTGGCGTATCTGGCGCCCGAACAGGTGGAAAGCGGAGAGGCGGATGAGCGCACGGATTTCTACGCCGCCGGCATTTGTTTGTTCGAGATGGTCACCGGACAGGTTCCGCACGGTGGTGACAGTCCGTTGTCAGTCGCGTACCAGCACGTGAATTCCGACGTTCCCGCTCCATCGAGTGTGCGCAGTGGGATTCCCCCGGAAGCCGATGCGATTGTTCGCACCGCCACTCGCCGTGACCCCGGGCAGCGGTACCGAAACAGTCAGGATTTCCTTGCCGACGTCCGGCGAGCCCGAGCCTCCCTTCCGGCCCCGACGCCGTTCATGGATGCCCCCGCGATGAACGACACGTTGGTCGTCGGCTTGGACAACCCTGCGGCGGCAGGTGGCGGACTGGGGTACGAGCCGGGCGCCGGAAGCAACGCTGCAGCCGAGGCCGGTGACGGGTACAGCGGTTACGGCGATTATGGGGATTACAGGGACTCCGACGAGTTCGATGACGACGACTTCGGCGAGTACGAGGACCAGCGGCCACGGCGAGGCGTGCGCCTGTTCGTCGCGCTCGCGGTCATCGTCGCGATCGCCGGAGCTGGTGTGGCCGGCTGGTGGTTAGCCGTTGGCCCCGGTACCTACTCCCCCACGCCCGATGTGGTCGGCCAAACCTTCGACGAGGCAGCGGCGACCCTCGCGGCGGAGGGCTTGGCGATTGAGGCAACGGCCGAGCAATACAGCGAAACCGTCCCGGCCGGCTCGGTGCTGACCACAGACCCGGGCCCGGGAGAGGGCATCGCTGCCTCCGGAACCGTCGGCGTCGTCGTCTCGCTCGGGCCGGAACGCTACGCCGTCCCGGATGTTCGCGGCTCCACACCGAAGGAGGCCACCGAGGCCATCGTCTCCGCTGGTCTGGCATCCGGGGGTCGGGTGGAAGCCTTCGACGATCAAATCCCCGCCGGACAGGTCGCCCGGACCGATCCCCCGATCGGCGATCCGGTACCTCCCGATACGCCAGTGGATCTGATCGTTTCCAAAGGCCCGGAGCCGGTCGAACTTCCGGACATCACCGGCAAGAAGCAAGGCGTCGCCATCAAGCGTCTCGAAGAGGCCGGGGTTCAAGTCTCGGCCGTGAAGGAGTTTTCCGACTCCGTTGCCCAGGGTCGGGTTGTGTCTATGTCTCCGAAGGCATCCACCGTGGTCGACTCGGGCAGCACGGTGGAGATCGTGGTGTCCAAGGGTCCGCCTCCGGTGGAAGTGCCGGACTTGATCGATATGCGTCAGGACAACGCCGTCGCCGAACTCGAACGTCTGGGACTCGTGGCAGAAATCGACGATGGCGAGGTCACGCGCTTGAATCGTGTCTTTGATCAGTCGCCGTCACCGGGAGAGCTGGTCCCCCGCGGGACCACAGTGATTTTGCGCATCATCTGAATCGAGCGCATCGCCAGGCGTCACCCCACCCGCATGTTGCGCAGCCGCCGCAACTGACTGTCCACGTACGGCCGGGCTCGTCGTGCGCCTCCCTCGCGGGCGACCTTCGCCTGGAACTCCTCGAACACAGCGATCACCGTGGCGATCGCCGGTTCCCAGCCGCGGCGTTGACACTCCTCGATCCACTCGGCCGGCGTTCGGTGGCCGCGCTCACCGTTGCACCGCCGACAGGCAGCCACTTCGTTTTCCAACCAACTCGGTCCGCCCTTGATGCGGGGCACAAGGTGCTCAGTCGTCGCCGCGACGAGGTCCGTGTCGATGTCCCGGCGGCACCACACGCACATCGACCCGTCTCGCTTCATGATGGCGCTCAGCCGTGCTCGGCGGTCCATGGCCACGTTGACCCGTGTATTGATCAGCGCTTGAGCAGCATGTCCGCGACGAGAAACGCGAGTTCCAAGCTCTGCTCACGATTCAACCGAGGATCACAGGCCGTTTCGTACCGCTGATGCAGGTCGGTTTCGGCGACTCCGGCCGTGCCGCCGACGCACTCGGTGACGTCGTCGCCGGTGAGCTCCACGTGGATTCCGCCCGGGAATGTCCCCAATTGACGGTGCACCTCGAAGTACCCCTCGACCTCATCAATGACGTCATCGAAGAGTCGCGTCTTGTGGCCGCTCGCCGCCTCCCGCGTGTTTCCGTGCATCGGATCGCACACCCACACCACGGGAATCCCACTGGCGTCAACCTTCTGCACGATTCCCGGGAGCACGTCGCGCACCTGGCCCGCGCCCATACGGGTGATCAGGGACAGTCGACCGGGTATCCGATCGGGGTTGAGCACCTGGGCAGCTTCGACGATCTCATCCGGTGATGCCGTCGGCCCCACCTTCATGCCGATGGGGTTGCTGATGGTCGACGCGAAATGCATGTGGGCGCCGTCGAGTTGACGCGTCCGCTCCCCGATCCACAGGAAGTGACCGGACACGTCGTACGGCTTTCCGGTGCGTGAGTCGATCCGGGTGAGCGCCCGTTCGTAGTCCATCGACAACGCCTCGTGAGCGGCGTAGAACTCCACGCGCTCGAACTCGACGGGGTCCGTTCCGCATGCCTGCATGAAGGACAGCGCTCGGTTGATGTGTTGGGCGAGTTCCTCGTATCGCTCGCCGGCGGCTGAGTCCCGTACGAAGTCTTGATTCCATGCGTGCACCTGACGCAGGTCTGCGTAGCCACCCTGGGTGAAGGCGCGCACAAGATTCAGCGCGCTTCCCGACGCGTGGTACGCCTGCACCAGGCGCTGCGGGTCGGGGCGCCTGGAGTCCGGATCGAAGGCCAGTGCGTTCACCGCGTCGCCGAGGTAACTGGTCAACTCGACGCCGTCGCGAATTTCCACCGTCTTGCTGCGCGGCTTGAAGTACTGGCCAGCCAGCCGACCCATCTTGACCACGGGAAGAGATGCCGCATACGTGAGCACGACCGACATCTGCAGCACGGTCTTGAGGCGGGCTCGGATCGAATCCGCGGTGTTGGCTTCGAATGTTTCCGCGCAGTCACCGCCGGTCAGAACAAATGCTTCGCCCCGCGACGCCTGCGCCAGACGCTCGGTAAGGAGGTCGCATTCACCAGCGAACACTAGGGGCGGCAGGGCTCGCAATTGCGCCACGGCACGCTCGACCTCCGCGGCGTCGGGCCACGGGGGTTGCTGGACGGCGGCAAGGTCCGGCCAGGTCATCGAGTCCACGAGCAAAGGGTAGGCCGCGCTCAGCCGAAGAAGGCCATTGCCTCCTCGTACCGCTCCGCCGGGACGGTTTTCAATGTTCCTGTCGCGGCCTGGAGAGGCACGCGAACGATGTCGGTCCCTTGGAGAGCCACCATGGTTCCCCACGCCTCATCCTTGACGGCGGCAATGGCGTTGAGCCCGAATCGAGTGGCGAGCACTCGATCGAACGCCGTCGGGGTTCCTCCCCGCTGCACGTGTCCGAGGACGGTCGTGCGGGCTTCCTTGCCGGTGCGCTCCTCGATCTGCGACGCCAGCCACTCCCCGATACCCGAGAGTTTCACGTGTCCGAACGCATCCAGGGTCGCGTCCTTGGTGACAAGATCCCCCTCGCGCGGAAGCGCGCCCTCCGCGACACACACGATCGGCGCGTAATGCGACCGGAATCGTGACTCGACCCATTCGACGACCTGGTCGAGATCAAACGGCACCTCGGGGATCAAAATCACATTCGCCCCGCCAGCCATGCCGGAGTGGAGCGCGATCCAACCGGCGTGCCGACCCATGACCTCGCAGATCAGGATCCGGTGATGAGACTCCGCGGTGGTGTGGAGTCGATCGATGGCTTCGGTCGCGATCGTTACCGCGGTATCGAAGCCGAAGGTGAAGTCTGTTGCGCTGAGATCGTTATCGATCGTCTTGGGGACACCTACCGCGGGAAGCCCGGCGTCGGTCAGAGCCGTTGCCACCCCGAGGGTGTCTTCACCACCGATGGCAACAAGGGCATCCACGCCAAGCGACCTCATGTTGTCCTTGATGGTGTCGATCCCGCCGTCGACCTTGATGGGGTTGGTGCGCGACGAACCCAAAATGGTGCCGCCGCGCGGAAGAATCCCACGCACCTGCGGGATGCCGAGTTCCATGGTGAGCCCCTCCAGCGGGCCCTTCCAGCCATCGCGGAAGCCAACAAACTCGTACCCGTAGTCCGTCACTCCTCGACGAACAACGGCGCGGATAACCGCGTTCAAACCCGGGCAATCGCCGCCTCCGGTCAGAACCCCAACGCGCATGTCCCCATCCCTTGGTTGTTTGTAAACGCTGTCATTCCCAATCTAGTGGATGAGCGGCGCAATATGAGAAGCACTCCGGGCAGCACACCGGGCAGCACACGGAGCCACCCGCGCCCGGGCGCGGGTGGCTACGCTTCCGGTGTCGAGATGTGCACGAAAATAAGCGCGCAGGTACCAGCGCAGGTAGGGGCAGCACGGTGACTTCCGACCTCATCCTGTCCATCGACGCCGGCACCACGGGCGTCACCGCCCTCGTGGTGGACGCATCCGCTCAGGTGGTTGCGTCGGGTTATCGCGAGTTCGAACAACACTTCCCTGCCGGCGATCGAGTGGAACACGATTTAGGTCAGGTGTGGTCGGCCACGATCGCTGCCACCAGTGAAGCGCTCGAGAGCATCGACCGTGCGGCCGTCGTCGCGGTAGGGATCACCAACCAGCGCGAGACGTGGTGCCTGTGGGATCGGGAGACGATGGGCTCACCCCGCAAAGCGATCGTGTGGCAGGACCGGCGTACCGCCCCGTTGTGTGACCGCCTTCGTAGCGAGGGGCACGAAGCACTCATTGCCGACCGCACGGGTCTTCGCCTCGATCCGTATTTCAGCGGAACGAAAGCGCTGTGGATCGCCGAGAACGAGCCGCAGCACTGGGCCCACGTGACGAACGGTCGAGTCGCGATGGGCACCGTCGATTCGTACCTGATCGCCCGCATGACTCGTGGACTCGAACACGTGACCGACGCAACCAACGCCTCGCGGACACTCTTGTTCGACATTCACACCGGTGCCTGGAGCGCCGACCTGTGCTCGATCTTCGACGTGCCCGAGAGTGCATTGCCCACCGTTGTTCCGTCGTACGGTCAGGTTGCCGTCACCGATCCCGCCGTCTTCTGCGGACTTGAGGTTCCCATCGCCGGTATCGCCGGAGATCAACAAGCCGCCCTCGCAGGACAGGCCGGATTCAGCGAGGGCGCCGCGAAGTGCACCTACGGAACCGGCTCCTTCCTTCTCGTGCATACCGGATCCACACCCAAGCCCAGCAGCAATGGACTGTTGACGACAGTGGCGCTGAAGCACCCCGATGGACGACTCGACTATGCGCTCGAGGGTGCAATCTTCGTGACCGGGTCTGCCGTGCAATGGCTGCGCGACGGCCTGCAGATCATCGACAACGCGCCCGAGGTCGAAGACCTCGCCCGCAGCGTGCCGGATTCAGCCGGCGTGGTTTTCGTCCCCGCTCTCACCGGCCTCGGCGCACCCGATTGGGATCCACGGGCACGCGGACTCATCGTGGGAATCACCCGAGGGACCACCCGAGCCCACATCGCGCGGGCCACACTCGAGGCGATCGCGTACGAAGTTCGAGACGTCGTCGACCTGATGTCCGAAGAAGGGGGCGTCAAGCTCGAACGTCTCGCCATCGACGGCGGAGCCGCAGCGAACGATCTGCTATGCCAGATGCAAGCCGATCAGCTTCGCATTCCGGTGGATCGTTCCGCCGAGCTGCAGACGACGGGTACAGGCGCAGCGTTCCTGGCAGGCCTCGGCGTAGGCATGTGGAAAGACATCGCCGAGTTGCAACACACGCGAACATCGTCCGGAGTTTTCGAACCCCACGTCGTCAGTGACGTCAGTGACGTCACCGACGACGGTTACCAGCTCTGGCGGCGCGCCGTCGAGCGCAGCAAGGGTTGGGCCGAGAGCGACTAGCGGGACACCACAGCCGCGCTACCGAGGTCCCGTCAGCGCTGTCGCGTCCGCCGCGACCCCTTCGGCGATGAGCTCTTTGGCACGCGAGGCATACATATCGACGTACTCCTGGCCGGAGAGCGACATCAGCGCGTACATCACCTCATCGGTGACCGAACGCAAGATGAATCGGTCGTCTTCCAGGCCTTCGTACCGAGAGAAGTCCAGCGGCTCACCGAACCGCACCCCGACTCTGCGCAGACGCGGCAGCACCGTCCCCGGCGGCTGGATCTCATACGTATTGATCATCGCCACCGGAATGATCGGAACGCGCGCCTCGAGCGCCATGCGCGCCAAGCCCGTCTTGCCCCGATACATCGTGCCGTTGGGTGAGCGGGTGCCTTCGGGGTAGATGCCGAGTAGGTGCTGTCCGCGAAGCACGCGCTCGCCAGTGAGGATGGCCGCTTCGGAGGCACGTCCACCGGAACGATCGACCGAGACCTGGCCAACGCTGGTGAAGAAGACCTTGGAGAAGAAACCTTTGATACCCGAGCCGGTGAAGTAATCGCTCTTGGCCAAAAAGGTGATCGGCCGAGGCGACACCAGGGGCAAGAAAAAGGAGTCCGAGAAGGACAGGTGATTGCTCGCCAGGATCGCCGGACCCTCGGTCGGCAAGTGCTCCAGACCCTCGACCCACGGGCGGAAAAAGACCCGCAGCACCGGGCCGATGATGAAGTGCTTGAGGAACCAGTAGACGCCCCCCGGGCCGTCCTTGGAATCACTCGCGGCAGGGGTGGGCGCCGCTACGCGCGTGCCGGAGGGCGTGGCCATGATGGGTGGCAGACTAGTGGGCCACGCCCCCTTAAGGAGTCTTCATGCCCATTCGCCCCGGTGCCGAAGCCTGGTCGGTCGACGGTGACGACCGCATCGGAGTCCTCCTTCTGCACGGATTCACCGGCTCCCCCGCCTCCATGCGGCCCTGGGGCGAGCTGCTCGCCCAGCGGTCGTGGACGGTGCGCGTCCCACGATTGCCGGGTCACGGCACCCGCTGGCAGGACATGAACATCACCCGCTGGCAGGACTGGTACTCCGAGGCGGACCGAAATCTCCGCGAACTCACCTCTCGCTGTGATCAAGTCTTCGTCGCCGGACTCTCGATGGGCGGATCCTTGACTCTCCGGCTTGCTCAGGAGCATCAGCAAGCCATCTCCGGTCTGATCCTGGTCAACGCGGCCGTTCACACCGAGCGCCTCGACCGCCACTTGCTTCCGGTGGTCAAACACCTCGTCGGGTCGTTCCCAGGAATCAGCAACGACATCGCCAAACCGGGTGTCGACGAAATCTCGTATGACCGCACGCCGTTGAAGGCCGCCGCTTCCATGATGGAGATGTGGTCGGAAATCAAACGTGACATTGCATCCGTGCATCAGCCGTTGCTGCTGTTTCGAAGCGCTCAGGATCATGTGGTGGAACCATCGAACGCCGAGTGGATTCTTTCCCACATTCACTCCAGCGACGTCGAGGAAGTCGTGCTCGATAACTCCTACCACGTCGCGACGTTGGACTATGACGCACAACTCATCGTCGACACCAGCGTTGCGTTCATCGAACGCCTTTCCCACACTCCGTGACCTCTCCGCGATCGAGCATGCGAGGAGCAACGTGACCGACAATCCCCGCGATTGGCAGCCGCCGTTCGAGGATGACGACGAATTTTGGCGCCGTTTCGAGGACTCCCTCAACCGTGCTCAAGGCAACCGCGGGGACGATTCGCCATCGTCCAACCCGCCGGGCGAACCTTCGCGGACGCCGCCCGAGCCGGACGATGTCTTCCTGCCGCCCGAGCCACCACCGATCTCGGCGCCTCCGGATGCCATTGCCCGTGCCGCCTGGCTGGCGGTGATCATCGGACCAGCCTTGGCCATGATCGGTTACGTCTTCGCCATCAGCAGTTTCCTTGGCGGCATCGGTATCGGGGCGACCATCGTCGGTTTCGTCATCTTGATCGCCCGCCGCGACCGCCACATCCCACCGGGTGAGGACCACGGCGATGGGGCCGTCGTCTAGGTCGCGTTCGGTCGCGCCACCAGTTTCGGTTACCGAAATTTCGGTTACCGGGACACGCGGGCAAGGTCGGCAGCCCCCACGATGCCGGCATCATTAGCGAGCTTGGCCAGCAAAAGCGCCGGATGTGGCCGGTTCGTTCCACCGAAAATCGATTGGCTGAGCGTTTGCTGCGCGCTCGCCAGGATCAGATCGCCTGCGTCGGAGACTCCCCCACCGATCACGAAGGCGTCCGGGTCAACGATGGCCGTGAGGTTCGCCAGCCCCCTGCCGAGCCAACCACCGACGTTGGCGAACGCCTCGATGGCAATCGGGTCTCCGCGTCGCGCTGCATCGGTGACATGAGCACCCTGAACGCCCTCGGGTGTTCCGTCTCCGAGTTCGAGAAGCACCGTCGCTTCCGGTCGCCTTTCGGCCGCCAATTCCCGCGCCTCGCGCACGAGCGCGTTGCCGCTCGCGTACTGCTCCCAGCACCCGGTGCGGCCGCACCCACACAACCGGCCGTTCGGTACGGCATTGAGATGACCGATCTCCGCAGCAACACCGTGGGCTCCGCGCAAAACACGGCCATCGACCACGATCCCACCACCGATGCCTGTGCCGACGGTCACCATGACCACGTGCTCGAGCCCGACGCCCGCTCCGAATCGCGTCTCCGCCCACGCCGCCGCCGCACCGTCGTTCTCCACCACGCAGACCAGGCCTGTGGCGGCTTCCAGAACCGTGCGCACCGGAACGTGGGTCCATGCCAAGTTAGGTGCGAAATAAACCAGGGAGCGGGATTGATCAACGCCGCCGGCAACGCCGACACCGACGCCGATGACCGTTCCATCGACACCTGCCTGCAGCTCGTTGACGACGTCCGCAACCTCTGCCAGCACGGCGCTGGAGTCGTGACGCGGTGTAGGGCGACGGGCCGTGCGAAGGATGGTGCCGTGTCCGTCCACGACCCCGGCGGCGATCTTCGTGCCGCCAACGTCGACACCGATGGTCACTCCCGACGCGGACTCAGTCTCGCTGGAGGAGCCGGTTGACGTAACGGTGTCGGACTTTTCGTGCATGGGCCAAGGCTAGGGCCGACGGATGGGAAGCCAGCGAACAGCCGGAAGAACAACCGACTCCGACGCTGTTGACGCAGAAAGACGGGTAAGGCCCATGCAGATCACACAGTCGGGATGGTCCGCCGGGTCTTCATGACCCGCGTGTGCGCCGGCTCCGGATGATTCCCACCACTGTCCGGCAAGCGAGCCGAGCATTCCCAGCATGGACGTCAGGTCCCATCCTTGGGTTGATCCTGCGGAGCCATCCTGCGCATTCGACTCGTGGTCTGCAGCGTCGCCGGTCTCCCCAGGGCCACCCGCCTGACCGTCGCGGGACAACCACCAGGGACGCTCGTCGCTGTCGTCCATCAGGCTTCCCTCTCCCTCTCATTGACCTCCTCATCGGGCTGCTCATTGGCCTGATCGCTCGCGCCGCTCGACGCACGGGGTTCGGGCCACTGCGCAGGGTCGGCGCGGAAGGACACCGCGATGCTGTCACCTGCCAGGACAGCTTCCACCGCGACACATCGACGCAGCGTCGAGTCGAGTTCGATGCGAGCGACCACGCCGTCAAGGCGAATAACGATGTGAGTCGACGGGTACGACTGGTCTTGTGACCACACTCCGACCTCGACATCGCAGTACTGCAAGCCAGGGATAGTGACCGACAGGACGTGCCCGCCGTCGGATTCGGATCCGGATGAAGACGCAGATTCCGGCGAGATCGTTAGGGACAGCGGCCTTGCACCACGTAGCTCGATCCCGCGAGCTGCGCGGGATGGCAACACCGGAACCTTGCCCGCGCGACTCCGCTGCACCGGAATGT
>WLWL01000017.1 GCA_012103605.1 Candidatus Nanopelagicales bacterium
AGTGGGCTACGGCAAAGCAAAAGAAGTCCCGGCCGCCATTGCGAAGGGTGTAGAAGAGGCGAAGAAGAATTTCTTCCGCGTTCCTCGGATTCAAGGCACGATTCCACACCCGATCACCGGCGAAGCCTCAGCGGGCGTGGTCATGCTCCGCCCGGCAGCTCCCGGTACGGGTGTTATCGCCGGAGGGCCGGTTCGTGCGGTCTTGGAGTGTGCTGGAGTTCATGACGTGCTGAGCAAGTCACTGGGGTCCGACAACGCGATCAATATCGTGCACGCAACAGTGGCCGCTCTCCAGATGTTGGAGCCCCCCGAGGCTGTCGCCGCACGTCGAGGCCTTCCGCTCGAAGACGTTGCGCCAGCCGCCATGCTCCGCGCCAAGGCAGGGGCAGGCTCCTGATGACACAGTTGAAGGTGACACAGCGCAAATCCGAGATCGGTGGAACCAGCAGCCAGCGCAACACTCTGCGGTCCCTGGGTCTCAAGCGAATCGGCGACGTCGTCGTGAAAGAAGATCGACCAGAGATTCGCGGCATGGTGAACACCGTGTCCCACCTGGTCGACGTCGAGGAGGTTGACTGACATGGCACTGAAGGTTCATCACCTGCGACCTGCACCAGGGGCTCACACGCCCAAGACCCGCAAGGGGCGCGGCGAAGGGTCCAAGGGAAAGACAGCCGGTCGCGGAACCAAGGGCACGAAGGCCCGGGGTACCGTTCCTGCTTCTTTCGAGGGCGGTCAGATGCCGCTGCACATGCGCATCCCGAAGTTGAAGGGATTCAAGAATCCCAACAAGGTCGACTTCCAGGTCGTCAATGTCGCAACCATCAACAAGCTCTTCCCCGAGGGTGGAGATGTGACGGTGAGCGACCTAGTGGCCAAGGGTGCTGTGCGTTCTGGTCAACCCGTCAAGGTTCTGGGACAGGGGGAGATCTCCGTGGCAGTGACGGTCACTGCGAACAAGTTCTCCTCGAGCGCTCGTGACAAAATCAACGGTGCCGGAGGCTCGACCATCGAGCTGTAGGTAGCGTGGGGCAGGAGTCACGGACTCGAGTTGCCCCACAGGCAAGGCCAGGTGGCCGGTGCACAGGCACTCGTGACCGGTGAAGGCGTCCGAGAGGAGGGGAGGACCTGATGCACATCAGTGCGTTCGGGGCTGCCCTGCGGACCCCCGACCTTCGCAAGAAGATCCTGTTCACCCTGGGGCTCTTGGGGCTGTACCGGCTCGGTGCCGTCCTGCCTACCCCCGGAGTTGATTACGCCGCGATTCAGCGGTGTATCGACGTGGTTCAGGACAACTCCGTGTACGCGCTCATCAACCTCTTCAGCGGCGGCGCACTTTTGCAGCTGAGTGTTTTCGCGCTCGGCATCATGCCGTACATCACGGCCAGCATCATCTTGCAACTGCTGACCGTGGTGATTCCTCGGCTCGAAACCTTGAAGAAGGACGGGCAGGCCGGTCAAGCCAAGATCACCCAATACACGCGCTACGTGACCATTGGCCTTGCGGTGCTTCAGTCAACGGCGATCTTGTCCTTGGCGCGCACGCCCGGGGCGCTGTTCAGCGGCTGCAACGAGACCATCATCCCCAACCAAGGCATCTGGGTGATTCTCGTCATGGTCGTCGTGATGACGGCGGGTACCGCGGTCGTCATGTGGTTCGGAGAACTCATCACTGAGCGCGGCGTCGGCAACGGTATGAGCGTCCTAATCTTCACCGCGATCATCGCCACCATCCCGGCGCAATTCGCGGGAATCCTCGGTAGCCGTGGAACCTTCACGTTTACGGTCACGGTGCTCGTCGGACTCGCGGTTATCGCGTTCGTTGTTTTCGTCGAGCAAGCCCAACGGCGCGTCCCCGTGCAGTACGCCAAGCGCATGGTTGGCCGTCGCATGTACGGCGGAACATCGACGTACATCCCGCTGAAAGTGAATATGGCCGGCGTCATTCCAGTCATCTTCGCTTCGTCGCTGCTGTTCCTGCCAACCCTGTTCGTGCAGTTGACGGGGAGCCAGGCGGCGTGGGCCCAGTGGGTCCAACAGAACTTCGGCACGGGCTCGGGAACGTGGTACTTGCTCACCTACTTCCTTTTGGTGATCTTCTTCTGCTACTTCTACGTCTCGATCACCTTCAACCCGAGCGATGTCGCCGACAACATGAAGAAGTATGGCGGCTTCATTCCGGGTATTCGCGCCGGCAAGCCGACCGCCGACTATCTGGACTATGTCCTGACGCGACTGACAGCACCGGGCTCGCTGTACCTCGGCCTGATCGCGGTGCTGCCGGTCTTCGCGTTCGGAGGCCTTGGTGTGGCCGGCGACTTCATCTTCGGCGGAACCAGCCTGTTGATCATGGTCGGTGTCGGGCTCGACACCGTCAAGCAGATCGAATCCCAATTGCAGCAGCGGAACTACGAAGGCTTCCTGGGCTAGGTACGCATATGCGTCTTGTTTTCATGGGACCCCCGGGTGCCGGCAAAGGAACCCAAGCGGGAGTTCTTGCGGGTCGGCTCGGAGTTCCGCATATCTCCACCGGGGATATCTTTCGGGCGAATGTCGCGCAGGGAACAGAACTTGGGGAACAGGCGAAGGCATTCATGGATGCCGGGGAGTACGTCCCCGATTCGATCACCAACGCCATGGTGCGCGACCGCCTCACCCACGACGATTGCCGACCCGGTTTTCTTCTCGACGGGTTTCCGCGCACGGTCGAGCAAGTGGCTGAGCTCGACGCCATGCTCACCTCCTCCGGCCACCACCTCGATGTTGTGGTCGAGCTCACGGTGGACGTCGACGAGGTCGTTTCACGGCTGGTCAAGCGAGCTCAGGAGCAAGGGCGAACCGATGACACCGAGGATGTGCTTCGCCGCCGCCTCGAGGTGTATGCCGATCAGACGGCACCTCTGATCGAGACTTACTCGGATCGAGGACTGCTGGCGAAAGTCGACGGCATGGGCACGGTCGATCAGGTCAGTGAGCGACTACTGACTGTTGTCTCCGGCGGCTGATGTTTGGCAAGAGCAAACCGATCGAGATCAAGTCGGTCGACGAACTCGCGCTCATGCGACAGGCCGGGTTCGTTGTAGCCAAGACGTTGGAGAAGATCCGGTCGGAAATTGCCGTGGGTATGACGACGGCAGATTTAGATGCCCTTGCCCGAGAGAGCATCGCCGACCATGGAGCAACATCATCTTTCCTCGGGTACCACGGATTTCCGGCTGTGATTTGTGCGTCGGTTAATGACGAAGTTGTTCATGGAATTCCAAGGGAAAGGGTGATCGAGTCCGCTGACATCGTCTCGATCGACTGCGGTGCGATCATCGAAGGCTGGCACGGCGATGCCGCGATATCGATTGTGATGCCGGATGCCGCCGAGGACATCTCTGCCTTGTCGGAGGTGACTCAGTCGTCGCTGTGGGCCGGGCTGGCGCAGGCACGGGTGGGTCGCCACTTGTCCGACATCGGGCACGGCGTCGAGGAGTGCATCCGGGGTGCCGGGGGGTACGGAATCGTGGAGGAGTACGTAGGGCACGGCATCGGATCTGAGATGCACATGCACCCGCCAGTACCGAATTACGGGCGTCCGGGCCGTGGCCCCCGTCTCGAGGCGGGAATGGCGCTCGCCATTGAGCCGATGGTGACGATGGGGACTGCCAATGTTCAGGTACTCGATGATCAGTGGACCGTCGTGACCTCCGACGGCGCGGCCGCGGCCCATTGGGAGCATTCAGTCGCTATTACCGATGACGGGCCGTGGGTGCTGACGTCACTGGAAGGCACCCGTCTGTAACGTGTCGGCGGTGTCCGTGGCTCGCCCTATTTTCAGTGGTGGCACGGGGAGAAGTGGCACAACGATCCTTGCGAAGCTCCTCCGCTGCCACCCGGAAGTGCGTGCCAGCAAGCCTCTCGAAATTCGTTGTGTGACGGACTCTGCTGGTCTTTTGGATGTGTGTCTCGGGCCGACGGATGACGCACCCTTGACGGTGAAGGTTTTGTCGATGGTTCCTGGAGGAGTGGCGCGGCAATTCAATTCCCGAATGCGAAAGCAGTGGTGGGATCGGACCAATCGGCTGGGTAAATCGAGTGGCCTGCACCGGGGGATGTCAGCGCAGCAACGGGAAGAGATGGTCCGCAAGCTCCGCTCGAGTGTGAAGGCAGACCCGGCACGCGCTGGTCGAGAGTTCCTGGATGATCTGATGAAGGCCCAGGGGGTGACGTCCGAACAATTCTGGGTGGACACATCCCCTCCGAACGCCGTCTGCGCCGACCGGATCTTCCAGGTAGCAACCGATGCTCTCTTCGTGCACATGGTTCGCGATGGACGTGACACCGCCGCATCGGTGATGGCGGAGTCATGGGGTCCATCCACGCCCCAGGCGGCAATTGCCTGGTGGGAGGGCCGCATGCGCCGCGCGCACCACTCGCTGGGGAAGATACCTCGGGAGCGGGTGCTGACGGTGTCGTTGGAAGACCTCGTCGTGCGGGAGCGAGACATGACCTACGGGGAACTGCTCGATTTTCTCGGCCTGTCGGATCGACCCCGAATGAGGCGCTACTTCTCGGAGAAAATGCCCGCTGACCGGGTGAACGTGGGGGCGTGGGCAGCGCGGGTGGCCGACCCCGAAATGCTGGCGGCCGTCTATGCCCAGGCCCGAGATCGCCTCCTGCAGGAGGGGATCGAGGTCCACGAGCGCACCTGAGGACGCTCGAGGGGGCACCGCTTTCGCCTATCTGCCCCCCGTGTGCCCTCCCGGGCCGTGGGGCGTAGACTTTGTGGGCTGAGATCGGGCTTCCCCGTCCATCTTCGAACCTCCTCCGCTACGGCGGTGGCGTCGTGGTGTGCGGGAAGACCGGGTCGGTGGGCCGGAATTCCCGGTTCGCAGAAGCGAAGGGCATCAGATGGGCAAGAAGGACGGCGCGATCGAGCTCGAGGGCACGATCACCGAGTCCCTTCCCAACGCGATGTTCCGCGTGGAGCTCGACAACGGGCACGAAGTGCTCGCTCATATCAGCGGAAAGATGCGGATGCACTACATCCGAATCCTTCCGGACGATCGCGTCGTCGTGGAGTTGTCACCGTATGACCTCACGCGCGGCCGCATCGTTTACCGCTACAAGTAATTGACGCAACGCGCGTCGCGAGGGAACGGACAGAGCACATGAAGGTGCAACCGAGCGTCAAGAAGATCTGCGATAACTGCAGGCTGATTCGTCGCCACGGACGCGTCATGGTGATCTGTTCGAATCCGCGCCACAAGCAGCGACAGGGCTAGTAGCGGGTGCAGCGGGAGAGACAACTCGCGCACCCATCACAAAGGGAGATCCCGACCCCTCCCTCGGTGGTAACCACCGAGACGAGGATGACACCTTCGGCCACGGGGCCGAAGACCGGTCTTGGCGGACCGGAATGGACTCCCTCAACAAACCCCGTGAACGAGAAACGATAGGACCGCCCCATGGCACGTTTGATCGGTGTCGATCTCCCGCGCGAAAAGCGCCTGGCGATCGCGCTTACCTACATTTACGGCGTTGGCCGCTCACAGGCAGCCAGCGCCCTGCAGGCCACCGGTATCGATCCGGAGATGAAGGCCAAAGACCTCACGGATGACCAAACCCTCGCACTGCGCGACTGGATCGAAGCGAACCTGAAAGTCGAAGGTGACCTTCGACGCGAGGTGGCAGCGGACATCCGACGCAAGGTCGAGATCGGTTGCTACCAGGGCATCCGTCACCGTAAGGGCCTTCCGGTCCGGGGTCAGCGCACCCACACCAATGCCCGGTCCCGCAAGGGGCCGCGCAAGACCGTCGCAGGCAAGAAGAAGGCCTAGCCGGCTGGGACGCCCGTCACCCGATCATCCGTCCACGGAAAGCTAAAGGAAGCAGATAGATATGCCCCCCAAGACTGCCGGCGCTAAGAAGGTGCGCCGTAAGGAAAAGAAGAATGTGGCCCACGGCCACGCTCACATCAAGAGCACGTTCAATAACACCATCATCTCGATCACTGATCCCACGGGTGCAGTGATCGCCTGGGCATCGGCCGGGCAGGTGGGCTTCAAGGGAAGCCGCAAGTCCACGCCATTCGCTGCGCAGTTGGCGGCTGAGTCTGCCGCCCGTCGTGCGATGGAGCACGGAATGCGCAAGGTCGATGTGTTCGTCAAAGGTCCCGGCTCCGGACGGGAGACCGCGATCCGGTCACTGCAGGCGACCGGTCTGGAAGTGGGATCCATCTCCGACGTCACGCCGGTGCCCCACAACGGAACTCGTCCCCCGAAGCGTCGCCGCGTCTGATCGCGTGCAGGAATAAGGAGAAAAGAAAGCTATGGCGCGATACACCGACGCAGACTGCAAGCGCTGCCGCCGAGAGAAGATGAAGTTGTTCCTCAAGGGGAGCAAGTGCGATTCGCCGAAGTGTCCCTTCGAGAAGCGTCCGTACCCTCCGGGACAGCATGGGCGAGGACGCTCCAAGGAGAGCGAGTACCTGCTGCAGCTTCGGGAGAAGCAAAAGGCGGTACGTATGTATGGGGTTCTCGAGAAGCAATTCGGCAACTACTACGTAGAGGCCAACCGTCAGTCGGGCAAGACCGGTGACAACCTGCTCCGGATCCTGGAATCACGGCTCGACAATGTTGTTTTTCGTGCTGGCTTCGCTAAGTCGCGAGACATGGCGCGCCAGTTGGTGAACCACGGACACTTCACAGTGAATGGCAAGAAGGTCGACATCCCGTCCTTCCGCGTCTCTCCGAACGACATCATCGAGGTGAAGCCCTCTTCCCGAGAGATGACCCCTTTTGTCGTCGCCCATGCCGAGGTGGGTGAGCGCACTGTTCCGGCTTGGCTGGAGGTAGTTCCTTCCAAGATGCGGATCATCGTTCACTCGCTACCCGAGCGTGCGGTCATCGACACCCCTGTCCAAGAACAGCTCATCGTCGAGCTGTACTCCAAGTAGGCACCATCTCGGTCTGGCCGCGGACCGGGGATCGTCAAACACGCGACGTCATATAGCGGTCGTCGCGGGAAGGAACAGTCACAGTGCTCATCAGTCAACGCCCCATCCTCACCGAGGAGCCGATCAGCGATAACCGTTCGCGCTTCGTCCTCGAGCCGCTCGAGCCGGGCTTCGGCTACACCCTCGGAAACTCGATGCGACGTACCTTGCTGTCATCCATCCCGGGTGCAGCGGTCACCAGCATCCGCGTGGATGGCGTTCTTCACGAATTCAGCATCATCGAAGGCGTTACCGAAGACGTCACCGAGATGATCTTGAATCTCAAGCAGCTTGTCGTCTCGTCCGAACACGACGAGCCGGTGGTCATGTACCTCCGGAAGCAGGGACCCGGTGTGGTGACCGCAGCAGACATCCAGCCGCCGGCGGGAGTTGAGGTGCACAACCCTGATCTGCACATCGCATCGCTCAACGGCAAGGGCAAGATGGAGATCGAGCTCGTCGTCGAGCGTGGCCGCGGGTACGTCCCGGCGTCCATGAACAAGCAGCCGGGACAAGAGATCGGCCGCATTCCGGTCGACTCCATCTACTCGCCGGTCATGAAGGTGAGCTACAAGGTGGAGGCCACCCGTGTGGAGCAGCGCACGGACTTCGACAAGCTCGTCCTCGACGTCGAAACCAAGGCAAGCATCCGGCCTCGGGACGCTATTGCGTCTGCGGGACACACGTTGGTGGAACTGTTTGGCCTCGCACGAGAACTCAACGTTGACGCGGAGGGGATCGACATCGGCCCCTCGCCGACGGACGCTTTCGTCGCCGAGCAACTGGGTACTCCGATCGAGCAGCTAGACATGACTGTTCGGTCGTACAACTGTCTCAAGCGCGAAGGCATCCACACCGTGGGTGAGCTGATCACGCGCAGCGAAGCCGACCTGATGGATATCCGTAACTTCGGTCAGAAGTCCATCGACGAGGTGAAGGTCAAGCTGGCAGGGCTCGGTTTGGCGCTCAAGGACAGCCCGCCAGGGTTCGATCCGGGAGCAGCGGTGTACTTCACCGACGAGGACTCCGATGAAGACTACGAAGTATTCGAGACCCCTGAGGTGGACGATTCGGCCTACGCCGAGGACGAGCAGCTCTAGCGCGGTCGGCCTGCGCCACCCTCTACCCGAACAGCTACAAGGAGACACACCATGCCCACGCCAACCAAGGGTCCTCGCCTCGGCGGTGGTCCGGCGCACGAGCGGCTCATGCTGGCGAACCTCGCCACAGCCCTGTTCGAGCACGGCAAGATCACCACGACCGAGGCCAAGGCCAAGCGCCTTCGTCCGCTGGCCGAGCGTCTGATCACGTTCGCCAAGCGAGGGGATCTGGCGGCCCGCCGAAAGGTCATGACCGTGATCCGGGACAAGTCGGTGGTACACGAGTTGTTCACCGAGATCGGCCCGCAGTACGCCGGTCGCCCCGGTGGCTACACGCGCATCACGAAGATTGGTCCACGCAAGGGTGACAACGCCCCCATGGCAGTCATCGAACTTGTCGAGCCGATGCTGGAGCAGGTGGTCGCCGAGGCGACTGGCGCCACCAAGCGTGCGGCGAAAGACCGGGACGAGGAGCAGGCGGCGGCTCCTGACGTCGTGGAAGATGCAGCGGAAGACGCGACGGAGGACGCCGCTGATGAGGTCGCGGGGTCAAACGACACGGACGGCGATTCTGAGGATGGTTCGGAGGGCGACGCGCAGGAGAGCGCGGAGGCCAGCGCGGACGAGACCGCTGACGACAAGTAACGCGAACGGGCAGTTCCAGGAGTACGAGTGGCCGATTCCCCCCGCGGAACGACCACTCGTTTCCGTTTACAACTCTCCTATGACGGGTCTGAGTTTCACGGTTGGGCCAAGCAGAGGGGACTTCGAACCGTCGAGGATGAACTCGGATCGGTTGTCGATCACCTAGTCGCGGAGCACGTGGATCTCACGTGCGCGGGTCGAACGGATGCTGGCGTCCACGCACGCGGACAAGTGGTTCACTTTGATGCCGAGAGGGTCGACCGCCTCACGCTGGACCACCTCAATGGAGCCCTGCCCCATGACATACGGGTACGGCAGCTGGATGTTGTGCCGCCAGAGTTCGATGCACGATTCTCCGCGCAATGGCGCCGCTATTCGTACACGGTTTCTGACGATCCACGGGGACCTGACCCTCTCATGCGTCGATACCAACTGGCGTTGTCGGATGAACTAAACATCGACGCCATGAACGAAGCATCACGCTCTCTCGTTGGGGAACACGACTTCTCCAGTTATTGCAAGGTGAAGGAGCACGGAACCTCTGTTCGTGAAGTTCTCGAGTTGGAGTGGGCCAGACGCGTATCAGCGGACTCGGGGCTTCGAACCGCGATCATGCATGTGAAGGCCGACGCTTTTTGTCGGTCGATGGTGCGGAGTCTTGCGGGAGCGCTCATTCCCGTCGGCCAGGGGCGTAAGAATCGTGAATACCCTGCCCGCGCTCTTGAGAAGCGTTCACGTGACGCCGGAATTGCTGTGATGCCGGCCCACCCGCTGGTACTTGAGGAAGTCGGATATCCGGCGGCTGATCAGTGGGAGCAACGTCAATGGCGAACGCGCAGCTTTCGCTCCGGTCATCAATAGAACGAGAAGTCGAACGACGCGTCTAATCTCGGACCATGATCCGATCCTTCGACGCATGGGAGCCAGTCCTCCGTCACACCCTGGCCAGTCCAGACAAGAACCGCAGTGGCGACGTCACCACAGCGGTAGAGGCGCTTGCCACCGAAGGTGACATGGAAGTCGGAGTCTGGGAGCACTCGGTGGGTGTCTCCTCTGATGTGGAGGTCGAGGAAGTGTTCGTTGTCCTGTCGGGGCGAGGGACGGTTACCTGTGATAGCGGAGGGCGCATTGATTTGGCTCCAGGTGTCGTGGGGTTGTTGCCGATGGGCGCCCAGACCACGTGGACGGTGACGGAGCCGCTGAGGAAGGTCTGGATCACGCTTTCTTAGGCGCTGGCCGCCCGGGCTTGGAAGAAGTTCGCCCGTCTGGGGTGTGGGTACTGCCACTTCAGGCGTCGGGTAGGCTGCGGCGTTGCTGCCAAATCCAGCGGATTAGCAGCCTGGCTGCCCGGAAGGCATCCAGTACGGCCTCGAAGCTCGAGGCACAGAATCCAGTCCCGACGAGAGAAAATGAGGCGGCGCCGTGCGCACCTACAGTCCGAAAGCCAGCGACATCACTCGCAGCTGGCACGTTATCGATGCGACCGACGTAGTCCTGGGTCGCCTCGCCACCCATGTCGCACAGCTCCTTCGGGGAAAGCACAAGGCGACGTTCGCACCCCATGTCGATACCGGCGACTTCGTAGTCGTGGTTAATGCCGACAAAGTGGCGCTCACCGGATCGAAGCGTGAGAAGAAGATCGCCTACCGGCACTCGGGATATCCGGGTGGCTTGAAAGCAACGTCGTACGAGGAGCTCCTCGAATCTGACCCACAGCGGGCCATCGAGAAGGCCGTGAAGGGCATGCTCCCGCACAACAAGTTGGGACGTCAGCAGATAAAGAAGCTGAAGGTCTACACCGGCGCGGATCATCCGCACGCCGCGCAAAATCCACAGCCGTACGAGATCTCCCAGGTCGCGCAGTAGCCGCGCGGATAGAAAGAAGAGGAAGCCGTGTCTGAGGCAACTGTCGACATCACAGAAGAAGAAGTGGACGAAGCTCCGTCCGAGTACACCAGCGAGTCGCCGGCGTCTGCCGTTGTTGCTCGCGAGGTGACGACCGCGCCCGGGTCTGCCACGGGTCGTCGCAAGGAAGCCATCGCCCGCGTCCGCCTGGTACCGGGAACGGGGCAGTGGACCATCAATGGTCGCTCGCTCGATGAATACTTCCCGAATAAGGTTCACCAGCAGGAGGTCAAGGAACCCTTCGTCACTCTCGGTGCGGACGGACGTTTTGACGTCATCGCTCGCATCAACGGAGGGGGCGTGTCCGGGCAAGCCGGAGCGCTCCGTTTGGGCATCTCGCGGGCCTTGAGTTCCATCGATGAAGAGAACAACCGGCCGTCGTTGAAGAAGGCGGGTTTTCTCACGCGTGACCCGCGGGCCAAGGAGCGCAAGAAGTACGGCCTGAAGAAGGCTCGCAAGGCGCCCCAGTACAGCAAGCGCTAGAGGTCAGCGTGGGCCGACTCTTCGGCACCGACGGTGTTCGCGGACTTGCCAACAGGGACGTCACAGCGGAGCTCGCCGTCGACTTGGCGGTCGCCGCGGCGCATGTGCTCGGCGATGTCGGTGCGTTCGACGGCCATCGACCGTTAGCGGTTGTTGGTCGCGACACCCGTGCCAGTGGTGAGTTCCTTGAAGCAGCGGTTGTGGCGGGTCTCGCTAGCGCCGGCGTCGACGTCACGATTGTCGGGGTTCTGCCCACCCCGGCAGTGGCGTGGCTGACGTCTGAGCTCGATGCAGATCTCGGCGTCATGCTGTCTGCCTCACACAACCCGATGCCCGATAACGGGATCAAGTTCTTTGCCCGGGGTGGTCAAAAGTTGGCCGATGACATCGAAGACGCAATCGAACTGCGCATTGGCGAAGAATGGGAGCGACCCACCGGCTCGGATGTTGGTCGGATAATCCATGACCCACGTGCCGGGGATCGCTACGTGGATTTTCTGGTGGGGACTCTCGACACCCCATTGGATGGGCTACGGGTTGTCGTCGATTGTGCGAATGGCGCGGCCTTTGATGTGAGCCCACGGGCACTTGAGCGTGCTGGAGCTCAGGTAACGACTATCCACGCGCAGCCGAATGGCTGGAATATCAATGACGGTTGTGGGTCGACCTACATGGAATCGCTGATCGCCGCGGTTAAGGACGGCAATGCCGATGTGGGGATTGCCCACGATGGCGACGCAGACCGCTGCCTCGCCGTAGCCGCCGACGGATCCATCATCGATGGTGATCACATACTCGCCATGTTGGCCATAGCCAAGAAGGAGAGCCAGACCTTGGCACACGGCACGGTCGTCTCCACCGTGATGGCCAATCTCGGCTTCAAGATCGCCATGCAGGACGCAGGAATCACCGTGTCGGAAACGGCGGTCGGAGACAGGTACGTCCTCGAGGAAATGAATGCTGGTGGCTTCGTCCTGGGTGGAGAGCAAAGCGGTCACATCGTGATGACAGACCTCGCTGCCACAGGTGACGGAGTTCTTACGGCCTTGCACGTTCTCGCGATCATGGCGAAAACCGGGCACTCTCTGGCGGATCTTTCGTCATGCGTCGTCAAACTCCCTCAGGTTCTTGTGAATGTCAGTGGCGTTGACAAGGACGCTGTGGCCTCCAGTGATGCGGTGACACGAGCGGTTGAGCAGGCGGAGTCGGCATTGCAGGGCAAGGGGCGAGTGCTGCTGCGCCCATCGGGAACCGAGCCGGTGGTACGCGTCATGGTGGAAGCGCCGAGTGTCGAGGAAGCACAGCGACTGGCCGATTCCATTGCGGATGTTGTCCGGGTGGATCTGGCCCTGGGCTAGGCCTTCGGGCGGTCGCCGTCCCATGGATTCTGAGCGCAACGCATCGTTTAGGTGGACCGCTGACGTCAGTGGAGCAGGCGTAGTCTTGGCGCCATGTGCGGGATTGTCGGGTATGTCGGGGAAAAGCAGGCCCTGGAGGTTGTGGTAGCCGGGCTGCGTCGCCTTGAGTACCGCGGTTATGACTCTGCTGGCGTGGCGGTGATCAGTGAGGGGCGTCTTGAGGTCCGGAAGAAGGCGGGCAAGCTCGTCAATCTCGAGACCCTCATCGGCCAAGACCCTCTCCCGCAGTCCACCACGGGTATCGGGCACACCCGGTGGGCCACCCACGGAGGACCAACCGACCACAACGCACATCCTCATGTCAGTGACGACGGAAGGATCGCCGTAATCCACAACGGCATCATCGAAAACTTCGCGCCGTTGAGAGACGAGCTCATGGCGGCTGGTGTGATCCTGTCGTCGGAGACGGACAGCGAGATCGTCGCTCACCTGCTCGCACGAGCTCTTCCCGAGGTCGATCAGGACCTAGCGGCGGCGATGCAGTCGGTCTGTCCGCGCCTGGAAGGCGCCTTCACACTCGTGGCGATGGATCCGAATGACCCGTCGTTGGTCGTAGGAGCGCGACGTAATTCGCCGCTTGTTGTCGGTTTGGGCGAAGGTGAAAACTTCCTGGCAAGCGACGTTGCGGCGTTTGTTGATCACACACGTAACGCACTCGAGCTCGGTCAAGACCAGATCGTTGTCGTACGGGCCGATGGAGTCGAGGTGCGCGATTTCGCTGGCACCCCGGTCGAGGCCAAGCCCTACGTTGTGGACTGGGACGCCTCAGCGGCGGAAAAGGGTGGTTATGACCTGTTCATGCTGAAGGAAATCGCAGAACAACCCAAAGCCGTCGCCGACGCGCTTCGTGGACGCATCGATGCGGAGCAACGCATTCAATTGGATGAGACAGCGCTCGATGACGCAGTGCTGCGCGACATCACCAAGGTCGTCGTGGTCGCCTGTGGGACTGCGGCTCATGCTGGCATGGTGGCGAAGTACGCCATTGAGCATTGGACACGATTGCCCGTCGATGTCGAATTGGCGAGCGAGTTTCGGTACCGAGATCCGATCGTCGGACCGGATGCCCTCGTCATCGCCATCTCCCAATCCGGTGAAACGATGGACACCCTCATGGCTCTTCGCCACGCGACAGCCCAGGGTGCTCGTACGTTGGCGATTTGCAACACGGTGGGATCGACGATTCCGCGGGAATCCGATGCCGTGTTGTACACCTACGCTGGCCCGGAAATCGCGGTCGCTTCGACGAAGGCGTTCTTGACCCAGATCATCGCCTCCTACCTGGTGGGTCTGTATCTGGCGCAGGCGCGTGGAACCATGTTCGAAGATGAGATACGCGCGATCCTCAGCGACCTCGGTGATATGCCGCAGAAGGTTGACCTGGTCCTGGATACCGTCGAACCGATCAGGGACCTTGCTCGCCGATTCGCGGACTCGCCATCTGTTCTTTTTCTCGGGCGGCATGTGGGCTATCCCGTGGCACTCGAAGGGGCCTTGAAACTCAAGGAGCTCGCATACATGCACGCAGAGGGTTTTCCAGCAGGAGAACTCAAACACGGCCCTATTGCATTGATCGAGGAAGGAATTCCTGTGATCGTGGTGGTGCCTTCGCCTCGAGGGCGGGCGGTGTTGCACGACAAGATCGTCTCCAACATCCAGGAAGTTCGGGCCCGAGGAGCGTCGGTCATCGCGATCGCTGAAGAAGGTGACGAAGCCATCGCGGGGATGGCTGATCACGTTATTCGGGTTCCGGAAACTCCCACCCTGATGCAGCCCCTCGTCTCGACGGTGCCCTTGCAGGTGTTCGCGTGTGAACTGGCAACGGTCAAAGGTCACGATGTCGATCAGCCGCGAAATCTTGCGAAGTCCGTCACGGTGGAGTGATGCGCGGGCTCTACCCGGTCGAGGTTGTTCGTGAGGCCGAGAACGCTCTTATGACGCGAGTCCCCGATGGCTCGCTCATGCAACGTGCTGCTCGGGCAATAGCCGTCGAATGCGTGCGACAGGTTCGAGAACGTCGTGGCCGACTGGTTGGCGCCCACGTCGTCCTCCTTGTGGGTTCCGGTGACAATGGGGGTGACGCCCTGTTCGCAGGGGCCCATCTGGCGTACCGAGGGCTGTCCGTAAGGGCGATCTGTGTCGCTTCTTCCTGTCACGATGCCGGTGCGCGCGCTTTCACAGCGGCCGGAGGACGTCTTGTCTCTGGGGATCTGGATCCCAGCACCCTCGAGGAAGAGTATGCCAACGCCGATCTGATTGTGGACGGCATTGTCGGCATCGGTGCCCGGGGAGCTTTGCGCGGTGCGGCGGCCCACGCGGTAGAGAGGGCGAATTCCTCCGGTGCTGTGCGAGTGGCGGTGGACCTCCCTAGCGGAGTCGATGCCGATACCGGTGATGTCGACGGTGTCGCCTTTGATGCTGATGTCACGGTCACCCCCGGGTGCCTCAAGCCGGGGCTCTTTCTTGTTCCCGGACGCACCCATGTGGGGGATGTGCTCCTGGTGGACATCGGACTTGAACCCCAACTTCCCGAGCCTGGCGCTCGGTTGATCGATCCGGTAGACGTCGCTGGCCTGGTGACGAAGCCACAGGAGAACGATCACAAGTATCGGAGAGGGGTAGTGGCCGTTGCTGCTGGTAGCCGGGCCTATCCGGGTGCTGCGATCCTGACCGTCGGTGGCAGCAGGTATTCGGGTGTGGGAATGGTGCGGTTCTTGGACAGGGCGGACGGTGTTGCGGAACAGGTTGTGTCGGTTTACCCCGATGTCGTCTGTGACGGGTCGGACCTTCGATCTGATGCAAAGGTTCGGGCATGGGTCTGCGGACCCGGGTTCACCGAGTCCGACGCCTCGACGGTGCAGATGGTCTTGTCCTCCGACGTCCCGGTCGTGCTCGATGCGGGGGCGTTGCGGTCGTTGGCTACCGATAGCGAGTTGAGGTCCGAGTGTCGTCGGCGAGCGGAGCGAGGGTGCACCACGGTCATCACCCCACACAGTGGTGAGTACGCACTTGTAGCGGGCGACGATGGCGAATCGATGACGCCTCAGCGTCTCGCGCGCGAGCTGGGTGTGATCGTCGTTCACAAAGGCCCCGGGACAACCATCACCGGTCCGAGTGGGCCCTCTTTCATCGACACGGCCGGTGTTCCCGATCTCGCGTGTGCCGGCAGCGGGGATGTGCTTTCGGGGTTGATGGCGGGAATGCTGGCTGCTCGTTCGGATCAGGATCCGCTTGTCGTCGTGACCGCAGCGGTGTGGCTGCATGGTGTGGCCGCCCAATGCGCGGGTCGTCGCCAGCGCCCGGTCGTCGCCACGGATGTTCGCGATTGTCTTCCAGAGGCGATCGCTGCCGCTCGATCGGGAAACCTGGCAGGGTTGCGCGTATGACGGTGTCGTTGAGTCGGGCGCGCGCGCAGGTGAATCTGTCGGCGATAGCCCGCAACTACCGACGCCTCACGGCGTGCGGGGTACCGGTGATGGGAGTCGTGAAGGCCGATGCCTATGGGCACGGCGCCGTCGAGGTCGCCCGTGCCCTGAGGGCCGATGGAGCGGACTGGTTGGGTGTGGCGCTTCTGTCGGAGGCTGTTCAGTTGCGGGCGGCCGGAGATCGAGGTCGGATGCTCGCGTGGTTGTGGGCGCCGGGGGATCCCGCTCTGCTTGAGTGTTTGGAGCTCGATGTTGACGTTTCGGTGTCGAGTGAAGAGACGCTGGCAGAAGTTGTGGCTGCCGCTGTGCAATCGGAACGACGCGCTCGCGTACACATCAAGGTGGATACCGGCCTGAACAGGAACGGCGTTGCTCGATCTGAGTGGACGCGAGTTTTTCAGGCCGCGGAGCGTGCGCAGCAGGACGGTGTCATCGACATCGTCGGATTGTGGTCGCACCTGGCCAGCGCCGACGATCCGAGTGATGCTTCGAATGCCGAGCAGCGGCAGGTCTTTCGGGATGCCTGCGACATCCTGGCGTCGTTCGGGGTGGAGCCGCCGATACGTCACCTGGCGAATAGCGGGGCAACGTTGAATCAGCCCGAATCTCTGTTCGATCTTGCCCGCGCGGGAATCGCGGTGTACGGCGTGAGCCCCGGTGAGGGATTGGGCTCGAGTGCCGAGCTCGGGTTGGTTCCTGCGATGACGCTGGTAGCTCGTTTGGCGCACGTGAAGCACATCGATCCCGGTGCGCGGGTTTCCTACGGAGGTACGTGGGTCGCGTCGGAACCAACGTGGATCGGACTCGTGCCGGTCGGGTACGGCGACGGAGTACCGCGGGCGGCATCCTCACGAGCGGAGGTCCTCATCGGCGGTCGACGGTGCCGCGTGCTCGGAGTCATCGCGATGGACCAGATGGTGGTGGACCTCGGCCCGGAGACCGAAAGTAGACCTGGAGATGACGTGATTGTTTTCGGTACTGGTGATCGGGGCGAACCGACAGCGGCCGACTGGGCGCGATGGTCCGACACCATCGGCTACGAGATCGTTACGCGGATCTCGCCGCGCATCCCCCGGCACTATGTGACCGTGGAAGCCGACTGAGCGATGTTCGGTGGAGCACAATAGGACCGATGGATCTGTCATCTGTTGTACGCGTTGCCGGTCGCGGTGCTGCTGCGTTCGGAGTCGTGGCTGCTGGCGCCGCGGTCGGTGTGCTCGCCGAGCGGGCTTTGGTGCGCAGATCGGCACTCTCGGCGGATGACGAGCCGCAACTGGGTGCGCTGCGCGGTGAGGTGCGCGAGATCCTGACCCCTGACGGTACCGCTCTTCACGTGGAAGTAGACGAGCCCGAAGGCTTGGACAGTAGTGACGTCACCATCATTTTCTGCCACGGGTACGCCCTGACCCATGACTCGTGGCATTACCAGCGCGAACATCTTCGGGGCTCAGCCCGGCTTGTCTTTTACGACCAGCGCAGTCACGGACGTTCGCAGAAGGCCTCGGATGCCTCCCACCACATTGATCAGCTGGGCCGCGATCTGGCAGCGGTTATCGACGCAATCGCACCCAGCAGCCCCATCGTTCTCGTCGGCCATTCCATGGGGGGAATGTCGGTCATGGCGTATGCCGATCAGAATCCGGAGGCCTTTGGCTGTCGCATTCGTGGCGTCGCCCTGGTCGCCACGACGGCGGGAAACGTGCAAGCGAACTCGCTCGGGCTCCCCGGTCCGTTGGGCAAGATCGTGCACTCGTGGACACCACCCATCACGCAGTTCCTGGCCGAACGAGAGCACTGGGTCGACGGTTGGTCAGACAGCGATCTGGGGCTACTCATCACGCGGCTGTATTCCTTCGGTTCGCCGACGTCCGATCACGCTGGCCGATTCGTGGCTCAGATGCTGGCCAATACCTCGCTGGAAGTCGTCGCGGATTTCCTTCCCGCTCTGCATGTGCACGACAAGCACGATGCGTTGCCGGTCTTTCAGAAGGCCGAGTTGTTGGTGATCGTCGGGTCGGCTGATCGCCTGACGCCACCGGAACTGAGCGAGGAAATCGTCGAAGCAGTACCGGGAGCCGAGTTCGCAGTTCTGGGAGAGAGCGGCCACATGGTGATGCTTGAGCGACCGGTGGAAGTGAACGACCTTCTCGACGGCTTGATCGCGCGAGTACGCCGAGACTTGGTGAGCAGGCAAGGGGTCGCATGACGGCATCGGTCGATGGACGCGATGTGTTGCTAGATAGCCCGTCTCCCGACGTCACCCGTGCCATCGGTGAAGCGTTCGGGCAAGTTCTTCGACCGGGAGACACCGTCGTGCTGGAAGGCGACCTCGGTGCCGGAAAGACGACGTTCACGCAAGGCCTTGCGCGAGGAATGGGTATCGGTGACGTCGTGACAAGTCCGACATTCGTCCTGGCGCGGGAGTTGGGTCGAGAAGAAGGGTTGGTTCCTCTCACGCACGTCGACGCCTACCGGTTGACGTCTCTTGGTGAATGGGATGACCTGGATGTCGACCTCGAGAACTCGGTGGTGGTGATCGAATGGGGCGAGCGAATCGAAGATGCCCTTCCGTTGGATCGGGTACACGTCAGGTTGACGGAAACCGCTGATGCGCGCGCAGTGCGGATCTGGGCGCCGGATGGTTCCCAGCGTCGCTTGTTTGACGCGATACGCGCGGCGGTGACGTGACCATGCGAGTGTGCGCGATCGACACATCAGGGCCTGCAACGTCTATTGGTTTCGCAGACCCGCACGGCCCCGGACCTGTGGTCACCATTGAGGGAGCGCGCAGGCATGCAGAGGTGATCGACGAGGTTTTCGCACGAGCCTTGTCGGCAGCATCGGGAGAGGCGCCCCAGGCAGTGTGTGTCGGTGTAGGCCCCGGCCCCTACTCGGGCCTTCGAGTCGGCGTCGCGTTCGGTGTTGGGCTGGCGCGCGCGTGGTCGGTGCCGGTCGTCGGCATGTGTTCACTCGATGCCATCGCCTGGGAGATCGCTGAAGTGTCCGCGCCCGGTGGGTCGGGGGGTGACGACCGCGACACGAGTCGCGACGGCATTTCGGATCCGGACGGTGAATTCGTCGTGACGGCGGACGCGAAGCGCCAGGAGATCTATTGGGCGCGCTACGACGGGAAGGGAAATCGGGTGGAAGGGCCGCAGGTCACGCGTCGCGACGATGCGAACTTCACCGTCCCCACCGTCGACGGCATGAAGCCGGACCCTGGACTAATGGCTCACTGCGCAGCGTTGCTCCTGGCCGCGGGTGACGGACCCGTCCCGGTGCCCCAGGAGTGGGGTCCGCATGGATCGGACGGCTCGGCGGTGGGTGTGCCCGCAGGAGCGCTCCTGGCCCCACGACCGCTGTATTTGCGGGCACCGGACGTCACGCTGTCACCTCGCCTATCGCCGGGTGGGTCGTCATGACGGGTGAGCGGATTCGTGCGATGCGGTGGTGGGACATCCCGCAGGTGCATGACATCGAAGTTGAATGTTTCCCCGATGACGCGTGGAGCATCGATCAATTCTGGCGGGAACTGGCCGGTTCCACCCGCGAGTACCTCGTTGCGGTCGATGAGGATCACGCGGTGGTCGGTTACGCAGGAGTTTTTGTGCTGGCACCCGACAGCGATCTACAGACGGTGGCCGTTCGACCAGATCAACGGGGGCGAAGGATCGGCCGCGAACTGCTCGACGCATGTGTGCAGGTGGCCAAGCGCCGGGATGCCACCTCGATGATGTTGGAGGTCCGATCTACCAACGAGGATGCGATCGGCATGTATGAAGGGCTCGGGTTTCACTCCATCGCCACTCGATCGCGCTACTACCCCGACGGTGGGGACGCCGTCATCATGCGACTACGACCCCTGGAGGTGTCGCAATGACGTCCCCCCGCGGTCCGGTGGTTCTGGGTGTCGAAACATCGTGCGATGAAACCGGAATAGGAATCGTCATCGGTGACCAACTGTGCGCAAATGTGATCGCTTCGAGTATCGACGAGCAGGCACGTTTCGGTGGAGTTGTTCCGGAGGTGGCAAGTCGGGCGCACGTGGATGCATGGGGGCCCGCGCTGGACGCTGCCCTTGCGGAGGCCGGAATCCGGGTAACAGATATCGATGCGGTCGCGGTTACGGCGGGACCTGGACTCGTGGGAGCCCTCTTGGTCGGAGTCGCAGCCGCCAAAGGTCTAGCCGCTGGTATCGGCGTGGATCTCTACGGGGTGAATCATCTTGCGGCCCACATCGCGGTGGACGAGATGGAGCACGGGGAGTTGCCGGATCCAGTCATTGCACTGTTGGTCTCGGGCGGTCATTCATCGCTCGTCCTGATGGAAGGTGACGACATTGAGCCGCTGGGGCAAACGCTGGACGATGCCGCGGGCGAAGCATTCGACAAAGTGGCACGTCTTCTCGGTCTGCCATTCCCGGGTGGCCCTCACATCGATAGAGCCGCCAGCCAAGGCGATGCCCAGGCGTACGAACTTCCGCGAGCACTGATGCACGACCCCGAACACCCCTTCGATTTCTCCTTCTCCGGGTTGAAGACGGCGGTGGCACGCCTGTGCGCGAGCCTCGGAGAACAAGGGCGTGCTCGACACGTCAACGACGTAGCTGCCAGCTTCCAAGAAGCTGTGGCCGATGTGCTGACTAGGAAGACAGTCGAGGCATGCCGGGTCCGCGGTGTCGATCACATCGTCCTCGGAGGTGGGGTCGCGGCGAACTCGCGATTGCGAGCTCTGATGGAGCACCGGGCCCAGAAGGCAGGCTATGAACTTCGCGTGCCGAGCCCGTCCTTGTGTACGGATAACGGAGCGATGGTTGCCGCGTTGGGCGCCAGGTTGATTCGCCAGGAGGCGCCAGCCTCGTCGCAGGGCTTTCCGGCGACGTCTCACATGCCCGTCACGTCCGTTGCCTTTGGATGATGCAATCGAGCCTCTTAGTGAACTCGCTCAACGAGAAGAGCATTATCGAGTCCGGCGGCCACAACGACGGCGTACCGGTTGCCGTCGGGTAGACCGATGCTCTCGCGCAGCTCGGAGATAGAGCGGCGTGACTCTCGACATTTAATGGCGACGGCATCGATGCCGTGATCGTGCGCGGCGTTCGCGATTTGTTTGACCGGTACGGACTGGAGCAGTCGGTACCAGCGGACTCCTTCGATGGTCGGTTGGGCACTGGTAATCCAATGACTGTCCGGGTGGACCGCATGGGCGGTGGTGCCGCACAGTGCTGCGAGCGAGTGACGGAAAACTGGGTGGGGCTCTCCCAGGTAGTCCTCGAGTGGACCCACCGGTGGTGGCTGCGCTGATGACGAATGTGATGGCGCGTGCGGCACCTCAGCGGCGTAGGTAATTTCTGAGTCAGGGACGCTGGAGAGAAGCGTTGCCTGGTGAGTAGCGAGAAAGCCCGGCGGCGCCGTGGAATACACAGAGCATTCGACAATGTGGTCCCTCACGCCGAGCCACTCGCACGCCCACGCAGCGGAGGGGACGAAAGAGCCGGGGGCCTTCGCCGCAACGAAGTCGAAGTGCGAGCGGAGCGAGTCAACGAAGGACCACGGAGGAGACCAGCGCTCTGGGTCCCGTTCAGGCCGAGCGCGGGACCCGTCGACGGGTCGGGTGCTACCCCGTCGTGACGGGTCGACGAAAACCGCAACGGGAGAGGGCAACTGCTGGGCAAGAGATCCGAGGAGATCTGGTTCGGTGGCATCGGCCGTGATGACGTTGGTGGCGGCGTCGACGTCCGACAGGGAGGCGGTCAGATTGGCGGCGCAGACTTCTGAGGTCACCGGATCTTTCTCGACGGCGACCACGTGCATGCCACGGCGAGCGAAGGCGTGGGAGTCCACGCCGATTCCAGCCGTCGCATCGACCACGCTGCGAATACCGGCCGATGCCAGCAAGCTCGCCCGACGGAGAGCAACCTGTGGCCGGCTGGCTTGCTCGAGCCCAACGGGGGTGGTCATCCACAGGCCGGTTGCGTCGATCAGACCCCTGTCTGCTCCAGCGAGGAGCAGTTGTTGCTGGGTGACCAGAGCCGAGCACACGCTGGGGTCGAGATCAGGGTGCTCACGGCGAAGGGTGTTCACGGCGGCGAGCGGGTCCAGCGTGGGCAAGGACAGAGCCGATGTGAGGAGGGCGTGGCGCTCGCGGAGGGGCGTGCGGGCCAATTGGACCAGTCCCGAGACAGCCTGGTCATCCTCCACGAGGTGATCCTGACAGCCGACGCGTTTGGCACTCGAATTGACAGAGTGCTAACTCACGCGTAATCTTCTCGTTGGCACTCTCCCCGTGAGACTGCCAACTGTCCTAGCCGTTACCGCCCGCAAGGGCGGCCGCCGACTCATCCGGAGGATGCAACCGTGTCGGTTTCCATCAAGCCACTTGAGGACCGGATTCTGGTCCAGACCCTCGACGCCGAGCAGACAACTGCCTCGGGTCTTGTCATTCCCGATACCGCCAAGGAAAAGCCCCAAGAGGGCAAAGTCCTAGCCGTGGGCCCGGGCCGCTTCGACGAGGATGGGGACAAGCGAGTCCCACTTGACATCAGCGTTGGTGACGTCGTTATTTATAGCAAGTACGGCGGCACCGAGGTGAAGTACAACAACGAGGACTACTTGATCCTCTCCGCTCGCGATGTCCTCGCGATCGTGGAGAAGTAGTCTCGATTCACTGTTGTCTCACCCGGACATCAGCATGTCGTGAGCCCCGGACCCCATACGGGGCTGGGGCTCACGTTTTGCCCGCGCCGACAACCACACCGGAACACCCACGTTCCGCTCGAACTGCCCGCTAGCTCCCTGATTAGCCCGCCACTCAACCCACGAAGCAAGGAACAACATGGCCAAGATTCTTGAATTCGACGAGGACGCCCGCCGCAGCCTTGAACGCGGCGTCGATGCACTCGCCGACGCCGTCCGCGTGACGTTGGGCCCCAAGGGCCGCAACGTCGTCATCGACAAGAAGTGGGGAGCCCCCACGATCACGAACGATGGTGTCACCATCGCTCGCGAAATCGAGATGGAAGACCCCTACGAGAACCTCGGCGCTCAACTCGCCAAAGAGGTCGCCACGAAGACAAACGACATCGCTGGTGACGGGACGACCACGGCGACGGTCCTCGCCCAGGCGATGGTGCACGACGGGCTCAAGCAGGTGACTGCTGGCGCCAACCCGATGTCACTCAAGCGCGGGATTGATCAGGCCGTAGCCGCCGTCACCGAAAAGCTGGTCGACCTGTCCCGCGAAGTCAACGGCAAGGAAGAGATCGCACAGGTGGCGACCATTTCCAGTCAAGACTCCGAGATCGGTGGCATGATCGCTGATGCGTTCGACAAGGTCGGCAAAGACGGGGTTATCTCCGTCGAGGAGTCCAGCACGACGGCAATGGAAATGGACTTCACCGAGGGAATGCAGTTCGACAAGGGCTACATCTCTCCGTACTTCGTGACCGACGCCGATCGCATGGAGGCCGTCCTCGAAGACGCGCGCATTCTGCTCGTCCAGGGGAAAATCGCCGCCGTCAACGAGATCTTGCCGCTACTGGAGAAGGTGGTCGAGGCCGGCAAGCCGTTGTTGATCATCGCTGAAGACGTGGAGGGCGAGGCGCTGTCCACTCTGGTCGTCAACCGGATCCGCGGCACGTTTACCTCCTGCGCGGTGAAGGCTCCAGCCTTTGGCGATCGCCGGAAGGCGATCTTGCAGGACATCGCGATCTTGACCGGAGCGCAGGTTGTTTCCCCGGAGGTCGGGTTGAAGCTCGATCAGGTCGGTCTCGACGTGTTGGGCTCCGCTCGTCGCATCGTGGTGACGAAGGACAACACAACCATCGTCGACGGGGGTGGCGACTCTGGCGCGGTAGAGGATCGTGTATCCCAAGTCAAGCGCGAGATCGACGCGTCCGATTCCGATTGGGACCGTGAAAAGTTGCAAGAGCGGCTCGCGAAGCTTGCCGGTGGTGTGGTTGTCATCCGTGTCGGAGGCCACACCGAGGTGGAGTTAAAAGAGAAGAAGCACCGTATTGAAGACGCCGTTTCGGCGACCCGCGCCGCGATCGAAGAGGGCATTGTGTCCGGTGGAGGAACCGCGCTGGTTCAAGCAGCATCGGCTCTCGAAGGCGACCTCGGCCTGACAGGCGATGAAGCGACCGGTGTCGGTGTTGTCCGGCGCGCAGCAGCTGAACCCCTGCGGTGGATTGCCGAGAACGCAGGGGAGCGGGGCTACGTCGTTGTATCGAAGGTTGCAGAGATGGCTCCTGGCCACGGACTCAACGCAGCATCCGGTGAGTACGGAGATCTCATTGCCGCCGGAGTAATCGACCCGGTCAAGGTCACCCGGTCCGCGCTTGAGAACGCCGCGTCGATCGCTGCGATGCTGCTGACCACCGAAGCCCTTGTCGTGGAGAAGCCCGAAGAGGAAGACGACGAGGCCGGTCACGGTCACGCGCACCACGGTCACGCGCACTAGACACTCCGCAACCGACCAACAACGAAGGGCGCCGGAAAACCGGCGCCCTTCGTTGTGTGAGGAGGGATGCGTAAATGAATATGTGTCAGACCGCTTGGGGGAGTTGACGACGACCGGCGTAAATGGCATCTCGGTCGTCTTCGGAGAGGCCGCCCCAGACGCCGTACGGCTCGCGGACAGCGAGAGCGTGGGCTGCGCACTGCATCATGACGGGGCAGGAAGCGCAGACGGCCTTGGCAGCGGACTCGCGCGCCGCGCGGGCGGGGCCGCGCTCTCCTTCCGGGTGGAAAAAGATTCCGGGATCCTCTCCCCGGCAGGAGCCTTCGAGCTGCCAATCCCAGATGTCGGCATTGGGCCCTGGAAGCCTGGAAACGTCGGCCATGTCTTACCTCCCTAATTAGGCGTGAAACGATATCAATCGCTTCACACCTTAGTCAAGTAGCTAAGTTGAATAATTTAGGAAACGTTTCTAGGTGGTCATATAACCTATTTTGTGGTGATTTATACCTGCAGATGCGAAACGCGCCAACACCCCGGAGAATGATGCCGTGGTCAGCGAACTTCGTTCCAGTCAAGAAGCTGATCAGGAGAGATCCACGTCGCCCGGTCTGACGGTTGCGGCAGTAGCCCGCCGGCTAGGTGTGGCGCCGGCCACTTTGCGGACGTGGGATCGCAGATACGGCCTCGGCCCAAGTGAGCATCGGGCGGGTGCCCACCGCCGCTATTCGGCTGTCGATCTCACGCGGCTTGAGCACATGCGCCGCCTGGTTCTCGCGGGCTTGCCCTCCGGTGATGCAGCCCGAGAGGCGCTTGCCCTCGACGTCGACCCCTCGGCGCTAGCCTCGGTGACCGAGCTGGCGATGGGGTCTTCGTCCGCCGACACTTCCACTCAACCGATCTCCGATCCCACCCCGTTGCGCAGTGGTGGCGGTCAGGTGATTCCTCTTCCCGGCGGCACGCCTGCATCGCGCGGCCTCGCGCGTGCGGCCCTCGCGCTCGACGGGTACTCCTGCCAGCAGATCATGCGAGACACCATTGAGAGGCGGGGTGTCATCTGGAGTTGGGATCACCTGTTGGTGCCGGTCCTGACCGGAGTTGGCCAGCGCTGGGAAACCTCTGGCGGGAGTATCGACGTCGAGCATATTCTCAGCGATTCTGTGCATGCGGTCCTCGCCGAGCGTGCTCGTGAACTGAAGGAGCCGCAAAACGCTCGGCTCGTGTTGCTCGCTGGCGCAGATGAGGAAACCCACTTCCTGCCTTTGTGGGCTGTTGCCGCCGGTTTGGCCGAACGCCGGATCGGGTGCCGCATGCTCGGAGCTCGCGTCCCACAGGAAACGCTCTTGCGGTCCGTTCGCCGAACCGGGCCGGCGGCGGTCTTCGTGTGGGCCCAAATTCCCGGGTCAGCGCAGACACAGACACTGGCGGATCTCACGACGCTGCGTCCTGCTCCGACTGTTGTAGCGGGAGGCCCCGGTTGGAGTGGCTCGACACCACCGGGAGTGGGTCGGACCACCGATCTCACCGAGACCGTGACGCGTTTGGCTCGCGCCCTGGGAATGTGAGTAGCCTGAAGCCGTGAAGAGCGCGGCTGACGACGGCAAGTTCGCCCTGCGGGGGCTTACTTTCGACGACGTCCTGCTGCTTCCGGGAGAATCCGCGATCGTCCCCGGTGACGTCGACACGGCCAGCCACGTAACTCGGAACATCGCCTTGCGCTTACCCCTGGTATCCAGCGCCATGGACACGGTCACGGAAGCACGAATGGCCATCGCGATGGCACGGCAAGGTGGAGTGGGTGTGCTCCATCGGAACCTTCCGATCGAGGAGCAAGCCAACCAGGTCGATCGCGTCAAGCGTTCCGAAGCGGGAATGGTCGGAAATCCCATCACGTGCGGGCCAGAGGACTCGATTGCCGATGTCGATGCCCTGTGCGCGAAATACCGGATTTCCGGAGTGCCCGTCGTGGACGCCTCTGGAACGCTTCTCGGAATCGTGACGAATCGTGACATGCGCTTCGAAGAGGACATGTCGATTACCGCGCGCGAGGCAATGACGGGTATGCCATTGGTGACGGCTTCGGTGGGTATCGACCCTGAAGAGGCACTCGCATTGCTGGCCCGGCACAAGGTGGAGAAGCTCCCCATCGTCGACGGCGACGGCAAGCTTCAGGGGCTGTTCACCGTCAAAGACTTCGTCAAGACCGACAAATATCCGCACGCCACGAAGGACGCCGACGGTCGTTTGGTGGTAGGTGCAGCAATCGGTGTCGGTGAGGACGCGGAGAAGCGGGCTGACGCGCTGATGTCCGCGGGCGTTGATTTTCTTGTCGTGGACACTGCGCACGGGCATTCGCATGCGGTTCTGGAGATGGTTCGACGGTTGAAAAAGGATTCCCACGTCGACATCGTCGGCGGCAACGTGGCGACGTACGAAGGTGCGCAAGCGCTCGTCGATGCGGGTGCCGACGGGGTCAAAGTTGGCGTGGGTCCCGGATCCATCTGTACGACACGGGTGGTCGCTGGTGTTGGGGTTCCGCAGATCACAGCGATCAACGAGGCTTATCGCGCCTGCGCTCCGGCGGGAGTTCCCGTTATCGGAGACGGCGGCATCCAGTACTCGGGCGATATTGCCAAGGCGATCGTCGCCGGTGCCAGCACGGTGATGCTCGGATCGTTGCTCGCCGGATGCGAAGAGGCACCGGGCGAGGTGGTCTTTGTGAACGGCAAGCAGTTCAAGTCCTACCGCGGGATGGGCTCGTTGGCCGCGATGCAATCTCGCGGACAGGCGCGGTCCTACAGCAAAGACCGCTACTTTCAGGACG
>WLWL01000098.1 GCA_012103605.1 Candidatus Nanopelagicales bacterium
GTGCGGAAACGGATCCGCAGAAGTATAGGACGCATGCGCAGATTCAAATGTTGTTCTGATTCGACTGAAATCGATGGGTGATGATTGGAATGTCACGAATTTCCCCGGTGTCGAAACTGGTTCGGCAGGACTCTACCGTGGCTCGGGCTGGGTTACTACCAGGACAGTCGCGTTAGGCACGTGTGGCCTTGAGTGGTGGGGAAGTCGCTGCTGCTGTCGGCGGGCCAGGCGTAGTCGTAGCAGATGGGCGCGCTCGGATCGTTTGCTTCGGGGATGGATTCCCAAAAAGTCAGCACAGAATCCATTGACTTGCCGTAGAGCGCAAGGACATCTGGCTGGATTGTTTCGAGTTGGTTGAGTCCGTAATCATCGGTGAGAGTCGGTTCGAGGGTGATGCGGTTTTCGCCCCACAGTTGCATGCCGGCGGCTACGTAGAGCTCGCGGTCACCTTGGGTCCATGGACCGTCTACCCACAGAAGAATCTGGTCAGTCGAGTCGGTGTTGTCCAGCAGCCATTCTTGAGAATTCACGGCTGTTCGGATCTTGGTCTCGATCGGATTGCTGGCGTATGCCCAGTGGTAGGGGCTGAGGAAATACAACCCCAGGTCATCGCGTGAATTCTGCAAGAGTTGAGCGCCGGCCAGGAACGTGGCGATCGTGATGATCGTTGCGGTGGTGGTCTTCTGGGTTAAGAGGACAACGCCGATGAGGACTAGGACGAGCCCGATGCCGATGGTCAGGTCGAGTTCTGGTGCAACGAAGCCGGCAGCAATGATCAAGACCACACCGAGGACGGCCATGAGTTGCGGTATTCGCGATGAGGTGACGTTGTCACGCATCCTCGAAATAGCAACGAGGGAGAGCGCGATCAGAGCTGGTGGCCAGAGCATCGACTGGTAGATCGGTGCCTCGAGTGCAATGCCACCCATCATCGGGTTGAACACCAGCATGAAGGCGACACTTGCTGAGCTGATGATGAACGCCTGCTGCGCTGCTTTATTGGTCCGGTTTGTTGCCCAGTTGATCATCGTGATGACAAGGACGGCGGCGGGAACCAGCAAAGAGATGTCCTGCAGCCACACGGAGGTGGGTGAGGAGAAGTTGGAGAGAGTGATTTGTTGTGCGTCCTGATACGCGGCGAACCAGTTCATTGCCGGGAACATGATCTTGCCGATGGCGAGAAACGCGGCGAATGCACCGATGGTGGTGCTGGTTGCGATCGCGATCTGGTGCAGTACCGGGACGGCCGTGTTGGCTTTGTACGTATGGATGGTGAGAGCGAGCCAGAGGGTTCCTGCAAGAAGAGCGCCGGGTGGGTTGACCATGACGAGCCAACCCATCGTCGTACCGGCGAGAGCAGCAGATGCACGTGGATGTCGGGGAGTCGTCGAAAGCGCGATCAGAATGGACGTTCCGGCAAGTGCGCTGCCTGTGAGGTAGGAGTTACCGAGGTAGCTCAGAATCACGGTGGACGACACCACCCCCGCGGTGAGCCAGGCGGCAATCCAGGCCGTGGTGTGACGTCGAACGGTGAGGAACGCACTCACACTGATGGCCGACGTCAGCAGGAATTTATAGGCGAGAAATCCTGGAAAGGTTCCGAGAATCGCAGTGAGCGCGCTGACGGGAGCGATGTAGCCGAGGCGAGTCCAGTAGTAGCTCGTGAACGGCGCCCGGTCGGTGACCTCGTCGCCGAACAATGCCAGGGACGCGTAGAAGCTGGAGTCGGGAGTGTCCAAGCCGGACCAACGCTGGGCGATCGCGGTGATGACGAGCGCGATAGTGAGCGGAATGATCAATTCGACAGGCCGTGTGACGCGAAGCGCTCTATAAGCCAGACGTGGGCCGTCCGCGTTGGTCATGTGTCCACGCTAGCCGCCGACGGTACAGAATCAGGCCTGTGAGCCAACTTGTCCTGGGCACTGCTCAGTGGGGCCATGCCTATGGCGTAACGAACACGAGCAGCCGCTTAGAAGATGCTGAAATTTCGGCGCTCGTCGATGCGTCGTTGCAGGCGGGAATCTCGCGAGTGGACACGGCGCGCGGATACGGCGACGCCGAGGCACGCTTGCGTCCTTTCTCTCGCGACTTCCAGGTAACAACGAAGATCGGTGGCGGAGATGATGCCGGTGACCAGGTCTCTGCCTCGCTGGCAGATCTGGGAGTCCACTTGCTCGACGCGGTGCTGATCCACGATTGGGACACTCTGGATGATGTGAGTCGAATGGCGGCTGTTCGTGGCCTCAGTGGGTTACTCGATGACGGTGTGGCATCTCGCGTCGGAGTCTCTGTGTATGACGCTGCTGGGCTCGAGGTGGCTGTGGAGATGTTCGATGCGGCCGGAGTGCGGCTGCAAGAAGTTCAGGTGCCCGCCAACGTGCTGGATCGAAGGTTGGATGAATCGGGCGCGCTGATGGATCTGTCCGAGTCTGGCGCTCATGTGGTGGTGCGCAGCGTTTTCCTGCAGGGCATTTTGCTCGCGCCCGGTGGTGGACTCGCCGATCATCTAGACGTCGTGACATTTCGCGATTCCATCCAAGGACGATCGTCGGCATTGGAAGCGTGTTTAGGGCATGTTCGTGGGTTGCCGTGGGCGACGCACGTGGTGGTGGGAGCGACGTCGGCTCGTGAGTTGAGCGAGATCGTCACTGCGTGGCAGTCATGCACGCCGGGGTTGCGTGAAGCGTCGCTGGCCTCGTCGGATCTGGACCTGATCGACCCCCGGCGCTGGTAATCCGACAAGAGCGGATCGCCGGCACGGATGCCGACGACCCGCTTGGCGGAACTCCTAGGCGGGGACTGTCCTCGCTACTTTCGCTGCAGTACGGATCCATTCAGTTCCGTTGTCACTCCATCCTTCGGGTGTCGCGTCTTTAATGTCGACGTCTCGCGCGTAGGCCGCGCCGTTGTCCGTCCACCCTGACGGAGCGGCATCTTTCACGTTGGTGGTGTAGCCCTGGATTTCCCAACCCATACAGCGGTCTCCGTGCACGGTGTAAGCGCAACCGTTGTGTGGATTGAAGGCGTGGTCGTGCCAGATGCGGTTCGTCTCGACAAACTCATCGTGGTACGTGTAAGCGGTTGTTTCTGTTTCCGTATGGAAGGTGTATGCCCGGTTCTGTGTGCAGACACCGTCAACTTCGGTGAACTCGTCGGGGCACACCCAGATCGTTCGGGTTTGGGGGGCTCTCGTGGGCGCCGGTGTTGGTGCAGGCGGAGCCGCGGCCACCGGTACTGCGGAGGGCTCAGCCGAGGGTGTCTTCCCTGCAGAGTCTCTGTCGGCGTCGTCGGCCGATGGCACAGCGATCCCCGAAACCTCAGCGAGAGATCGATCCATCCGGGCCACGCTCGCCCTACCCTCACCCAGCAGGTTGTGCGGTGTGACGGTGAACGAATACAGCACCCTCGGGTCGAGTCCACGGAGAACCGCCTCTGTGCTGTCGGTCTCAACGGAGATCGATGGCACGTCGGGATCGCCGACTGCCACTCCGGTTGTCACTCCGACTGCGACTCTGACGGGCGTTGCGGTGAGGGTGTAGCCGACGGTGAGTCCGCCGCGTGCCTTGCTGGCGACGTGAGCCCAGGTGGCCGTGATGGTTCCAGGCTCGGACGTGGTCATGATCGTCAAATCTCGCGCCCGCCCCACCTTTAGGACCGGGACGACTGTTGCGGACTCACCATCGGCGGTGACGGTGTACTTCTTGCCCGCCTTCAACTTGGTGAAGGTGGCAAGCCCTTTCGCATTCGTTTTCGCCGAGCGAGTCTTCGACCGTGGGGCCTTCACAGTGACCCGGGTGTTGGGGCTTGTCGTGACCGTGACGGCCCGCGGAGCCGTCGGGACGGCTGTGAGCGGAACGCTCTGGTCCCGGGCGATCACAACGCCTGTGTTGCTGGACTGTGTGATCTTCGCGTCGGACTCCGCCGCTTGGGCGGCAGGGGCGCTGACAAGGCTGGTGCTGACAATCATGCCGGCGACGATGCCGGCAGTGAGAGCGCCGAGGGCGCTGGTAATTCTTGTGGTGCGTGTTTCCATGGTGGTACTCCTTGCGTGGCTTTTCCTTACCTCCTTGTTGTCGCCACGACACGCCGATCAATAAACCAAGTGACAACACATTGCGACGTTACGAGCCCTGAAGTGTCAAGAATTAATGAAAGTGAGAAATGGGAAGCGAGTGACTAGCGTGCTCGCGTCACGACGAGTGACCCGTCGCCCAGAACCACGCTCGCCGAGAAAACGTTGGTATCGAGCTGATCGTTGAGCCTGATGGCCATTTCGCGGTTGATGATTTGGAGGTTCATGCCCTGGAAGATCGTCGTCTTGGTCTCGTCCGTATCGATGCGGGTCCGCTCCTCGATGTCGGTGATGGCGAAAACGGCCGCGTTGTAACCGGAGGGGAGGACGCAGTCGATGACGCGCGCCCGCGTGTCGATCGTGGGGTTTGAGCAACGGAAGGTGGCGCCGGTGTCGTTGTTGGTGAATCGGAAGCCGCCGGCGGCCGCATTCGCGGTGCCCGACTTGGCGACGAGGGGCAAAGTGACGCGCGCGATATTGGTCCCGGTGTTCGTAATGACCGAGCCCGGAGAGACTCCGACCAGGGAGATATTCGCGCTATCCCACGCGGGCAGGATTCCTGGTCCGGTGGTGAAGGAGAACGTGCCGGTCGCGGGGATCTCCGCGGCCGTAGCGGTCGGAGCCACGGCAACAGATCCGAGAGCGAAGAGCCCCGCCGTGGCAAACGTGGCGCAGCGTTTTCTGAGCGTGTTCGACGACGATCGGCTCACGGGGCACTCCGTCCGCGGGGAAGCAGTTACGTCAGGATAACCCCGTGCCGAAGAATTCGACGACGTTGGTGTCTTCTGGCCACGGTGAGTTGATCTCCGAGCTGCGGACCATCGTGGGTGAGTCGTCGGTTATCGAGGACCCGGCCGTGATGCAGGCCTACTGCGTGGACTGGACCCGTCGCTTCGGCGGCCCAGCGGTGTGTGTGGTGCGCCCGGGGAGCACGCAAGAGGTTGCAGCTGTGATGCGAGCCTGCGCTGGCGTGGGAGTGCCGGTTCTTCCCCAGGGTGGAAACACTGGCCTCGTCGGCGGCTCGG